>DVHK01000132.1 GCA_018712135.1 Candidatus Coproplasma avicola | reverse complement strand
AATTTGCGCGCCCGCCCTGTTTTTTACAAAGAATTTCAAACAAAAGATAAACCGTACAAGCAAATTCAATTTGCAAAGAAAGCGACGGCTATGGCGCCCGGCCCCACATGCGTGCCTATTGTGCTGCCGATGAGGTAGTAAGGAATTTCTTCCGTCTTGCCCTTCCAGAGAGCCTGACTGTCGACTATGTATTTTTTCAAAAACGCATCGGAAAGCCCTGAATACCCCAAAACATAAGGCATAGAAAAATCTATGCCGCCGCACTTTGTGACGAGCTGGTTTAAAAGGTTGTTGCCCTTTTTGGAACCCATTGCCTTGCCCACGAGTTTGACGGCGCCGCCCACTACCGAAATTACGGGCTTTATGGATAGCATTTCGCCCGCGACGGCGGCGACCGAAGAAATTCTTCCGCCCTTGCGCAGATATTTTAACGTATCGAGGACGGCGAGAAGCTGAATTTTTTCCTTTTTCGCATTGAGTTCGGCAACTATCTGTTCCGCCGTGAGATTACCCTGCTTCACGAGGCGGACGGCGTAATCGACGAGTATTCTCTGACCGATGCAGGCGTTCAAGCTGTCGACGACAAAGACTTTGCCCGCAAACTTTTTTGCCGCCTTTACGGCGCATGAGTGCGTGCCCGAAAGCTGGGACGAAATTGTGATTGCAACGACCTGGTCGCCGTCTGAGGTAAGTTTTTTGAAGTAAGATTCAAACGTGAACTCGTTTATCTGACTGGTTTGGGGAAGCTCGGAACTTTCGACGAGTTTTTCAAAAAACTGCTCGTGAGACAGCGTGAAACCGTCGAGGTATTCCTCGCTGCCGAAACGCACGGTGAACGGCACCACCGTTATGCCGAGAGCGGCAGCCTGAGACTCTTCTATATCGCAGCCGCTGTCTGCTAAAATTTTAATCATAGACACTCCGTTTTTATTTTTTTGACAGCTCGTTATAATATTGTTCAAGATTATCCGAAATTGTTACGAGCGACTTATAGAAAAATTCGCGCTGTTCGGCGGAAAAATCTGCACTGCCCGCGCTGACCGCCGCAGCCGCCCTGCCGACGATATATTCGGCGAGCTGTTTGCCCTTGGGCGTGAGGCGCACGTCGGCGTTGTGCGTGGCGGAGTCGTATTCGGCATAGCCCTCCTCGCGCATGGTGGCGAGAGCGCGCGAAATTGCCGCCTTGTCTTCGAGCGTGAGTTTTACAAGCTCGCTCGCAGTAAGTCCCTCGGGATGGCAGTTGAGATAATAAAGGCACATGACGTGAATGGATTTCAGCCCGAATTTTTTTATTTCGTATATCTTTATTCTCTGTACAAGTTTGTTCAGCCTTAAAATGCTTACCGTAAACCTTTCAAACAAATCTTCCATAACAAAGCCGCTTTATGATTGATGACGAAATTATATACTTAATTTGTTGAATTGTCAACTGTTTGGTACAAACGACGCAAAGCCAGCCGCGCGATTGAACTTTTAACAATAATTGGTAAAACATGCCGCCCCGCGCCGCATGACTGCGGCGCGGGGCGGCATGACCGATAATGTTTTACCCGTACGCATTTTATGTTTAATCAAAGTAAATTTAAATCTGCGCAGATTATTCAAGACTTAAACGAACGCTCTCCTCCCCGCTGCCCGCGCAGAGCAACGTGCGGAGTCGGGATTGGCTGTACCCCTCCACCCTGCCTATCCGTGTATAGCTCCAACTGCTCTGGGCATAAAACATGCTTATCTGATTACCCTGATAAAGCACTACATCGCCTGGCTCGACGGATATGCGCTCGTCCGAGCGGGGCAGTTCAAACCCGAGATACCCCACCTTTTCAAATCCGCCGTAGTCGTTGACGGTAAAAATTATATCGTCCTGTGAAAGCAGGTCAATCAGCCGTTCTGCGGCGGCGCTTTCCGCTACGGCAACAGGCAGCCTGTTGCCGCCTATATACACATACATAGTTCCCTCTTTATATTCGGCATCTTCACCGGATTGTTCCCCGCCTGAAATATCCTCGCGGGCGCTTTGCGTTGAACACGCGGCGCAACAAAAACACAACATTGACAATGACAGTAAAATTATAAACAGTCTTTTCATTCTATTATCTTTATTACCTTTGCAGGCACCCCGCCGACAACCGTTTTAGGGGGAACGTCCCTGTTTACCAGCGCCCCCGCCGCAACGACGGCGCCGTCGCCTATGGTTACGCCCGCGAGTATTGTGGCATGAGAACCGATCCAGACATTTTTGCCGATATGTACCGGCGCAGCATACATATCGCCGCGGCGGGCGGGGTCGAGGTCGTGATTGAGCGTGGCGATTACCACCTGATGACCCAACATGCTGCCGTCGCCGATGTAAATGCCGCCCTGATCCTGAAAGCAGCACCCCGAATTGACGAAAACGCTGTCGCCTATCGTCAGATTCATACCGTAATCACAATAAACGGGCGGAAAAAGCCCGAAATTTGCACCCACCTTTCCGCACGTCAGTTCACTCATGAGCGCAGCGCGCCGTTCGGGCGAATTGTCGCGGCTGTTTATTTCGAGCGTTATGCGCTGTGCGCGGCGCGCAGCCTCGTGCATATGCAGATGCATTTGCGATCCCGCCGCAATTTTCGGCTCGCGACCGACGTTTGCTATAAATTCTTTGCTGTCCATATATCCTCCTGTACGTACCATATTTTACAACGACGCGGAAAATATGTCAATTGCTTATATTTTATGAATTTTCATAATTGACAGGCATGTGTTTTGATGTTAAAATGATTTCGGAGGCAGATATGGAACTGAGAGAGTTGAGATATTTTTTGGCGATTGCTAAATACGAAAGCATATCGCGCGCGGCGGAAGCGCTTTACGTTACGCAGCCCAACCTTTCGCGCCAGATGAAGAAATTGGAGGACGAAACGGGGCGGCAGCTAATTGAGCGCGGAAGCAGAAAAATTACGCTCACCGACGCAGGCAGACTGCTTAAAAAGCGTGCCGAAGAAATTCTGGAACTTTACGACAGGGCGGAAGAGGAAATTAAAGCCGCACCCGATGAAATAGGCGGCGAGGTGCGCATAGGCGGCGGCGAAAGCCGCGCCTTTTCGCTGATTGCCCGCGCAATATGTGCCGTGCAACGCCAATATCCGCTCGTAAAATTCGACGTGTTCAGCGGCGACGGCGAAGCGGTGAGCGAGCGGCTTGACAAGGGACTTATAGACTTCGGCATATTTATTGAACCGACTGACGTAACCCGCTACGACAGTCTGCGCCTGCCCCTGTGCGACAGATGGGGAGTGCTTATGCGCAACGACAGCCCGCTTGCCGAAAAAGAGAGCATAACGGCCGCAGATCTCAACGGGCTGCCCGTGATACGTTCGCGCCATTCCATGGGCGGGGGGATAGTTTCGGATTGGTTTAAAAGGGGCGCGGGCGGCGAGGACGCCTCTTGCACCTATAACCTTTTATACAACGCCTCGCTGCTTGTGGAGAGCGGCGCAGGATATGCCGTCGGACTCGAAGGGTTGATAAACACCAGCCAAAGCGCACTATGCTTCCGACCGCTTTCGCCGGAACTCAATTCGCACCTCGATATAGCGTGGAAAAAATACCGCACGTTTTCGCCCGCGGAGAGGGCGTTTTTATCGGAACTTGAAAAACTTATAGACAAAAACAGCATGTAAAAGCATTAAAAAATTTAATCTGTTTCTGCAAATCGTCAAAACACATAATCGCATTTTAAAGCAATACCCCCGCGGCGCAAATAAATGCGCCGCGGGGGTATTATTGTCAAGGAGTATTATTACAACCGGTTGTGCGTACACGAATATGCCTTTGCTGCATAAGTTTATGCGTCGGGCTGAACATACGTCTTTATGGAGTTGGCGATGTTGTTCATGTGGTCGCCTATGCGCTCCATATTGACGGCAAGCTGCAGATATACCGAACCCGCCTCGGGCGAGCATCTGCCTTCGTTGGTGCGGCGGACGTGAGCTTCCTTCATATTGTCGCACATCGCGTCGACGGCGTTTTCGGCGCTTTCTATGTTCTGCGTGTAGCTTAAATTATGGTTGGCGAAAGCCATTTCGACGTTTCTGTAAAGTTCAGACAAATTTTCGTCCATTTCGCGTATCTCCGCGACAGCGTGATCGGAAAATTTGGCTCCCGATCTGACCATTTCCTCGGTGTACTCGACGATATTTTCGGCATAGTCGCCTATGCGCTCGATATCGCTGGTAACGTGATAGAACGACGAAACTTTGGTTTCGTCCGTGCCGGAAATATCTTCGGACGAAAGCTTTACGAGAAACTGCGTTATATGTTTGTTTAAATCGTCGATATGTTTTTCGTTTTCGGCAAACTGCGCCTTTTTGGAAACGTCGTAATTTAAAAGCATTTCGATTGCAAGTTTATAATTCGAGAAAGCAATCTGCCCCATTTTTACAATTTCTTTGCGCGCCTGCCCCACTGCTATCGCGGGGGTCTTCAACATGCGCGTATCGAGCTGCTCTTCGCCTTCGGTCTGCGCCGTTTTATCAGCGCCCTTTTTGTCGCGGACGAGAATGGTTGACAGCTTGACGAGCTGAGGAATGAACCACATTAAAATGAGCGTGTTGACTACGTTGAAGAACAGATGGAAAATCGCGATTTCCCACGTGGGGTCGTTTATCGTGCTGTCGAGGAAGCCGGCTATCTGCGGCCCCCATATAGTTGTCGGAATGGCAAAAATTATGCAGCCGATTACGTTGAAACACAGGTGAATGCAAGCGGCGCGGCGGGCGTTTGCGCTCGTGCCGATCGAGGAAATCAACGCAGTTATGCACGTGCCTATGTTTGTGCCGAGAATGACAAACATAGACATATATATGCTCATGAGTCGCTGGCTGGCGAGCGTAATGACGATTGCCGTAACCGCCGACGACGACTGCATTATGCCCGTTAAAATAAGCCCTAAAAGGAATAGAACAAACGCCTGCCACGTCAGGAAATCCACGCCGTTGCCGATGTTGACGAACATGCTGCGAATAGCATTTGCGACATCGCCCTCCCCTTCGGTCAGGTTGGTGACGGTGAAAGACATGGTGTAAAGCCCGACGAAGATCATGCCGAGCCCGGCGAGCATGAAACCGATGCGCTTGGTCTTTTCTTCCTTGGAAAAGAGCGTCATCATGAGGCCTATGAACGCGATGAGGGCAAAGATTGCCGACACGTCGAGCTGGAATCCGCCCATAAGCGCCAGAGCGGAGATGAAGGCCGTTATCGTCGTGCCAATGTTGGCGCCCATGATTATCGATGTCGCCTGCGTGAGGGTCATCAGACCGATATTGACGAAGCCGACGACCATTACGGTAGTTGCCGACGAACTTTGGATTATCGCCGTTATCGCGGTACCCGTACCTATGCCGACATACTTGTTTTTCGTCGCCTTGCCGATGAGGGCGCGCATCTTGCTGCCCGCAGCCTTTTCCATGTTGGAACTCAAAATATCCATGCCGATCATGAAAACGGTTATGCCGCCGAGCAGGTAGAACAGCGCATAGACAATTTGAAGAACGTCATCAATGCTCATTAATTTTTCTCTCCATAGTATATTTTGCAATTATAATTGTAACAGCTTTGTAACATACTTGTCAATTAATTGTAAAATAATTTTGACGCAAGCCGCGTTTGACTTGATTTAAAGGTGTTAAAATAATATAATTGAATGAGTAAGACATTGTAAAAATATTCACCCGGGACAGACATTATGTTCAACATCGTTCTTGTAGAGCCGGAGATTCCGCAGAATACCGGCAACATCGCGCGCACCTGCGCGGCGACGGGGTGCCGCCTGCACCTTGTAAGACCGCTCGGCTTTGAAGTCAGCGACAGATATTTAAAACGCGCGGGGCTAGACTACTGGCAGTTTGTAGACGTAAAATACTGGAACAGCTTTGACGAGCTGCAAAAATTTTACCCGCAGGGCAGATTTTATTATTTTACCACCAAAGCGAGGGCGTGCTACGCCGACGTATCTTACGCCGACGGCGACTTCCTTGTATTCGGCAAGGAAACCAGGGGACTGCCCGAAAAGCTGCTCAAAGCCCACCCGGAAAGCTGCGTGAGAATACCCATGATGGGCGAACTGCGCTCTTTAAATCTTTCAAACTCGGTTGCGATAGCCGTTTATGAAGGGCTGAGGCAATCGGGATTTGAAAGCATGAACAAGGCCGGCGAGCTGCACGAACTTAAATGGGACGACTAATTTGCCGCCCCCGCTTTACTTTTGAAATTTTATATAGTATAATGAAAATATGGATAAGACGAAAAAAATCGTCGTTGCCAGCGGCAACGACCATAAGATAGCCGAAATTGCGGATATCCTGACGGGATATAAGATAATTTCGATGAAAGACGCGGGCTTTGACGGAGAAATTGAAGAAAACGGTCAAAGCTTTAAGGAAAACGCGCTGATAAAAGCCTCAACCGTTTCAAAGGCGCTGGGCGTCATCGCGCTCGCCGACGATTCGGGACTGTGCGTGGACGCGCTTGGCGGCGCGCCCGGAATTTTTTCCGCACGGTTTTCGGGCGAGGGCGACGCGGGCAACCGCGCGCTGCTTTTAAAACAGCTGGACGGGCTGGAAGACAGGCGCGCGCACTTTGAATGTGCGGTATGCCTTTACTATCCGCACGGCAAAATGCTGTTCGGAATAGGCAGAACTTACGGACGCATTCTTACGGAAGAGCGCGGCGAAAACGGCTTCGGATACGACAGTCTGTTCTACTCCGACGACCTTAAAAAGAGCTTTGCCGAGGCGAGCGAAGACGAAAAGAATACTGTTTCGCACCGCTTCCGCGCGCTCAAAGATTTGGAGAGCAAACTTTGAAGAGCATTATAGTACTTTCCGACACCCATGGCAACAGGGCGGAAATTGAAAAACTTTATCCGCTGTTCTCAGAATGCGATTACATAATCCACCTCGGCGATACCTCGTCGGACGGGGCGAGAATACGTTCCTCATTCCCGGGCAAGGTTTACCTTGTGAACGGCAACTGCGACATTCCGAGACTGGGCGAGGACGAGCTGGAACTCGAAATAGAAGGCGTTAAAATTTTCGCCTGCCACGGCGACAAATTCGGCGTAAAGCGCGGAACGGCGGAACTTGAAGCCAAGGCGCGCGCAGCGGGCGCAAAAGTGGCTTTGTTCGGGCATACTCACGACGCAATCGAAAAAGACGCGGGCGACCTGACGCTGTTCAACCCCGGAACGCTTTCGCGGTATGCCGCAATAAAGAGCTATTTATACCTCGCCGTGTACGACGGCAAATTTACGGGCAAAATAGCCGAAATACAATGAAATACATAATCGAAACTTTAAAATATATAAAAAACAATTTCTTTTTGCTGATACCTTCGCTCGCGGTGGCGATGCTGGCGTTTGCGCCCATAATAGATTTTTCCGCAGGGGCGCGCATCGCGGAAGGATTTTCGGACGGAAAGATTACGGCGGGATTTTCAGACTGGTTCAAGCTGTTCATGCCGTTCAACTCCGAAAACTGGATTACGATTGTGCTGAGCATAGCCGCCTATGTGGCGCTCGTCCTCGACGTGGCGTTCACCCATTCGATGGTAGACAAACATATCAGGTTCGGCAGCCGCAACTTCCGCTCTATTTTGTCGAGCTTTACCATAAACTTTATCTACGGGCTGGTCAGCATGATAGCCGTAGCCGCAGCCGCGCTTATACTCGCATTGCTCATGGCGATCATAATGACGGCATTTTCGCTCGCCCCCGCATACGTGTTTATTGCAGGCGCCGTGATATGCGTGCTGCTTGCGCTGTTTTTCGTGTTTGTAACGGCGCACTTCTTCCTGTGGCTGCCCTGCGCGGAAATAACGGGATACAGAATGAGCGAGGCGCTCTACTCCTCCTATGCGCAGGCGCGAACGATAAGATGGCGCAACTTTGTCGCCATAGCCCTTCCCCTCGCCGTTGCATTGGTCATCACGACGCTGATCGCCGTATTTTTGGGCAACGCCGCCGCGATAATCGCGGGGGCAATATGCTTCGGCTGCGCATATATGGTGATCATCGTTTCGAGCTACATGGCGTACGCCGACGTCGAAGGGATAGAGCGCGAAGATCTGAGAAAATACTGAAAGATAACCCGGGGCCGTCAAGCCCGGCGGGGAGGAAAATATTATGAAATTCAAACACTCATTCAACGTTTTTGTGGACAACTTCGGCACGATATACAAAGTGCTGCTTTACAGGGTGATCGTGCTGCTTTTCAGCCTTTGCCTTTATGCGGCGGTAATATTCCCGTTTCTGACAAACATAAGCGGCACGACCGAATTCACCGAACTTTCAAGCCTGCTCGGCTCGTTCGGCACGGCGTTCGTCAACCTCGACTTCGCCGCCATGCAGACCTACTGGCTGGAAATACGCGAGGCGTTCGTCAGACTTATGGAGATGCTCGGCTCCATGACGGGTTCGATAGTGCTCACGGTGGCGATTGTCATTCTCGTTTATCTCGTGCAGAAATTCCTGCTCGGGCTGAGCAACTACACCGCCGCAGCAATGGTCAACGACAAAATGGCGATGCACGCCGCGTCCCCCTTTATCGGCACGCTAATTAAAAATTTAGGCAAAGCCTGCCTTTACAACGCCATATATGTACCCCTTTCCACCCTTTACAACATCATTGCGATAGCGATAATTTTCGGCATTTCGGCGGGGCTTATGGCTATGGGCACGCCCATACTTCTTTTGATATTCCTTGCCTCGACTGCGATGGTTTTTCTGATTGCGATACAGATGACTTTTACCTCAGACTGGCTGCCCTCGCTGATATACGCAAAGACGACCAACCGCGGAGCGATGGTTTATTCGTTCAACTATATATCCGCGGGAAACAAAAAATTCAGCGAAACGCTTTCGCACTACGTAGTGTTTGTGCTGATAGTATTTGCAATGAACGTCGTCGCCGTGTTCTTTACATTGGGCGCGGGGCTGTTCATAACCCTGCCCGCCAGCTACGTGCTGTTCATATGCTTCCAGTTTGTAAACTACTGCGACAACAACGAAATAAAATATTTCGTCGACAAGAACACCATAATCAAGCCCGACCGCGAAACAATAATGACCCGCGAGCAGTTCTTCAAGGGCGATAACCAACGCTGATATCACCGCGTCTGCCGATAAAAAACGCACCCCGTTCAACAAGCCGCAACCGGGCGGATAATGGGAGCAGACGGGGCATCCGACAAGTTTTTTATGAACTTTAAGCGCAGATTTTTTAAAAAAAGTGAATATTTTTTGAAAAATATAAGAAATATTTTATCATCCCCCCTTTACAAGGGGGGAATTTTTTTGTATAATAGATTAGGTATAAAGCGTGCGTTCATCCCGCTGCGGAAGATTTTTGCGCTTTGCCGCATCCATGCGCGCATATATACCCTGTCTGCCGCAAATCATGAAAACGGCGGACGCCAAAAAAATAAAACATTCATGGGGGACTTTTATATGGATTATAAAGCTGCTTACGAAAGCTGGCTGAACGATAAAAGGCTTTGCGCCGAGGGCAGACAACAGCTTGAAGCAATAAAAGACAATCAGGAAGAGATAGAATATTCCTTCGGCGCCGAGCTTGAATTCGGCACCGCGGGTATGCGCGGCATAATCGGCTACGGCACAAACAAGATGAACATTTACACCGTAATGCGCGCAACGCAGGGGCTTGCGGCGTTCATCAAAGGGCTTGGCCCCGACGCCATGGCGAGGGGCGTGGTCATTTCCTACGACACGAGGCTTAAATCGGACGTGTTTGCACGCGCCGCGGCGGACGTTCTCGCCGCCAACGACATTAAAGCCTATATATTCGGCGACGTTCACCCCGTGCCCATGCTGTCGTTTGCCGTGAGAGAGCTGCACACGATCGCGGGCATCATGGTTACGGCTTCGCACAACCCCAAGCAGTACAACGGCTATAAGGTTTACGGCGAGGACGGCGCACAGATGAGCCCCGAGGACACCAAGGTAGTCGTAGACAGCATAAACAAGATCACCGATTACCTCGGCAGCCCCACCCCCACCGCCGAACAGATTAAAAAATACGTTAAGATCGTTCCCTCGTCGGTGGACAAAAAATATTACAAGGCGCTTAAAAAGCTGACCCTTTCGCCCAAGGCGGTAAAGGCGTGCGGCAAAAAGCTTAAACTCGTTTACACCCCCGTTCACGGTTCGGGCTACATACCCGTTAAGACCATACTCAAAAAGATAGGCATAAACGCCACTATCGTAGAGGAACAGACCAAAAAAGACCCCGAATTTTCGACCGTTCAGGTGCCTAACCCCGAATTCAAGGAGACCCTTTCGATGGGCATAGCCCTCGCCAAAAAAATCGGCGCGACGGTTGTTTTCGGCACCGACCCCGACAGCGACCGCCTGGGCGTTGCCGTAAAGAACGCCGAGGGCGAATTTGAAGCGCTTTCGGGCAACCAGGTGGGCATACTTCTTTTGGACTATATTCTGACCCGCCTCAAAGAGGATGGCAAACTGCCCGCAAACGCGGCGGTTGTAAAATCGTTCGTCACCACGGGCATGGCTAAACCCATATGCCAGAACTTCGGCGTGGAGCTGTTTGAAGTGCCCGTCGGGTTCAAGTTCATAGGCGAAAAAATAAAGCAATGGGAAAAGGACGGCAGCCACACCTTTGTATTCGGGTTCGAGGAGAGCTGCGGATATCTGCGCGGCACGCACGCGAGGGATAAGGACGCCGTTGTCGCCTCGATGCTGTGCGCCGAGATGGTGTGCTATTACACCTATAAGGGTACGACGGTCTTTGACAGGCTGAACGACATCTATAAAAAATACGGCTACGTTCTCGACTGCAACGTTTCCATTCAGTATAAAGGGCTGAACGCCATGAAGGAAATGAACGCCGTTGTCGACGGATTGAAGACCGCCAAGGTAAACAAGTTCGACATTTACGAAATTGCCGGCATACGCGACTATTCCAAGAACGAAAAGACCGACCTTGCCACGGGCGAAGTGACCCCCATCGGCTCGCCCAAGACCAACTGCGTATATTACGAACTTAAAACGGGCAGCTTTATTTGCGTGCGCCCCAGCGGCACAGAGCCCAAGCTGAAAATTTATTATTCGGTTAAAGCCAACAACAAAGAGGACGCCGAAGCCGCTTTGAAAAAGTTGCAGGCTGCAATGGAAGAACTGCTTAAAAAAGTTGCAAAATAAATTTTAAAACAATGCCGCAGATCACATAACAAAACCATGCGGTTTTAAAACGCGCGCCCTCCCACGCGGGAGGGCGCGCGTTTGCATTTATCACATATATGAGAGTCTTTCTGTGCAAAGCACGTCAAAAACTCTATCATGACATACTGCTAATGTCATTTCGACCGAACGAATGTGGTATAATGAAATTGGACAAAAAGCTAAATGACAAA
>DVHK01000131.1 GCA_018712135.1 Candidatus Coproplasma avicola | reverse complement strand
AATCCCGCGCCGCCCTTTCGTATTAAAAATTAACTTTTACAATTTTTTAACAATATCTTATCCTTTCATAAAAAAATGCGTGCTATAATCGTGCATATAAAGAGAGGTATGCCATGAAAAAAGAATTACGCGCGATAGCTTTTTTTAAAAATCCACCCGCACCGTTTATAGCCGCAGTGTGGGCGGCTGCGCTTATATTCATCGCCGCGGCGATAGCGCTTACCGCCCTTTCTTTCACCGATTGGTATACACATATAGTCTATGTGTTTGCGGCTGTATTTCTCGCCTATTCAATTTACCTGATTGTGCGGGGCGTACCGAAAATTAAAGGGGCAATAATTGCCAAGGCAAAAAAGCACGCCTTTACCGACAACATAGTTTCGAGTTACGGATTCCGCACCGCCGTATTTTTTTTAATATCGTTTGCAATCAACGTCGGGTTTGTCGTATTCAACGGGGTTATGGGCATCGTCACCCGCTCCGTTTGGTACGGCATAATGTCGTGCTATTACATTTTTCTGAGCGCGCTGCGCGGAGGGTTGCTGGCGGGCGGCAGAAAAATAAAAAAGCTGGCGGGCGGCGACGGGCGCGCGTTGAATATTTACCAGCTGAAACTGTACAGACTGTGCGGCATTTCGCTGTTCGTGCTCGAACTTGCCCTTGCCGCAGCCGTCACCCTGATGATACTCTCCGAGCGCCCGACGGCTTATTCCGAAATAATGGCGATAACCTGCGCCGCCTACACTTTTTACAAGATCGCCTTTGCAATAATAAACATACGCAAAGCGGGGAAGCTGCGCGACCCCGTGTTGCAGAGCTACCGCAACATCAACCTGACCGACGCCGCGGTTTCGCTGCTCTCCCTTCAAGTTACGCTGGTTGCAGTATTTTCGGACGAACAGACGATAAACATGAACGCGCTCAACGCCGTGACGGGCTTTGTCGTATGCGCGCTGACAATAGTTCTGGGCGCGCTCATGATCGTAAACGCAACGGTCAGGCTCAAAAAAATTAATCAAGCCAATGCAGAAAAATAAAAAACCGGCGACACCGCGCCGAATTTTTATTGTTTTGATGAAGCTGAATAACGCGGGTTGCGCATATCATTTTATGCGCAGCCCGCGTTAGTTTTTTTTACAAACTCCGCTTTAAGATGTCGATAACCTCTTCGCGGGTGAGCACCTTGTAGCCGCCCTGCATTATAAGGGTTGCGTCGGCGATGCCCTCTATCATGTCGGGCGTGACTCCGAGGTCTTTGAGGTTCATGACCAGACCTATCTTGTTCATCCAGCTTTCCATGGCGACGAGACCTTCGGTTGCGACCTGCTCTTCCGACTTACTTTCGGCATTTACGCCCCAAACATTGACGGCGTAGCGCGCAAACTTTTTAAGCCCGAAGGGCATTATATAGCGGTAGTATGCCATGGATACGGCGGCGAGGGTCATGCCGTGGGTGGCGTCGGTATAAGCGCCGACCGCCTGACCTATCATGTGCACTTCCCAGTCGGTTGTTTTGCCCTGGGCGGTGAGGGTGTTGAGCGCCCACGTCGCCGTCCACATTATGTTGGAGCGCGCCTCGTAATCGCGGGGATTTTCGACGGCGATGAGCGACGAATGAATAAGCGAGCGCAGCAAGCCTTCGGCGATGTAGTCGGACGTATTGTCGTCCTCGCCCGAAAAATACTGCTCCAAAATGTGGCTCATGATGTCGTAGAAGCCCGCCACCATCTGGTACTTGGGCAGCGTATAGGTGTAAGTGGGGTCGAGCACGGAGAACTTAGGGAAAACCTCGGTGCCGAACACGTGACCGATTTTAAGCTTTTGCTCGTGATTGGTGATTACGGCGCCGCCGTTCATTTCCGAACCCGTGCCGACCATGGTCAGAACGCAGCCGACGGGGATAATTTTGCATGTCGGCTCCTCAAAGCGGATGTAATACTTTTGCCAGGGGTCATCTTCGCAGTATGCCGAAACCGAAACCGCCTTGGAGTAGTCGCACACCGAGCCGCCGCCGACGGCTAAAATGAGGTCGACGTTATTTTCTCGGGCGATGCGCGCGCCCTCTGCGAGCTTTGCCGACGTGGGGTTGGGCATGACGCCTCCATACTCCACTACTTTTTTGCCGCATTCCTTCAAAACGGCCATCACGCCGTCGTAAATGCCGTTCTTTTTTATTGAACCGCCGCCGTAGACGAGCATGACCATAGAGCCGTATTTTGCAAGTTCGCCCTTTAAATTTTGTATAGCGCCCTCGCCGAAATACAGGCGGGTGGGATTGCAAAAGGTAAAATTACCGAGCATTTTTAGTTTTTCCTCCTGAAAATTTTTAAAGTTTTTTATTTGACGATATTAATTATACCACGCGCGCGCAAGCTTTTCAATATGCAAAATCAAAGTTTTTAATAAGCAAAACTGTTTTAAAAGCGGGGCGCGTGGTTATAATATGGCAGACAAAAGGGGCGGATTTTGCCGAAAACGAACGCGCATTTTTGCGCTGTTAACAAAAGCAGGTCGCCTTTTGCAAAAAAATGAAAATTTTTGTTATTTTTGAAAAATCGTAACAATTATATCGATTTAAAAATGTTAATTCACAAAAATTATCGCTATTATCATAAAATAGTGTTAGATTATAACAAAAATGCCATTTTTAAAAATTTTTTAAATGTTATTGACTAACAAAAAACAGTATGCTATACTGCAAGCGAAATCAGGAAAACCTGATTGTTGAACAGGAAGATGAAGAGCGCGGAAAAATGTGTCCGCGACAAAAAGAATTTAGTGAGGTAAGAGAAATGAAAGTTTACAACTATTTAATGCAACTGGCAGTTATCAACTCCACAATGGGAGTTATGTACAACGAATATTTGCTCGATCTTATGAGAAAATCCAAACTGAACAAGATCGGCAAATAACACCGCCGCGCAATGCGGCAGACCCGACACAACGTTTTAAGCGCGCCGCAGCGAAATATGCGGCAAAATACCTTTCAAGGAGGTACGGATATATGGATATTTATGAAAAACTTAACCAGATAGACGACGAACAGACCGATTACGGTGTAAACCCTCTTTCGTACGTCGTCCTTGACTGCGGAAGATAAAATAATTCAGACACACTTATGCACTGCAAAAGATCACATCTGTAAGGAGGCTTAAAAATGATTGATTTGTACGAAGAAATCGCTCAGCTCGACAGCGCCGAAAATGAGATCGGTGTATCGCCCCTCTCATACGTTGCTCTCGGCTGTGCAAGATAAGTTTGCGATATAAAAATTTAACGTATAAGCTTGCAGGCGGGCGCGCAATGAAAGTTGCGCGCCCGTTTTTGCATTTTTTCATAACCGAAATGTCATCTCCGCATACCTCACAAACAACGCGTTGCGCCAACAAAAACCGTTTTACCAATCAACGACATTATAATATGACCAAAACGGCGTGTCAAATACCTATATTTTATGAACATATATAACCCCTGCGCATAGTAAAGCGGGCACGCACTTACCGTGCGTGCCCGCTTCCGACAAGACTTTGCTCTTATTTTTAATTCAATCAGTCGTCGGTGCGACCAGAAATGGCGTTGCCTATGCCATCGAAGGCTATCATCAGGAAGGCGGCGATTATGAACACCACCCACGAGGGATGCCAGTTGCCGAACACGCACCCGCAGATGAGGTATATGCCGGGCGATAAAATTATTACCATGCCCGAAAGCCCGTAGAGCACGCGCGCCGAAAGGGGCGCCGCCGCATCCTCGCTGTCGCAGACGACAAAAATTTTATCGACGAACGCGCACGCAGCGATGGCAAATATAAAAATTATCCAGCCGGGGTGCCACAAGTTTGCTATTGCGCCCATGCATATGTACGCGAGGGCAGAACCGAAAAGCAGAACGCCGTCTATCGCACCGCCTATCGCGCGGGAACGCTTGCGCCCGCATTCGTTAGGGGATATGTCGGAAATAAGCTCGGTCTTTTCCGCATCGCGCGGACAATCGGACGAATTGTTTTCGCTGCCCTTATCCACGGCGATTTCATTCTGCGCGCCCGCTCCGCCTTGCGCAACGCCGCCGCGCATAAGGTCGTCCATTGTCACACCGAAGATATCGCACAGGGCAATTATTTTTTCGGTTTCGGGGTAGGCTTCACCCGTTTCCCACTTGCTGACCGACTGCCGCGAAACCTGCAACTTATCGGCGAGCTCTTCCTGCGTTATTTTGTCGCGCTTTCTTAAATACTGTAAGTTGTCTGCAAATGCCATAATGTTATCTCCTTTGGTTTTTGCAATTATATTATACTATGCGCCGAACACAATTTCAACCGCGTTTGGCGTGCTTTTTTCGCAACCTGAGGTTGCGCGGAGATAATTTAAACTATTTTTACAGCATAACGAAGAGAGGTATAGTTTTATTTGTCGTTTCGAGTGAAGGGCGCCTGCCCGTAATCGAGATTCTATCAATAAGGCGAGATTTCTCCACTCGCTGTCGCTCGGTCGAAATGACATAAATAATTAAAACGCTGTCCGAAAGACGAGTTTGACAGAACGGCAACGCCCGTTTGCGGAACCCGACAGCGGGGTCACCCCGCTTAGTAGCCGCCGAAGATGATGGGTGAGGCGACGGTCACGCCGCCTTGTTTGACGCATATGTGCAGGTTAATCTCCATTCCGTACAGTTCCACAGAATAGGGCAGGTCTGCCGAGCAGTAGTAATTTACGCTGTCAGAAAGCTCTTCCTCAAACAATATGTTCCCGTCAACCGATTGCAAAAATTCCGTCACGTCAAGACTTTCAAAGGTCGTCGCCTCGCCGCACACGTCTTTAAGCACAAGCATCAGTATGTCCGGGTTGTCGTCCACGGTAATAATCTTGCAGTCCGAGGAGGTGTGCCCCACATAAAAAGTGTAGCTTTCGCCGCACTCAAACGCCGTTCTCTTTGGCAGCGACACCGCTGCCGCGCACACGGCGAGCGCAAGTATTAAAATTGCGCCAATTTTAAGGGTGCGCATAAAACTTCCTCCTCGCTTAATGCTTTATTGCCCAAAATATGCGGCGATATACATGGCGGAAAATATACATAAATAAGTATGCATAAAAAAAGCGGGCGCGGCTCACCTGAGCCGCGCCCGCAGACAATGTTTGCGCGTAAGTTTTATATGTGTGGTATATTTGTATGTGTGGGGTTATCCGGCTGTTTACCCTCGGCGTTTGTCAATGGCAGCCGCCGCAGGTAGAGCAGTGTCCGCTGCACTTTTTGGCGGGCTTGCCCGTGGCCGACCAAACCGAGCCCGAATAGCTCCGTTCGGCTTTGACTTTGCAGTCGGGGCATAAAATCTCGTCGTCGTATTTTTTTACAAGTTCTTCAAATTCCTTGCCGCATTTCGGGCATTTATATTGTAAAATAGGCATATCAGTCGTCCCTCGATCTCTTCTTGCGCCTCTGCCTGCGCTTGGCGGCGGGTCTGAATTTCATAGACTTAACCAGCACAAACGCCACGGCGGCGGTAAGTATAAATGTTGCGATAATTATCACCCAGAACCACAGTGTAGAGGTATCGCCGTCCTGTATCTGCCACGGCACGGGCACGTTCATGCCCCAGAACCCCGCAATCATGGTGGGAATGGCAAGCAAAATGGTTATAACCGTCAGTTTTTTCATGGTATCGTTGGCGTTGTTGGAAATTACCGAACCATACGCGTCCATCGAAACCGACAGAATATCTTTATAAATTTTACACATTTCAATCGCCTGACTGCTCTCGATTACCATGTCGTCGAACAAATCCTGGTAATCTTCGCGCGTGGCAACGGCTTCAACTTTTGAAAGTTTTTCGTGAACCTTGTAGTTGGAGTTGAGCGACGTCGAAAAGTAGACAAGCGAGTTTTCAAGCTCCAATAGCTGTAAAATCTCTTCGTTTTTGAGCGTCCTTCCAAGTTCCGCCTGAACGCGGTGGGCTTTTCGGTCTATCTGTTTAAGACAGTACAAAAACCTTTTGGCGTTGCCGTACATAAAGTTTAAAATAAACGCCACGGGTTTGTCGCAAAAAACTTTTATGCGCCCGGTTATAAAGTCTTTAAGCACGGGGTTGCCTTTCAGGCAGACCGTTATTATGCATTTTTTGTTGTAAATTATGGCTAAGGGCAGGGTGGAGTAGGTGTCGCCGCTCTCGCTCTCCTCAATTATGGGGCAGTCGACGACGAACATGCTGTTGCCCTCGTCAAATTCGGTGCGGGCGGGTTCCTCTTCGTCGAGCGCGGCTTTAATCATATCTTCGGAAACGCCCGTAACTTCAACAACGTCGTCCACCTCGTCGTCGGTGGGATTGACCATGTCAACCCAGCAAAGCTGTTCAAACGCCTGCACCTGAGCGAGCTTGTTGTCGCCGCCGGATACAAAATACTTGACCATACTGCATCATCTCCGTAAAAATAAAATGTGCGCGGCAAACCACCGCGCACCTTGCAGCAGGGTCGCGCAGCGGTTAAAGCCTGTTAAAAATAAAACTTGGGTAAGCGTCCATAAATAACCTTTGTCGCGGGTTTATAGTGCGTTATGACCCGCCGACAACCCTATTATACTTCATAATATTTTTTTTGGCAACAAAAAGTTTACGGCTTTGCACCCCGCCGCTGTAAAAATTTTGTGTTTAAGTGCGGAATAATGTGCGCGGCGGCGGGCAAAATGCCCGCCGCCGCGGTTCAGGGTAAGCGTGATATTACCTCTATCATGTCATTTCGACTAAGGCGCCGCGACTTTCAGTCGCGGCGCCGCATGGAGAAATCTATCAATATGGAGAAATCTATCAATAAGGCGAGATTTCTCCACTCGCTGCCGCTCGGTCGAAATGACATTAGTAATTGCAATAGAAGGGTTTCGACGTGCGTATGCGCGGAGAAAACTCCCATACAGAGCAAACGAGCAAAGGCGTGCACCTGCGTAAGCAGGGGCTTAGCGGAATACGGCAGCGGCGACACACTGCCAGCGAAAGCTGTCCGCAAGAGGGGAGGGTAATGTAACAACACCGTTTGCGGAGCTTGATGCAACGGAACGTTGCTCGTGCAAAACCGTGGCTTTTGCGCGAAGGGGAGTGGCAACGGAGCACAGTTGTAAGCCATGGTTACATGGCTTGCATAAAGCGGGGGTTATCCAGACGAAATTGCGAAGCCCGACAGCGGGGTCACCCCGCCAACGGAATGTTGCTGTCCGCAAGAGGGGTTTGGCAGAACGATAACGCATGTTTGCGGAGTATGGCAGCGGCGACACGCCGCTAGATAATTACTTCGCCGTTTAAAAAGCTGTTGAAAATGCCCTCGCAGTCGGCATATCGGCAGAAAGCGGCTATCAGCCCTTCGCAGGGCGCGATTTTATTGAGGTAAGAGGTGTAGTAATCTTTCAGCGCGGCGGTAAAATGCTCGTCGCCGCAGGCGGCGCGCACGGCGTCGAACATCAACAGCCCCTTGTTATAGGCAATGTTGGCGTATTCATAGTCGCCCGAAAATTCGTTCAGAGCCCGCTCCATGCTCGTGTCGGCGTCGCCGAAAAGTTGGTTGTAAACCGAAAAATACGCCCTGTACGCCTTGGTCGCCGTGCCCAGCAAACCCGCGCTCGTCACGCCATATTGCGGGGCGTATTCAAAAAACATCAGCGAACAATACTCCGCCAGACCCTCGTCCTGCCAGCCGTGCGCGTACTGGTCGCTGCCCACTGCGGCATACCACCATTGGTGCGCCGTTTCGTGCACGGCGGTATATATTGCGGTCTGCCCTTCACATTCGTCCGATATCATGCTCAGCGCGGGATACTCCATGCCGCCCTGGCAAAATCCCGTCTGCACCACAGTGTAAGTGGGGTAGGGATACGCGCCGAAGGTCTGCGAAAAGTATTCAAGGCTGTTCGACGCCGCGCCAAGAACAACCTGCGCCTGTTCGTCGTCGTAGTAATAATATTTAACTTCAACGCCGTTTACCTCGCGGCTGATCTCTTCAAACTGCTCGGAGAGCACGAACGCACAGTCGCGCGCGTTTTGCATGCGGTAAGTGTAAGTAACCGCGCCGCCGCTCTCCGCGCTGCCGCACAACTGCGCGCCCGCCGCAACTTTAAAGCTTTCGGGCACGGTGAGCTGCACTTCATAGTCGGCAACGTCCGAAACAAATGGGTCGCCCGTCGCGCAGTAGGTGTATTCAAGCCAGCCCGACTGCCCGTAAGCGCAGAGGATGGGGAAGAAATTGCCCAGGTTAACCGTGTTTTCGGTCACGCCCGTGCGGTGGTTGACGTCCGCCAAGGTGAGGGTGTAATCTATCGTCACCTGAGCGTGTTCGTCGGGATATATGGGCGATTCAAGCTCAATTTCAAGAATGTTTTCGTCCTCGCCGCACACCTGCCATTGCCCGCCAGCGGCGTCGGTTATGGTCATTCCGCCGTAGCTCTCGCCGTTATAGTACGCCTGCGCGCTCATTTCAGCGGAGACGGGTGCATACTGCGCCTCCTGGCGGTAGGCGTTGCCCCAAAGGTTGAAACATAAGCTGTCCAGCGCGTTGTCGGTATCGTTGAAGTAATCGAGTTCAACCCTGCCCGTAAGCGCGTTGCCCCCGTCATATTGCGCGGTTATCCGGTAAATGCTGCTCTGTTCGTCATTTTGGGGCGCGCACGCGGCGAGCGGCGCGGCTACAAATGCGCAAATCGCGCACGCCGAAATAATACAGATTGTCCTTTTCATGTTTATAGGCTATGCCGCGCCCCACAAAAATAGAACAATTTTTCCGCCGCAAAGATAATGTGCCGCCGACCATGCGGTCGGCGGCACATTATCTTTATTGCCTCTTACTCCATTCAATTTCCACCATATCAGTATCTATCGTAAGCTCGTATTGTGACCATTTAGCACTCCCTTTTTTGCCGTAAAACAGTTGTATAATTATTCCGCCGAATGCAACAAAGTGATACATATATTCAAGATTGCCGCGACATAAAACTTTTCTTAAATAATCCAATCCTACTTCTTTGTATATCCATTTCTTGCGCTTTATATTGCCGCGGCAAACCAGTATGCCGTCATCGAAAACCAATTCGTCGATATGAAAGCGTATACAGTCAAACTTGCAGTCGGAACCAATAGGGCAATCCTCGCCGTGCATAATATCGTCGTCAAAGGTGAATGTCAGCCAGCCGTCTTTAAGCTCAACCGCCGTTATATAGCAGTCGTGCGGGGTAATTATCGTAGGCAGGGTTTCGCTGTTAAAATCGTAAACTTGTTTCATGTTTTAATCTTACACTATCGTGTAATAAAAAGCAAGGGAACAATTTAAATTTTTTTTTAATAGAATAAATTGTATGAAAATCTGTGTAGTGCCGCGCATGTCTGCGGGCGACCTTCGCCAATTGCCCGAGTGCGACGTGGCTTTAATCGGCTTCGGCTATATAGGCGACGTTGACTTCGACAGCGAACTTTCGGGCAGGAGCGATAAATTCGGCGAGTTCGCCCGCCTTACAAAGCGTTCGGGCTGCGCCGCCGTGTGCGGCTGCCGCACCGACAGCCGCGGGTTGAAGCGCAAGTCGGCGGCGGTGGCGGAGGGGGGTAAGCTGCTCGGCATAACCGACATGTTGCACGTCGTCGACGGCGAGGACTTGAAGAGCGGCGCATATCTGGGGCTGTATAAGCTGGGCGGCTATAAGGTGGGGCTGTGCATAGAAAACGATCTGCACTTCCCCGAAAACATAAAAAGTCTGTCGTTGTGCGGCTGCAACCTGCTTTTGTGCCTCACCGAAAACGTTCACCCGATATCCCCCCTTCTGATACGCGCGTATGCCTATCTCTACGGCATGCCCGTCGTCATGTGCGCGGGCGGGTGCGCGTATTTTGCCGACGTGACGGGCGCCGTTATAACCTCGGTCGCGCCCGTAACGCTCTTTTCCGTCCAGCCCCGCAACAACTACCGCATAGTCTGCACGCGCGAAAGGGGGGCTTTCCCAAACGACGGCGCCGACTACTGAAAAGCCGCCGTGTGCGAAAATTTTGTTAAAAACCCCCGCCGCGGCTTGTAATTTTGTAAGTTATGCGTTATAATGTATATAAAATAAGCAACCGAGGGTATAAATATTTATGTACAGCATGACCGGCTTCGGCAGGGGGCAGTATAAACAGGGCGGCATAGAACTGACCGCCGAAATAAAAACGGTCAATAACCGCTATCTCGACATCTCCGTAAAGTGCCCCAAAATCTTCTCGGGCAACGAAGACACCGTGCGCTCGATCGTGCGCGAAAATCTCACCCGCGGTCATGCCGACGTGTTCATCAGCCTGACCGACAAGCGCGACAAGGCAAAGACCATGTACATAGACGAACCCGCGGCGCGCGCCTACGTGGAGGCGGCAAAAAGGGTCGCCGCTCTCTTCCCCGAGGCGCAAAACGACCTCACGGTCACGTCCATTCTGCGCCAGCCCGACATTCTCAAAGCCGAAGAGGCGGCGGGCGCCGACGAAGAGATGCTCGAAGCGCTCAGATGCGCACTGTCGGACGCGCTTTCAAACCTCAACCAAATGCGCGCCGTCGAGGGCGAAAAGCTCGCAAAGGATATGCTGTCCCGCGTGGACAAGATCGAAAAACTCGTCGCGGGCATCTCCGAGCGCGCACCCTTGGTTGCAAGCAATTACAGGGCAAAACTGCAAGAGAAAATAAAAAGTTATCTCGAAAACGTTCCCGTGGACGAAAGCAGGCTTTTGACCGAAGTCGCCGTCTTTTCGGACAAGTCCAATATCGACGAGGAACTCACGCGCCTCCGCTCGCATATCGGTCAGTTTCGCGCCATCTGCGGCGAAAAGCTGGTCGGGCGCAAACTCGACTTTTTAATCCAGGAATTCAACAGGGAAACAAACACCATCTGCTCCAAGTCCAACGATCTTGCCATAACCAAACTCGGGCTGGACATGAAGAACGAAATAGAAAAAATAAGGGAGCAGGTGCAGAACGTTGAATAACAACAAAGGAACGCTTATAGTAATATCGGGGCCATCGGGCGTTGGCAAGGGCACGGTGGTCGACATGCTTTTAAAAAGACTGCCCGGCGCGGTGCTTTCGGTTTCGTGCACGACGCGCGCCCCCCGCGAGGGCGAAAAAAACGGCAAAAGCTATTTTTTCATCTCCAAGGAAACCTTCCTTAAAATGATAGACGAAGGCGGCTTTCTGGAATACTCCAACCACTTTGAAAATTATTACGGCACGCCCCGATTTTTTGTCGAGCAGAAGCTCGCCGAAGGGTGCGACGTCATTTTAGAAATCGACGTCGACGGGGCAAAGCACATACGCGATGCATTCCCCGACGCGCTGCTTTTGATGATAACCCCGCCCAGCCGCGAAGAGCTGGTAAGGCGGCTCAGGCTGCGCGGCACCGAGGACGAAGTTTTAATCGAAAAGCGCCTTCAACGCGCCGATTACGAAATGTCGCGCTCGCAGTTTTACGATTACACCGTAATCAACGACGATCTCGAACAAACCGTCGAAAATATATTAAAAATCTTAGAAAATAGGAGAAAGCAAACAAAATGATAAACGTACCTCCCGTAGATTCGCTCATTGCAAAACTCGACGAAAACGGCGGTCATGTTTCGCGCTATGCCCTCTGCGTGGTCGTGGCTAAGCGCGCCCGCCAGCTCATAGAACAGAACAGCGTAAACAACCCCCGCGAAAATCCCCATCGCTTAAAGGAAATCGCCCTCGCCTGCGAGGAGATCGAAGAAGGCAAAATCAAAGCCGTAAAAGATTAATCGCAACACAGCAAAATCGCCCCGCGGGGCGATTTT
>DVHK01000130.1 GCA_018712135.1 Candidatus Coproplasma avicola | reverse complement strand
TCATTTCGACCGAGCGACAGCGAGTGGAGAAATCTCGCCTTACTGATAGATTTCTCGACTACGGGCTACGCCCTCCGCTCGAAATGACATGGGCGGCGTGTCGCGCCCTGAAATGACAGGGCGATAAATTTTTTGCGGCGCCGCAGTCGGCAGTCGCGGCGCCGCAGTCGGAACAACAAAACCTACTACCCCTTTAACTCCTTCATGAACGCCGCAATTCTGTCGATAGCCTCCGAAAGCTGTGCCATGGACGTGGCGTAAGAACAGCGCACGTGACAATCGCCCGCCCCGCCGAAAGCCGAACCGGGGACGACGGCGACCTTTTGCGACTGCAAAAGTCTGTTTGCAAACTCCTCGCCGCCGAGTCCCGTATTTTCGACCGAGGGGAACACGTAAAACGCGCCCTTGGGCTGGAAGCATTTCAGCCCCATGGAGTTGAATGCGTTTGCAAGAAACCTGCCGCGGCGGGCGTATTCGCCCCTCATCTCCTCGACGACGGCAAAGCCGTCGGTGAAGCCCTCTGCCAGGGCGGCGTTTGCCGCGTGCTGGCTGACGCGCGGCGCGCACATTATGGTGTACTGGTGGATTTTGAACATAGCCTCGTCGATTTCGGCGGGGGCGCACACGAAGCCGACGCGCCAACCCGTCATAGCGAAAGCCTTTGAAAAACCGCTTATAAGCACCGTTCGCCGCGACATATCCCCCAGCGAAGCAATGGAGACGTGCCTGCCGACGTAAGTCAGCTCGGCGTAAATTTCGTCGGATATGACTAAAAGGTCGTGCTTTTCAATTACGGGAATTATGGCGGAAAGCTGCTCCTCCGTCATGATTGCGCCCGTGGGGTTGTTGGGGTAGGCGAGTATGAGAGCCTTTGTTCTGGGCGTTATCGCGCCTTCGAGCTGTTCGGGCGTGAGCGCAAAGTCGTTGTCGGCGACACACTTTACGCCTACGGGCGTGCCGCCCGCGAGCGCAACCGAGGGCGCATACGACACGTAGCAGGGTTCAGGGACGAGAATCTCGTCGCCCTCCTCGCATACGGCGCGCAAAGTCAGATCTATCGCCTCGCTCGCGCCGACGGTGACGATGGTGTGGTCGGGGTCGGCGGGAATCGAAAAACGCTCGGAAAGATACCTGCATATGTTGCGGCGAAGCTCGGGCAAGCCGCGGTTGCCCGTGTATTGGGTCAGCCCGCGCTTTACAGAGCGGATGGCAGCGTCGCGTATAGACCACGGCGTGACAAAATCGGGTTCGCCTACGCCGAGTGAGATCGCCCCTTCCATTTCGGAAACTATATCAAAAAATTTTCTTATACCGCTCGGCTTCAACTCCGCCGCGCGCTTGTTGACAAATGAACGCATAATATATTGAAGTTAAATTTATCCGATGTCCGTCGCTTCAGCCCCGAGATTTCGTCGGGGCAAACTCCGCTTTATGCAAGCCGTGAATACACGCCTTGCAACTATGCTTGCGTTGCCCCTCCTCTTCGCGCAAATACTACAGTTTTGCGCGATTGCTATGGTTTTGGGTTGCTCGTAAGGAGCGAAGCGACGGAATAGCGATTGTTGCACAACGCGCCAATCGCGTCAATGACAAGGATGAGATAGGGTGAAATGCCGCCTTCGGGGCGTGAAATGCGCCAAAAGCCAGGTCTAAATGCCTGCATTGCCAATGGCGCGTGAAATGCGCGTTTAACAACGCGCGTTGTGGCTGACGATTATTATTTTAAAATAATTCCCACCACAACATACTGCGCAGCAGTATGTTTCACAAATACCGCATGTATTTATTTCACACGCGCAAGCGTATTTCACGCGGGCAAAGCCCGCATTTCACCGTTATTTCGCAGCCGCGCAAGGCAAGATTTGCGTTAATCCTTTACGGCTGTATCGACAGCCTTTCGGCGAGGTCGTCGCGCTTCATAAGGGCGCCCTCCACCTTGTATTTCTTTAATATGAAATGCGTGGCGGTTGAAAGCACGTTGTCGTAAGTGGATATCCGCTCGGACACGAAGCGCGAAATTGACTTCAACGACTTGCCGCATACAATGACGGCGAGGTCGTAGGCGCCCGACATGAGGTATAAATTTTTTACCTCTTCGTGCTCGGCTATCTCCTGCGCGATGGCATCGAAGCCCGAACCGCGCTGGGGCGTTACCTTGACTTCGATGAGCGCTTCAACGTTTTCCTCGTCGAAGGCGTCCTCGTTGACGATGGCGGTATACTTGACGATAACGCCGTCGGTTTCAAGTTTTTTTATCTTTTTTGCCGCCTCTTGCACGGAAATGCCCAGCATTGCGGCGATTTTATCGGCGCCCGCGCGCGAATCGGCGGTGAGTATGGCGACGATATCCCTTTCTGTTTTATCCATTTTTACCTTTCCTTTTTACGCGTGGCGCGCGCATTTCGCGCCCCGCGTAAAAGATATATTTCTATTATTTTATAACGATATCGGCGATTTGTCAATATAAAAAATAAATTCAGGTGTTTGCGAAAAACATGTTTACATATTAACTGTCATTTCGACCGAGCGATAGCGAGTGGAGAAATCTCGCATTATTGATAGATTTCTCCATGCGTTCGCGTTGCTCACTTAGTCGAAATGACATTATTGTTTAAATTAAACAATTTTCGGACACTCTAAACGTAAAGCCGCCCGCTTTCGCGGGCGGCGGCAAACATTTTGCATGAGAAAATTAATTATCGGGCGTTGAAGAAACTTCGGGGAAATCGACGTAGAAAGTTGAGCCTTCGCCCTCCTTTGAATTGACGCCGAAGTTAAAATTGTGCGCCTGTAAAATTATTTTTACTATATTGAGCCCCAGTCCCGTGCCCTTTACGGGGCGGGCGTGGGCGTCCTTGGAGCGATAATATCTGTCCCAGATGTGTTCCTTTTCTTCGTCCGAAATGCCCTTGCCGGTGTCGCGCACGGCAAACTTTATGCGGCTCTGCTCGGGGCAGTCCTTTAAAGACACATATACGCATTTATCTGCGCCCGTATAGTTTACGGCATTGGAGACGAGATTGTAGATAACCTGATAAATCTTTTCTTCGTCTGCAAGGGTGTACAGATTGGGGTCGATATCTACGTAAAACTTATACCCCGCCGTTTCCTGCAAGTAATCAAACTTGTTCATTATGCCGTAGATAAAATCGGTGAGGTTGAACACCTTTTTGTTGAGCTCGGAGAGCCCCGCGCTTACTTTGGAGGCATTTAATATATCGTTTACAAGCCCCGTCAGCCTGTCGGATTCGTCGATTATTACCTGCAAGTGCTTGTTGCGCTTACCCGGATCGTCGCCCGAAATTTCCTTTACCATGGAGGCGTAAGCCTTTATCATGGTCAGCGGCGTTCTTAAATCGTGCGAAACGTTGGCGAGAAGCTCCTTCTGGAAGTCGTCGCTCTTTTTTATTTCGTCCTTGGCGTAATTCAGGCTTTCGGACAGCTGGGCGATTTCTTCAAACTCCGCCGAAGCAAACTGAACGCCGTAATCGCCCTTAGCCATGCGCATAGCCGTTTCGGATATATTGCGTATGGGGCGGGAAATCCTGCGCGCAAGCATATAGGAGATTATGAACGCGACAATTATGGCGACGGCGGCAATGACTATGATGTAAATCTGCATACTGCGCACCGATTCCGACATGATGTACATGGGATAGCGCACGAACAGATAACTTTGATTTGCATTGAAGGTTACGCACGAAACGTAATTCATCATCGACGCAGAACTGTAAACGACGGCGCGGTTTTCCGTCCAGCCGTCCACCGTTTCGCTAAGTTCGTCGAATATTTCGTCCCAGTCGTCGGAAGGTTCGGTGGTGTATATAAAAGCCTGCCCGTCTGTGCCGACGAGGAATATGTCGACGCCCTCGGTAAAGGCGTAGCGGTTCATTTCGCCGCCGATTTCACCCATTAGATGGGACGACTTTCCGTCAACAAACGCTGACAGACCGTTGCCGATGGCAATTATACGTTCACGCGCCTGACCTGAATATGCGCTGCCCAGAATGCCGAAACAGACGAGCGAGACAACCACCACGATAAGAACGGTGAAAATAGCAAAGTACCGCCAGAGCAGCACCTGCATACTTTTGATTTTCAGGGGAAATTTATGCTTCAAACTTATAACCCAGCCCCCTGAGCGTGACTATGAATTTGCGGTACTGCTTTAAGTTTGCGCGCAACATTTTGATGTGCGTGTCTACCGTTCTGTCGTCGCCGTAAAAATCAAAGCCCCATACGTCGTACAAAAGCTTTTCGCGGGTGAGAGCTATACCCTTGTTTTTTATGAAATAAAATAAAATTTCGTATTCCTTGGGCGTAAGCTCTGCCTTTTCGCCGTCGACGTAGACGTTTCTGCCAACCATGTCGACCGTCAGACCTTCAAATTTGTAGACATCCGGATTGGCGTTTTCGCCTGCGGCGGAATGGCGCTTTGTGACGGCGTTTATGCGCGCCATGACTTCCTTGGGCGAAAAGGGTTTGGTGACGTAATCGTCGACGCCTATCTCAAACCCGAAAAGTTTGTCGTATTCCTCGCCGCGGGCGGACAGCATTATGACGGGGATGTCCTTGAACTTTTTTATCTCTTTTACAGCCGAAAACCCGTCGAGTTTGGGCATCATAACGTCCATTAAAATGACGTCGTAATCGTTGTCGCGGCAAAGGCGGACGGCCTCCATTCCGTCGGCGGCTTCGTATGCCTCGTTGCCTTCAAATTCAACGTATTCTTTCAATACGCCCCTTATCATCTCTTCGTCGTCGACTATAAGTACTTTCATGGCGCGTCTTCTCCTTTGGAATTTTATTACTTTTTTACTATAATTTAATTATAACCATTTTTGTGTAAAGGTAAATACCCGACAATGAAATATTTGTGAAAGTTTAAATATTTTTTTATATAATTTTTTTAAAATTTGCTTGACAAGCCCAAGTTATGGCGTTATAATACGTATACAAACATATGTTTGTTAGCGGTGCGAAACGGGTTATTGTGCCGGAAACAGACAGTTTGCGCGCTTGGTTTTTTGCGGTTACGGGTTTTTTACCGCACCAAACGGGCGCATGGATTTAAGAGGATTACCGTTATGTTGGACGCAAAGAGACTTAAAATTCTTACCGAAAGCGCAAAATATGACGTATCCTGCTCCTCGTCCGGTTCTGATCGGGTGAACAGGGACGGAGGAATCGGAAATGCTTCCGTCGGGGGAATATGCCACTCCTTTACCCCTGACGGGAGATGTATTTCCCTTTTGAAAATGCTTATGAGCAACGACTGCGTTTACGACTGCGAATACTGCCCCAACAGGGCGAGCGCGGACGTACCGCGGACAACGGTCAGCCCCGAGGAGGTATGCGAGCTGACCATTAATTTTTATAAACGAAACTATATAGAGGGGCTGTTCCTCTCCTCCGCCGTATTTTGCAATCCGGACAGAACGATGGAACTTTTAGCGCGCACGGTTGAGCTGCTGCGCGGCAAATACAACTTCAACGGCTACATACACGTCAAAGGCATACCACACGCCGACGAAAGCCTGGTCATGCGCGCGGCGCGGCTTGCCGACAGAATGAGTTATAACATAGAACTGCCCAGCGAAAAGTCGCTTAAACTGCTGGCGCCCCAAAAGACGCGCGACAGCCTGATAGAGCCCATGAAAATGCTGCACGCCCTCACCGTTTACCAAAAGGAAAATAAAGTCAGGCGGGCGATGCGCTCAATACCGGCGGGACAGACAACGCAGATGATCATAGGCGCGTCGCCAGAGAGCGACGGGCAGATTTTAAGGCTGACGCAGGCGCTGTACCGCAATATGGGGCTTAAAAGGGTTTATTACTCCTCGTACATCCCCGTGGTGAGGAGTGCAAAACTGCCGGACAAGGCTGCGGGACTGCTGCGCGAGCACAGGCTGTACCAGGCGGACTGGCTGCTGCGCTTTTACGGTTTCGACGTCGAAGAAATATGCGACGGGAATGAAAATCTTTCGACCGAGTTCGACCCCAAATGCGCGTGGGCGTTGAGGAACATGCACCTCTTCCCCGTGGAAATAAACAAAGCGCCGCTTGAAATGCTGCTGCGCGTGCCGGGCATCGGCGCGCAGGGCGCTTACAGAATAACCGAAGCGAGGCGGCACGCAAAGCTGAACTTTGATAATCTTAAAAAAATGCGCATAATACTAAAAAGGGCTAAACACTTTATTACGTGCGACGGAAAATTTTACGGGGCGGACGGCGAAAATGCCGTAAGAGCCTCGCTCATGCTGTGCGACCGCGCCGACGACAGCGAGCAGCTGAGCATGTTTTCGACGGCGGGCGAAAGTTTTTCCGCCCTGACGGGTGAATTATGACGTATTATCTTGTAGACGGCAGCGAGGATTGCTTTTATACCGCCGTATTCGACGGCTATAACGACAAAAGCTGCGCAATTACCAGCCGCAGAGATTTGCAGCTGGGGCTGGATACCGCGGTTAAGGAGATAACAGCCGACGAACAGAAGGCGAAAAGGGTTAAGAAAAAAATATGCGAATACGACAGCGCGGCGACTAACGATATTTCGCTTGCGCTGCGTTCGTGCGCAGACAATAAGGAACAGACGGCATTTGAATACATCAGGCTGCTGATAAAACACCGCCGCCCCGTCAGGACAATGCTCAACATACCGGCGGTTTTCGATATGGACGACATGCGCAGCCGCGTTACGGGCGAACTGCACAATATGAAGGGGTTTTTGCGGTTCATGGAAAACGACAAGGGCGTGCTTTACGCCCCCTACTCCCCCGACAACGACATAACCGACCTGCTCGCGCCCCATTTTGCCGAGCGGCTGAAAAACCAGAAGTTTGTAATTCACGACATAAAGCGCAAAAAAGCCGCACTGTACGACGGCAACGAAATAGTCGTCTGCTATGCCGACGGCGCGGACGTTTATCTTTCGGAATACGAACAGGCGTTCGAGGAGCTGTGGCGGCTTTACTACAAGTCGGTAAATATAACCGAGCGCCCGCACGACAGGCAGATGAAGGGCTACATGCCCGTGCGCTACTGGAAATTTCTGCCCGAAAAAAAGGACAACATTTAAAAACGAATATTTTAAAGGCTCTGCGCACGGCAGAGCCTTTTTTCTTATCTGTCAAGTTGTCGGCATGTCGGAAAGATGAGAGGAATCCTCTGGCGCGATAATTTTTGAGCCGCTTATTTCCTCGTAAAATGCCGCAACCGAAGACTGAATGTAAGGGGAAATCCAAAATGAAAGTATGCCAAGCGTTATAACGCACAAAATAATCCAGCCTATAAAACTGAAATTGAGACAGAACAGCCTCCATTTATTGCCGCGCATGAGTTCCATAGACTGCTTGCGCGCTTCGTTTGCCGTAAGAACGGGGTTGTCCGACAGGATATAGTAAGTCATTGAATACGAATATGCTTTTATTATACCGGGTACTATCAGCAACAAGGTCCATAGTACGATAAATATGCCGTTTATAAGATTGGCGAGAAACGCGTTGAGAAATTGTTTAAACCCCTCGAACATATCGTTTACGGAAATCTTTACGCCTCGCACTACATACAACGACACAATAGTTAGCCCGAGTGCGAAAGGACCAGATATTATGAGGGAAATTATACTGCCGATAGCCGAGCCGAATGCGGGTATTGCGCTAATAGCGCCTATGCAACCCGTTATTACATAATACACAAGGTATATTATAGCCAACGTCCCCCACTTTCCGTGCATGCCCTGCCACGCCTGTGACCTGAAATCTTTTGCTCTTTTCATTTTTTCTCTCCTTTTGTATTTTTTATATTATAGTACGTTAATAACGTACTTGTCAAGTGCCAGCGTACTTTTTGCATATAATAAATGTGTAAAAACATTGATAAGCGCGGCAATTTTTAATGGAAAAAATAACTAAATTTCAGCAGAGATTCAACGAATGCCTGAAATATTCCGACATAAAGCAAACGGAACTGGCAAAAGCCGCCCATGTTTCAAAGCAATGCATTTCTGATTATAAATCGGGCAAGAGCGTGCCGAGCATCGACACTCTTTTTTTGATATGCAAATACCTTGAAATTTCGGCAGACTACCTTTTGGGGCTTGAAGATTAAAAACCGAGGGGCGGGCGCGCATTACTG
>DVHK01000129.1 GCA_018712135.1 Candidatus Coproplasma avicola | reverse complement strand
CCCCGCCCGCCTTTACAATTTACGCAAGCCCGCGCACAGTTTTAGCCTGCAACGCGCGTCAGTTCGGCATTGCGCGATTTTATCGCATCCCACAGTTTGCCGTATTCGGCTACGAGAATGGGAACGAGCGAAAGCCCTATGCATATCAGCCACTGCTGCCAGCCGAGGGCACCCAGCCCCATGAGCGAAGCGACAGGCGGAATTGCGGCGATGAGTGCGAACAGCACGAGCATAGCCGCGCAGCTGATGTAAAGCTGGGGATTGTCCTTTACGCGGTATTTATAAAGCATACTGCGCGAACGCACGGTGAGAACGTGGAGAATGGACGTCCAGCCCGTGACGAGGAACGCCATCGTTCTGCCCGCCTCGGCGCTGTGTTCGGCTCCGCCGAAAATTACGTTTTCGCCGATGTAGAACGCGGCGAGCGTGACCAGCGCAAACACGAAAATCTGCTGGATTATTACCTCCATCAGCCCGCCGCCGAAAAAGCTTTCGTTGCGGGCTATGGGTTTGCGCTTCATGATGCGCTTATCCGACTGTTCTTTTGAGAGCGCTATGCCCGGAATACCGTCGCCGAGCACGTTGATTATGAGCAGCATGAGGGGCGTGAGGGGCAGATCCCAGCCCATGAACTGCGCGAAGAGCATTACCACGATTTCGGAGATGTTGCATACGAGCAGGAAATACACAAGCTTGCGTATGTTCGAGAATATGTTCCTGCCCTCGCCGACGGCTTCGATTATGGTCGAAAACTTGTCGTCGGTTAAAATCATCTTGGCGGCGCTCTTGGAAACTTCGGTGCCGTTTATGCCCATCGCGACGCCAACGTCCGCCGCCTTCAACGCGGGGGCGTCGTTGACGCCGTCGCCCGTCATGGCGACGACTTCGCCGCGCGCCTGCCACGCCTTGACTATGCGTATTTTATCTTCGGGCGAAACGCGGGCGTAAACCGAATAAAATTCTATGCTGTCGCCCAATTCCTCGTCCGAAAGCTTTGAAAGCTGCTGACCCGTGATTACTCCCTCGTTTGCAGCGATTATGCCGAGGTCTTTGGCGATAGCCGCCGCCGTGGCGGCATGGTCGCCCGTTATCATTATTGTGCGTATGCCCGCCGCCTTCGCCTTGGCGATAGCCGCAGCGGCTTCGGGGCGGGGAGGGTCGATTATGCCGACGAATCCCGCAAACCTCTGATCGCGTTCGACGAGGGATATATCCGAGGGAAGCATATCGACTACTTTATACGACAGCGCGATGACGCGCAGCGCGTCGGAGGCGAACGAGTCGTGCATGTCCGAAAGGGGCTTCATGGCGTTGAGGTCGTCACGGTCGAAGGGCAGACGGTCGAACGCGCCCTTGGTCAGGACGAGGTAGCCCCCTCCGTCTATCTCGTACACGGCGGTCATCATTTTGCGCGCCGACGAAAAGGGGATTTCGGCAACCTTTTTATATTTTGTTTGAAGGGCGCTGTAATCTATCCCCTTGTCGAGCGCCAGGCGCACTATCGCGCTCTCGGTGGGGTCGCCGAAGATGCGGGGCGTGCCGTCGTCGTTTTTCCCTATCGTCGCCGTGCAGGCGAGGCAGAGCTTTTCGACGAGGTCGATCTGGTCGTCGTCGAAGGGGTCGGTTTCGGACACGGGCTGACCGCTGCACACCCAAAGGCGCTTTACGGTCATCTTGTTCATGGTCAGCGTACCCGTCTTGTCGGAGCAGATTACAGAGGTCGAACCGAGCGTTTCGACAGCCTGCATCTGGCGGACGAGCGCGTTCTTTGCCGCCATCTTTTTTGCGCCCTGCGCGAGTATGAGCGTGACAATGAGCGAAAGCGTTTCGGGCACCGCCGCCACGGCGAGCGTTATGGCGACCATTATCATGTCCATGGTCAACACGCCGCCGCTCTGTATGAGGCTGACGACGAAGAGCACTATTGCAGACATTATGGCGATGCCGCTTATTATTTTGCCGACCTTGTCGAGGCGCACCTGCAAGGGCGTTTTCTGCTGCTTTGTATCCTTTAAGAAGCGGGCTATTTTACCTATTTCGGTGTCCATGCCCGTAGACGTGACTATGGCTTTGGCGTTGCCCGCGGTGACGAGGCAGCCCGAGAACACGCAGTTGACCCTGTCGCCGAGGGGCACTTCACCCGAAAGCTGCGCGGCAGCGTCCTTTTCGGCGGGCACGCTCTCGCCCGTCAGCGACGATTCATCCACAGCGAGGCTTTCGCCGGCGATGAGGCGCGCGTCTGCGGGGACGAGGTCGCCCGTCTTCAACAGTATTATATCGCCGGGGACGAGCTCTTCGGGATCAATTTCCCTTACCTCCCCGTCGCGCAGAACGCGGCATATGGGCGAGGATAAGCTGCCCAGCGCTTCGAGGGCGTCCTCTGCCGACTTCTCCTGCGTGACCGCGAGCATGACGTTCATTATGATGACGGCAAACACGACTATGCATTCAAAGTATCCGCCGCCCTCGATGATCGCCATCGTAAGGCTGAGCACGCCGGCGATGATGAGTATTATGGTTGAAACGTCTTTGAGCTGCGCAAATATGCGGCTTGCAAGGCTGCACTTTTTCTGCTTTTCAAATGCGTTGCGCCCCACCGTTTGCAGCCGTTCGGCGGCTTGGGCTGAGGTGAGTCCGAGGTTGATGTCTGCGCCGACGTCGACCGCAGTCTGTTCAACGGTCTTGTTATAGTTTTCCATGGTCACTTCCTTTATCCTTAATTTATTACACACAATGATGTTTATTTAGTTTATTATACACGACAGTTTGTCTTTTTTCAAGGGCAAAACGGATATTTTCACTTAAAATTTGCAAAACAGGGCGATAAGCTGCGCTTATTGCCCCGCTAAAAGCTTATCGTCAAAAGCGACTCTTCATACAGATATCGAGGGCGCGCCGCTGCGCAGAGGAAAATATTTTTCCCCGCCGCCGGATGACGTACCACGTGCGCGACAAATCCAGCCCTTCAAGGGCGATCTCGCGCAGTTGACCGCAGGATATGTGGCGTTCAACGATAGCTTCGGGCAGAACCGCCACGCCCGCGCCCTCCTCCGCCGCGGCGACGAGCGCGCTGTTGCTGGACGACTGCACGACGGGCTTTGCGACGAGAGCGCGCTCGGAAAGGCGCATATCGAGCAAATCGCGCGAGGCGCTGCCCTTTATGCGCAGCAGTAGCGGCAGGGCGCACAATGCGGCGCCGTCGGCACGTTCGGGAAAGGGCGCAGAGGGCGCGCACACCGCGACCAGTCTGTCGCGCGAGTATTCCTCGGCGCACAGCTCGCCCGAAATTCTGCCCTCGACTATGGCGAAGTCCAGCCCGCCGCTCAAAATTTCGCGCTCTATCGCGGCGGTGCTGTCTATAAGCGCGGTGCAGTCCACACCCTCTATGCCCGATTGAACGGCACATATCACGCGGGGAATTAGCATTTTGCCCGCCGTCATAGAGGCGCCTATGCGCACCGAGGGCGTCAGCCGCGCGCGGGACGCGGCGGCGTCGAACCGGTCGAAGCAGGCGACGGCTTCCGCCGCCTTTGCCATCAACCCCTGCCCTTCGGGAGTGAGTATGAGCTTGCGCCCCACCCTTTCAAAAAGCTTTACGCCGTAGTAGTCTTCAAGCTCTGCAATCGCCTGACTGACCGAAGGCTGCGCGACGTGCATCTCCTCCGCCGCCTTCGTCACCCCGCCTAGACGACAGACCTCGTAAAAGGTCTTTATGTGACGTATTGTCATAATAATTTACCTATGTTTTTTATTATATTATAATATTTTACATATGTTTTGTCAAGGTGTATAATGGCGGGGAAAAAGGAGGTTTTATGAAAAAGTTAAAACTTTGTTTAACGCTGTTTTTAACCATGCTCAAAATAGGGCTTTTCACGTTCGGCGGGGGATATGCCATGATTACCCTGCTTGAAAATGAATTTGTAACAAAGCGCAAGTGGCTGGAAAACGACGAATTTGTAAACATTGTCGCCATCGCCGAATCGACGCCCGGGCCCGTCGCCATCAACTCGGCGACATACGTGGGTTATAAAATGGCGGGCGTGGCAGGGTCGGTCGCGGCGACTATTGCCGTGTGCATACCTTCGTTCGTCATCATATATTTAATATCGTTGTTCTTCGAGGCGTTTATGCAGCTTGAATACGTCGCCTACGCCTTCGAGGGCATACAGGTGTGCGTGATATTCCTGATCGCCAGCGCTGGCGTAAAAATGTTTTTAAAGTTGCCCAAAACGGCGTTCAATATAACAATTTTTATTGCCGCGGCGGCTTGCATGATAGTGCTGAGCGTGCTTGCGATAAGCTTTTCTTCCATCTACTACGTGCTTATAAGCGCGGGGCTGGCGCTCGCCGTCTATCTTGTCACGTTTATACGCGGGAGAAGAAAGCAAAACGGCGGGGAGGATAAAAAGTGATTTACTTAACCCTGTTTTTAACTTTCCTGCAAATCGGTGCATTGTCGTTCGGCGGCGGATACGGCATGATTTCGCTCATCCGCGAGGTGGTAATTTCAAATAACTGGCTGACGGAAGAACAGTTTTTGAGTTTTATCGCCGTAGCCGAGTCAACCCCCGGCCCGCTCGCCGTAAACATGGCTACATTTATAGGTTCGTCGCAGGCAGGTTTTTTGGGCGCGCTCGTAGCAACGCTCGGCGTCGTTCTGCCGTCGTTTTTCATAATACTCATAATCGCGGCGCTCATAAACAATCTGTTAAAATTTGCGGGCGTACGCAGCGTTTTGAACGGCATTCAACCCGCAATAATCGGGCTTATCGTCGCCACGGCGATAACCATGTTCATGACACAGATTTTCGGATTCACTTCCGTCGGCGACGGCCTTTCGTTCGACTGGAAGGGGCTTGTAATCTTTACAATAATAGCATTCGTCGCCATAGGCTGGCGCATATGGCGCAAAAAGACCTTCTCTCCCATTCTCCTCATCATAATTTCGGGCGTTTTAGGCATAGTAATCAACGTAGTTGCTTAGCGCACAAAAAGAAAAGGCGCGGCAAGCAATAATGCTTGCCGCGCCTTGTGATTTGTGAACGAAAAGGCTACACGCATCAGTCTTTATATTGCCTATATAATATCAAATTGCACCGCAAAAATC
>DVHK01000128.1 GCA_018712135.1 Candidatus Coproplasma avicola | reverse complement strand
AAAACGGGGGCGCGCCCCCGTTTTTTTGCACCCGAAACTGCGGAGGGCGTAAAATTATGTAAAAATTGCAATATCTTAAAAAAATTATGCTATTGATATTTTTATATTAAAGGGATAAAATGGTTTTATCGCATAATTCTACGGTACGGAGGAAAACATGAGAAAAATTTTCAACATAAACGCAGACTGGAAATTCATAAAAAGGGACGTATCCCCCGAAGATGCCGCCGCGGCGGAGGGTGCGGCGCTCGATCTGCCCTATACATGGAACGGAAAAGACGGGCAGGACGGCGGCGGAGATTATTACAGGGGAAGATGCACCTTCGTTAAAACATTCCCCCGCCCCGACTGCGGAAAAGACGACAGAGTATATCTGGAATTCAAGGGAGTAAACTCCTCGTGCGACGTATACGTCAACGGCAGCCACGCCGTCAGCCACGACGGAGGATATTCTACTTTCCGCCGCGACGTAACCGACCTTATAAAAGAGCAGAACACACTCGTCGTTTATGCCGACAATTCAAAGACCGAAAAAGTATATCCCCAAACGGCGGACTTTACCTTTTACGGCGGCATATACCGCGACGTAAACATAATTATCGTAAACAAAAACCACTTTGACCTCGACTTTTTCGGCGCGCCCGGAATAGCCGTTACGCCCCGCGTGCGCGGCGGCAAATGCACGGTAAAGACGCAAGCCTATGTAAGCGGCGAAGGCAGAGTTGAAATAACGATAAAGGACGGCGAAGGCAAAGCCGTTGCCCGCGGCGAAAACGGAGCAGACATTGAAATTGTGGGCGCAAGGCTGTGGGACGGAGTAAAAGACCCCTACCTTTACTCCTCCGAGGCGCGGCTTTTCGACGGCGACGGCAATGAAGTTGACCGCATAGAAAAAAATTTCGGGTTCAGATCCTTTTCGATAGACCCCGAAAAGGGATTTATTCTCAACGGCAGGCAATATCCCCTGCGCGGCGTGTGCAGGCATCAGGACAGACCGGGCGTGGGCAACGCGCTCACGCGCGCCATGCACGAGGAAGATATTGCGCTGATAAAAGAAATAGGCGCCAACACCCTGCGTCTGGCGCACTATCAGCACGACGATTATTTTTACGATCTGTGCGACAAGGCGGGGCTGGTCGTGTGGGCGGAAATACCCTATATCTCACGACATATGCCCGAAGCAAACGACAACGCCGTGTCGCAGATGAAAGAACTTATATATCAGCAGTACAACCATGCCTGCATTGTCATGTGGGGCATTTCAAACGAAATAACCATGTACCGCAAGCACAAAAAAGACATGCTTGCACAGCACGTGATGATGAACGAACTCGTGCATAAAATCGACCCCACCCGCCTGACCACGCTCGCCTGCTTTGCAATGTGCGGGTTCGGGAACAAGTCGGCGCACATAACCGACGTTGTTGCGTGGAATCTGTACCTCGGCTGGTACGTACCCGGTTTCTTTTTAAACGACCTGTGGATTTCCGCATTCCACGCGCTTTATCCCAAGCGCTGCCTGGGCTACTCCGAATACGGCGCCGAATGTATGCCCGCCCTTCACTCCGCACACCCGCGCAGAGGGGACAACAGCGAGGAATATCAGGCGCGTTACCACGAATATATGCTGCGCTGTTTTAGCCGTCACCCCTATCTTTGGGGCACATACGTGTGGAACATGTTCGACTTTGCCGCCGACGCGCGCAACCAGGGCGGCGAACCCGGAATGAACCACAAGGGGCTTGTAACCTTTGACCGAAAGACAAAAAAAGACAGTTTTTATGCGTATAAAGCCTATTGGAGCGACGAAAAATTTGTGCATATAGCAGGCAAGCGCTTTGAAAACCGCACGGGCAGCAAGACGACCGTAAAAGTTTACACAAACTGCGGCGGCGTTCAGTTATACTGCAACGGCAAAAAGGTTGACGGCAAGACCAAAGACGGGCGCGTATTTGCATTTACAATAAAACTTTCGGAAACGGTAAACCTGCGCGCCGTCAGCGGCGACTGCACGGACGAATGTACGCTGCACAAGGTTGCCGCCCCCGATCAATCTTACAGACTGCACGTTCATTCCGAAACGCAGAGCTGGCAAAAATAATATACTCCTCCACTATCTGTTTACAAACATATTTCAGCGGTGCGAAAAGCAACGCAAAACCAAAAACGGCGGCAGGCTTAAACCTGCCGCCGTTTTTGCCGCGAGGTTAAAGAACCCGCCTTGTAAGTTCCGCAATCCTGCCGCACGTTATGCGAAGAAGGTCGGCAGTTTTAAGTTCTACCTGCAAACCCACCTTTCCCCCGCTGACAAATATTGTTTTATCGAGGGCGGACGAATCGAAAAATGTGGGAAAAAGCTTTTTCATGCCCACGGGCGAACAGCCGCCGTGAACATAACCCGTCACGGGCAGCAACTGCTTTTGCGGTAGCATATCCAGCGACTTTTCACCCGCCGCGGCGGCAGCTTTTTTTAGATCGAGTTCGGCGGCTGCGGGAATAACAAACACGTAATATCTGCCCGGCGCCGCCGTTGTGACCAGCGTTTTAAATACCCTGTCCTCTCGCTCGCCGAGCACGCGCGCCACCTCTGTGCCGGACAGCGCCCCGCCGTCATACGAATGAACGCTGTAATCCGCGCCTTGCTTTTCAAGAATTCTCATTGCATTTGTCTTTACCATATGTCATCTCCTTGCGGATACATTATATCAGAACATATAAAAAACGCAAAGCGCATACGCGCAGATATGCACGAAGCGCCGCAGATAAATCTGCGGCGCTCCGCGCTATGTTATCGCTTTTATGGAGTCTGTAAGCAAAGTTCGGTTATAAAACTTCATTGAGGATATAACTTATGTCGTCCTCGAAGCAATGCACTTCCATGTAAACGGTATTAAGGTTTTCCGATTCCAGCCTGAGCAGATATGTGTAGAGTCCACCGTCATCGAGCCCCATTTGTTCATAGCTCACATCAAAATTATCTGTCGTCGTGCTGTTATCCAAATTATGATAATAATATTTATCGACAAAATTATAATGTTCGTTATACTCTATCTGTACAGTCATGAAATAATAATCGCTTTGAGTTATAATTTCACCGTGAATTATAATAAACACGAGCGAATTATCTTCGTTATACAGCAGTTTTATACTATCGGTCACGTCCATATTGTCTATAAAATCATACTGTCCTTCTACTGCCGCAAATTCCTCATCAGTTAATTCGCGGTTATAAACCATATCGCTGTTAAACGTAAAGTCGCTCTCTCCGCCGTTGTTTGTGACAAACAGAACTACTAACACCATGACCATGACGAACGCAAGCCCGATGAAGGCGGCTGCGGGCAAAAACTTTTTGACGCGCACACCGCCGCGCGCGTCTGTATCGCGCGCGGAAACAGGGGAAAATTCGCCCAGCTTGTCCTCGTTGGCGGCATACCAGCGGTCGAATTCCTCTGAATTCGCACCCGCGAGATGCGCCTCGTCGTTGAGTTTTGCCTTCATCTCTTTTTTGAAATTCTTCATTAAGTTCCTCTTAATAAATATTTACGGAATAACTGTCTATAATAATTCCCGGGTCGTCGAGGAAGATATACGAAATATCGACCTGAGAGAAGCCCGTTGAAACCTTTAACAGGGTGACTTCTTCTATAAGTCCGTTGCTTGAATTGTAATATTCTATTTCCTTTATGCCGCAGGCGACCATTACGTGATTTCCGCTATAAAGGTAAGTAATAAACTTGTCTGTTCCATTAGAAACTTCGTAACCAAACGTAGATGTTAAAGCATATTGCGAAGTAAAGAGAACTACGGGTTTTTTTGCAGCGATGGAATTTTTAAGCCCGCTTATGCTGAAACTGCTGCCGCTACCGAGACTGGAATACGAAATGTTTCTGCCCCGCTTATTCACGTACTCGCTAAGTCCGTTTTTGAAGCCGCTTATTGTGGTGCCGCCCGCGCTCGTCGAGTTGGTGTCCATATAGTCGTAAAGTTCGTCTATCGCATTCTGAACGTTGTCATCCTGCACCCTGTAAACAATTCTGTCGCCAAAGACTATTGCCGAGGTATAGTTGGGAATGAGGTCGTTGTAGCTTACGTCGTAATATCCGAGCACGATTGCGCCCGCCACGTTTGCGCACGTATTAATGTAATCGCCGCCGTTATAGTAGGTGGGCAATCCGCCGTTGATGGTCGATTCGCTTTCGTCCTTGCTGGCGTAATTATATGTTTTTTCTCCTATATCTTCAAGAATGGCCCCATAATATTCGGCGCAGAAATACATGGTGGGCACTACGGGAGCCATAGCCGCCGCCTGAAACGACAGCACGCCTGCGAACAATAAACTGACAATTGAATTCATTTGAATACCTCTCTTTTGTTTTTTCTATTATTATGACAGTCCAAAGAGAGGAAATGTTCCCGTAAAATAAAAAATCATGCTTTTCATGATTTACTGTTTATAAATATCTTTAATTTTACATTTTATGCCCGCATACTTTTTGCGCACGCTTCCGTATGGCTTTTCAAGCTCCTTTGCGATGCTTTTAAGCTTCATATCCCAGATGACGTGTCTGATAAATATTTCCCTTTCCTCTTCGCTGAGTATGCTGAAAATATCTTCAAGCCACAACACGTCGTTCACGTCGGAAATTGCAACATCGTCGTTGTAACTCAGTTCGGTCTGACGGCTTTTTCTCTTTAAAAAGTTAAATGACATGTTTCTTGTCATTGTGACAAGCAGCCCGACGTGATTTTTAATTTCACATTCGTTTCCGGGATAATTGCATAATCGGATAATAACATCCATCGCTATGTCATACGCGTCATCCCTGTTCCTGACAATCACCAATGCCGTCTGAAAAATCTTTTCAAAATATTCCTGATAAATATTCTGCAAAGCAGACATTCTGCGCGCTTTAAGCAAAGTTAAATTGTTTATGAATTCATCATTGGTCATTAATAGAATTTTATCAATTATGCGCACGATTTGCAACAAAAATAATATATTCTGAACAATATTTCATATTGTTGCTTTATTTTGCCGCCTCAGCTGTTCCCATTAAAAACGTTTTTGCGGCACACACTCAACCGAGCGGAAAGCGCTCTTCCACATCGTAATCGAGACCGTATTTTTCTGCCATTTCCCACAGTTGCAGAATTTCAAGGCACTCTACATAAGCAACCTTTTCGCCGTATGCAAATTCGTCCGCACTGTCTCCGGACTGAATTTCGCCCAGACTTATATGTATTGACCTGATAAGATTTTCAAGCGCTTCCGCCGCGGTTAATTTTTTCATCATTTAAATTTCCTCGCTTATTATTTCGTCGTATTCGACCATGTTTCTGTATATACAGCATTTATAAATTTTATCGATAAATTTGTGCTTTCGCTCGTAATAGGCATTCTTTTCCCATGGCAGCCTGAGTATGAGCATTCTGTCGCTGTAACCTTTGCGCAGCCCGTCTATAAGAAGTTTAATCCAGTTGTCAGACTGGCTGTAAATTTCGTCTATTATTCCGCATACCATTTTCACCTCCTCGGTTATATATATCGACTTTTTTCTGTTACCTATGTAAAACACCGCAGTGTCTTTTCCCTCTCCCATGGCCTTGCGAATAAAAGTATATCTTTTTACTATATTCTCAATGCCCTTCTTTGTCATAAGTCATAAAAATCCCGTCAGCTGGTAATCCTTACATTATTATGACAAATTTCTCCCCGCAAAATTACTCAACTTTTTACGGTTTTAGCAAATAAAGACAGTAAAATCAACTTAAAAACGGCTGAACAAACAATCGTTATTTATTTTCCTTGCGGCAAATTTTTTGCGAGGCAAAGCTGCGGGC
>DVHK01000127.1 GCA_018712135.1 Candidatus Coproplasma avicola | reverse complement strand
AAAATCGCCCCGCGGGGCGATTTTGTCGGCTTAAAACCATGCCGCGCAAAACTGCGGCAATTGACCCAAACCAATGTATTGTCAGGTAATCGTCGACATCGCCCACAGCCAGGTGGACAAGGTTTTTGAATATTCCTGCCCCGCCCAAACCTGCGCGGGTTGCAGGGTAAAGGTGCCCTTCGGCGGAAGGGTGGCAGAAGGGTTCGTCATCGGCGTCAGCGACAGCCCTTCTTTCGACGCGTCAAAAATCAAGCCCGTAAAATACGTCTACGACGAACAGCCCGCGCTCGTGCCCGAGTGCTTTTCGCTCATGGGCAGCATAGCCGACCGCTACCGCGTTCCCAAGGCGGTGGCGCTCCGCCTCTTTCTGCCCTCGGAGATGCGCCTCGGCAGGGTCAGCGAGGTCTACACCAAGTACATAAAGCTTGTAAACCCCGACATATCCCTCGGCAAAGCCGCAAAAAAGCAGGCTGCCGCGATAGATGACCTCAAAGGGGGCGACAGGGAATTTACATCATTCTGCCAGACTTTCGGCAGGAGCGCCGTCAATGCGCTCATAGAAAAGGGCGTCGCCGAAGTTTATAAAGTGCGCCGCGAGCGCACCCCCATGCCCGGCGAGGACGAGCATTATTCCCCCGTCGCGCTCACGCCCGCCCAGAGCGCCGCGCTTTACAGCATTTCGCATTCGGACAAAACCGTGCAACTCATCCACGGCGTTACGGGCAGCGGCAAGACCGAAATTTATTTAAGCTATATAGCCGAGGTTTTAAAAGAGGGCAAAACTGCAATATTTCTGGTGCCCGAAATTTCGCTCACTCCCCAGATGCTCCGCCAGCTCAGGCGGCGCTTTAAGGGTCAGGCGGCGATAATGCACAGCGGACTGTCCGCGGGCGAGCGCTTCGATGAGTGGTGGCGCCTGCGCTCGGGCGAGGCAAAAATCGCCATAGGCGCGCGCTCGGCAATCTTCGCCCCCTTAGAAAATCTGGGCGCCATAATCATAGATGAGGAGCACGATTCGTCCTACCAGTCCGAAACGGCGCCGCGGTATTCTACAATAGAAATAGCGCGCATGCGCGCGGAATACAACGGCTGCAAGCTGATATTAGGCTCTGCCACGCCCTCGGTTGAAAGCTACATATGCGCCACCCAAGGGCAGTACGGGCTGATAGAACTGCCCGACAGAATAAACAAAAAGCCCCTGCCCGAAATCATAATCGCCGATATGCGCAGCGAGGTCAAAAGGGGCAACAACTCCCCGTTTTCGCGCGCGCTGCGCGAAGAGCTCGCCCAAACGCTCGCCGAGGGCAACCAGGCTATCATCTTTTTAAACCGCCGCGGCTATGCAAAGACGGTCATCTGCCAGGACTGCGGTTACGTCGCCAAGTGTCAAAACTGCGACGTGTCGCTCGCATACCATTCCGAAGAAAACTGTTTGAAGTGCCATTATTGCGGCGCAAAGTATCATATGCTGCGCGCCTGTCCCGAGTGCGGCGGCGTGCATCTGCGCTACGGCGGCACGGGCACGCAGAGGGTGGTTGCGGACTTGAAGGGACTGTTCCCCTCGGCGCGCATTCTGCGCATGGATAACGACACCGTGTCCGGCAAGGACGGGCACTACAAAATTTTAAGCGCGTTCGGGCGCAAGGAGGCGGATATCCTCGTGGGAACGCAGATGATTGCCAAGGGGCACGACTTCCCGTCCGTCACCCTCGTCGGCATACTCGATGCCGACATGAGTTTGCATTTTTCGGACTACCGCAGCGGCGAGCGCACCTTTCAGCTCATAACGCAGGTCGCGGGCAGAAGCGGCAGGGCAAACGAAAAGGGCAAGGTCGTCCTTCAAACCTACTCGCCCGAAAATTATATTCTGCGCTACGCCGTCAATTACGACTATAAGGGCTTTTTTGAAAACGAGGTAAAAATCCGCAAGGCAACAAACTTCCCGCCCTATTCGCTCATCTGCCGCGTAATGGTCACGGCGGAAGAGGACAAGGCCGCGCTCGAAGTGTTAAAAGAGGTATACTTTGCGATAGACGCCCTGCGGCGCGCCGACGAAGAGGAGTTCATATTCTTCAATAAAATGCATTCGCCCATCAAAAAAATTCAGGGCAGGGTGCGCTATCAGGTATTAATGCGGTTAAAGTCGTCAAAACTTCTGCCGCGCATATACGACATCGCCGTGCGCTCGTCAACGACCGCCGCGCTGGCATATGTAGAGGAAAACCCGGCAAACCTTAGTTAACGCAAATTGTGCATAAGGGGATATGCCACGCAACAAAGCCAATAGCCTTGTCATTTCGACCAACGCGGAGAAATCTCGTCGCTGCCATTGCCGCGCCTTCGCGCAGATTTCTCGACTTACGCTCGAAATGACAATGGCGGCGACGGACAAGGATATGGCGACAGTTCACATAAAAAATTTCACCACAATGGAGGTCGCATATGCGACCGAGAATTTATGGCGGAGCCAATTCATGAACGCGCAGCGTTCAATTCACGCATACGCAGTTTGCATTTCACAATAAAAAAGAGGTACAACAATGGTAAGATATGTTGTTCAGATCGGCGACGAGGTTTTAAGGCAAAAGTGCGCCGAAGTAAAAAAATTTGACGCCGAACTCGGCACCCTGCTCGACGACATGAAGCAGACCGTCCGCGCCGAAAACGGGGCGGGTCTCGCCGCGCCGCAGGTAGGCGTGCCCATACGCGCCGTCGTAATCGACGTGGAGGAGGGGTTCTTCGAAATGATTAACCCCGTAATATTGTCCGTCAAAGGCGAACAGACCGGCCCCGAAGGCTGCCTTTCGGTAAAGGGCAAGCAGGGCACCGTCACCCGCCCCTACAAGGTCAAAGCCGAATACCGCGACCGCACGGGTCGCAAGCACAAGCTCACGGCGGAAGGCTTCTTCGCCCGCGCCGTCTGCCACGAGCTCGACCACCTCGACGGAAAGATTTATACGGACATTGCGTCGGAAATTTACGACCTCCCCGAAGACCAAAATTAAAAAATATGCGTCGCAATATGGTGTCGGGCTTGCGTTTGCCCTCGGTCACTGTGTCGCGGCAGGCTACAATAAAAGCAATACGGATTAACCCGCATTGCATTGTTTTTCGCCGCCGCTCCTTTTCGCGCAAATACTACAAGTTTTTGCGCGAGTACTAAGGTTAATATTTGTCCCGTTGGTCAATCCGCGCCCTTCTTGTCTTGCTCGCATCTTTTTAATTTTTTAGTCGGCTCTTGCCTTTGAATAGAGGAAAAAATATGAAAATTGTCTTTGCAGGTTCGCCCGAATATGCCCTCCCCGCGCTCAAAGCGCTCTGTGAGCGCGGTCAGGTGGTGGGGGTAATCACCCAGCCCGACAAGCCCGTCGGCAGAAAAAAAATTCTCACGCCCACGCCCGTCAAGGCGTTCGCGCAAGAGCGCGGCATTCCCGTGCTCGACTATCCCAAAATCCGCGAACACGTGGCAGAGGTTGAGTCGCTCGGCGGCGACGTCATGATAACCTGCGCCTACGGGCAGATTCTTTCAAAACAGATTTTGCTGTCCTTCCCCCGTGGGGTGTGGAATCTACACGCCTCTCTTTTGCCCAAATTCAGGGGCGCAAGCCCCATTCAGGCGGCAATACTCGCGGGCGAAAAGTATACGGGCGTGACCGTAATGCGCACGGAGGAGGCGCTCGACTCGGGCGACATCCTGCTCGTAAAGCGGTGCGAGGTAGGCGATAAAACGTACGGCGAACTGTCGCAAGAGCTATCCCGCCTGTCGGCGGAGGCGGCGGTTGAGGCTTTGGACTACCTTGAACGCGGTCATCCGCAGGTTCTTATGCAGGACGAAGCTCAGGCAACTTACTGCAAAAAGATAAAAAAAGAGGATGCACGCATCTCCTTTGCCGATGCGCAAAATGCCGTGCACCTCATAAACGCCATGAGCCCTTCGCCCCTCGCGTATTGCCTTTTAAACGGCGTTCAACTCAATATATATAAGGCTCAACTGTGCGAAAGCCCGCTTGAAGGCGCGGCGGGCGAGGTCGTCCGCGCCGATAAAAACGGTATAGTCGTCAAGTGCGGTGAGGGCGCAATCAACATTTTGCGGGCTCAGTTTGCGGGCGGGAAGCCTCTTTCGGCGGCAGACATCGTAAACGGCAGAAAAATAAAGGCGGGCGATATCCTTGACTAATCCCCTCGTCGACCCCTACATAGTGCTCACCAGGGTATATTCGGGGGGCAAATATCTTAAACAAGCCATTGCGGAAAGCGATATCGAGCCTTTGAACAAAAACCGCACGGTCGCCATAAGCTACGGCGTGTTGGAGCGGGATATATATCTAAACTATATTATTGCGGCAAACGTGCAAAAGACGCCCAAGGCGGCGGTCAGGCTGGTTTTAAAAATCGCCCTTTATATTCTCGAATACATGCACCTGCACGACTACACGGTGGTCGACAACGCTGTCGAACTCGTAAAAAAGTTGGGCAAGGGCGGCGCGGCGGGCTTTGTAAACGCCTTTCTGCGCTCATATAAGGTGCCAGAACTGCCTGAACAGGCCGATGAACGCCTTTCCATATCGACCTCCGTACCGCTGTGGCTGGCAAAAATCGTCCGCCGCACCTACAAGGGCGAGGCTGAGGCAATTCTGCGCGCCCCTGCCCTCGGCGTGTGCGTGCGCTTTGAAAGGCGCGCGGAGGAGTATATCGCTCGCTGCGATGACGACGCCAATCCCCCGCCCTTTCATACGCCCTTTGAAAACGTTTACATCTTCAAACATTTTGTGCGCGACGAGGGCTTTTTTTCGGGCGATTATACCTTCCAGTCGGTCGGCTCCGTCGCCATTTGCGCGGCTATATGCGGGGGCGAACGCCTTCTCGATATGTGCGCCGCGCCGGGCGGAAAGTCCGTCCTTCTCTCCAAAAAGTTCAAAGAGGTGACTTCCTGCGAACTTCACCCCCACAGGGTCGAACTGATAAAAGCTTACTGCAACCGCATGGGTGTTTGCAATGTAATCCCCGTCTGTGCCGACGGCACGGCGTTCAATCCTGCATATGAGGGGGTGTACGACGCCGTTCTCGTCGATGCGCCCTGCTCGGGCACGGGCGTTATCAACGAAAATCCCGATATAAAATTAAACAGAAGAGAGGGGGATATCCCCTCGCTCATGGCTACGCAGGCGGCGCTTTTAAATAACGCCGCGCGCTACGTAAAGGTTGGCGGCAGGCTGTATTATTCAACCTGTTCAATCCTCCCGCAGGAAAACGACACCGCCGCCCACAATTTTCTGGCGGCGCACCCCGGGTTTGAACTTTCAATTCCCCAAAGTCCGCTCAACCACAAAACCACAAAATACGGACTTCAATTCCTGCCGCATATCTCCATGGGCGCAGGGTTCTATTTGACCTCTTTCGTAAAAAAATCGTAATTGCCGCGGTAATATGGCGTGATTATCGGGTAAATACTACTGTCATTCAGACCAATACGGAAAAATTTTGTCGCCGCCATTGTCCGTCGCTGCGCTCCGAGATGTTTCGGCTACGCTCAACATGACAATTGCGGCTGCGAACGCGGTAGTTTGTTCTTAATTTGTCATTTCGACTAAGCCGCCGCGACTTTCAGTCGCGGCGGCGCATGGAGAAATCT
>DVHK01000126.1 GCA_018712135.1 Candidatus Coproplasma avicola | reverse complement strand
CTTACTGCCGCCGAGAACGCAAAAGCCGTACATTTCACAAATGCCGCAGGCGTTTATTTCACACGCCCGCAGGCGTATTTCACGCAGAGCACCACTCTGCATTTCACCGCGCGCTGCCAAACAGCGCGTCATATGCCGTCTTTGCGGCGTTACGCTTTGCCTCTGCCGTGTTTGCGCCCCTGCCGCTGAAAGTGCGCCCGTCGGCGCACACCGTGACGGTGAAATCATGATGCGCGCCCTCGCCGCCGTCTACGCCGTGACTGTAAACGGGCAGGGCTTTGCGCTGAGCCTGCATCGCCTCCTGCAAGAGGGCGATATAGTCGCGCTCCCTTCTCTCAAAATCGAGGGTGCGCGCAATGAATGCCTGCGCCGCGTCCATGCCGCCGTCGAGCAATATCGCCGCGGCGACCGCCTCGTAAGCGGAGGGAATAGCCTTTTTGTTGCCCTCTCCCCCCTTGGGTCGGATGAGGGCTTTGTCCAGCCCGAGGGCGAGCGATACTTCGGTGAGGGCGCGGTCGTTGACGACGCTCTTTTTGCGCGAAGTCATGCCGCCTTCGTTCAGCCCGTCGTTATAAAATTTAAGCGCCGCGACGAAACCTATGAGCGAATCGCCGAGACATTCCAGACTTTCGTTGTTGAAGCGCTCGTCCGCGCCCTTTAAAGTAAGGGCGCGGCGCAAAAGAGATATATCCCTGAACGTATAGCCCAGCGCCTTTTGCAAATCTTTCATTCTTCCTGCGCGATGACCGAGCTTAAATCTGCCTGTTCGAGCAGGCTTTCGACCTTTTGAATGAGCCCGGAGCGGTAGAGCTCTGCCGCCTTATGTACGGCGTTGCATATGGATATGCCCGACGACGATCCGTGGTTTTTGACTACCACCTTTCTGACGCCCAGAAGCATCGCCCCGCCTGCCGCCTCGAAATCGAGGTCGGCGCGCATGCGCTTTATAGCCTTTTTGCACAAGAGCGCGCCTATTTTAGACCTGAAATCGGCGGTAAGCTGCTTTTTCATGGTCTTTAAAATCATCTTTGCCGTACCTTCCATGGTCTTTAAGGCGATATTGCCCGAAAAACCGTCGGACACCACCACATCGACGTCGGCGGTGTTGATGTCGCGCCCTTCAATGTTGCCGATAAAGTTTATGCCCTTCATCTGTGTCAAATATTTATACGCCTGCTGGTGAACGGGGTCGCCCTTGTGCTCCTCGGTGCCGTTGCTCAAAAGCCCGACTTTGGGATTTTTTACGCCCAGACCGACGGTTGAATAGGCGCTGCCGAGCAGCGCGAACTGGCAGAGCATGGAGGGCTTACATTCGGCGTTGGCGCCGCAGTCGCACAGCACGACCATTTTGCCGTTGACGTTGGGCACGGCGGGCGTTAAGGCGGGACGCTTTATGCCCCTTATCCTGCCGAGTATGAGCTGACCGCCGACTATCGTCGCGCCGGTGGAACCCGCGGTGACCAGCCCCGCTATGTCGTCGTTTTTCTTCAACATCCAGAACGCCTGCATGAGGGATGAATTCTTCTTTTTAACCGCCTCGGTGGGGATGTCGTTCATGTCTATTACGTCGGGGCAGTCGACAATTTCCAGCCTGTCGGCGGGATATGTGTGGCTTTTGAGGCAGTTTTCAAGCTCGCCCTTTCTGCCCGTAAGAATTATATAGAGGTTTTTGTCCTCGTTGAGGGCGCGGGCTACGCCCTCGCACACGCTGGCGGGCGCGTTGTCGCCGCCCATGCCGTCAACTATTATTTTATCCATGGTCTCCCCCTGTAAAAATTATTATTTTGGGTGAACGGAGCGCCGTTTTGAATTTTTGCGACAATCCGCTTATATGATTATATCATATAACAATCAAAAAGACAATTGTTTTTGCCCCTTAATTATCGCCGTCCGCGCCCTGCGCGACCCCTCCGTTCTGTGCGTACACTTCGCCCTCCTCGGCGGGAACGGCGCGTATAGTAGGCGTTGCGGCGTATTTATCCTTGCGAATGAGCCTTTTAGTCTGCTTGCCGTCGCGCTCCTCCACGATGTAACCCTCGCTTAGCGTGCCCTCCCTGCCCTGCGAAAGAATGCCGCCCTCCCCTTCGGTGACGACGTCGTCGGGCTGGGGAATGGTACCGACGGTGCGGGAGATGAACGAGCGCTTTACGCCGTCGTCCTCACCGTAGATGCTGCACGTGAGCACGCCGTTTGAAGCGTTGATGCGCACATATATGGGGGTTAGGCGCGTATTTTTGAACTTCAAATCGAAGTAAGTTCCGCTGACCATGGCGTCGCGCGATGGCGCGACGTAGCTTACGCGCAGAGAATGGGGGTGATATTCACATATTTCCAGCCCCGAAAGAATGGCGGCGTTGTATATGGTCGTCGAAACCTGGCACACTCCGCCGCCCACGCCCTCAACAAACTGCCCGCCCGAGATTATTTTTGCGGGCAGAAAGCCGTTCGCCTGCGTCCTTGCCCCTACAATATCGTTGAACGAAAAGGTGCAGCCCGCCCCGAGGATTAGCCCGTTAATTTTGGAGCAGGCGAGCGAAATGTTGGAAGAACGCGCGTAATTGCCGTCGTCGAAATGGGTAGTGAACGAATACAGCAGCAACGTTTCACGTTTTACGCCGCCAATCGACTTTTTCCGCGCGACGGGCTTCGCACGGGCGACGACTTGCCCGAAATCGCCGTTTAAAGAAGTGTTTATATCGCTTAAAAGGGCGGCGCGGTCGCCGACGGCGCCGTCGCAGCCCTCGTCGTAAGTAAAGGGCGCGCCCGTCTTGTTGAAGGCGGCGCTCGGCTCGCGCACGGCTATGTCCATAGAGGCGCAGATATATTCGGCTATGCCCTCCGCGCCGTTGAGGTATACCGTCGTGTGCGAAAAATACTCCCCCTTTTTATTTATCGACGCAACGAGTTCGGGCAGGTCGTCGCAAAAATTAAACTCGGGGTAGCGGAAGGTGTACATATGTTCATCGGCACATATTACCAGCCGTTTATCTTTAAGGTAAGATATTTTATCGTCGCGCACGGCGGCGACCGCCGCCGTGCGCGACAGACCGCCGACATCTGTTCCGTCGATATAAGTGCCGCGCGGCAGCCCGAAAAACCACCCCACCGAAAACAAAAAGGCACCCGCGGCGAGCGCGAGTACCGCAAGTGCTTTTATAAATGATTTCAAAACCTTTCAAGCGCGCGCATAAGTTGCTCGTCGGGGTAAAATTCGGGGGTGCCCACCCTGCGCGAACCGACAGTCGAATGGGTGTCCGAACCGCCCGTGACGAGAAGATTATATCTGCGCGCCAACTCCTTGTAGTAAACCGTCTCTTCAACAGTATGCCCCGAATACACCGCCTCTATGCCGTCCAGCCCCAGCGCTTTGAGGCGGGAAATAAGCCCTTCTTTTACGTTTTTTTCCAGCGATATGCGCCCGGGGTGCGCCACCGACGAAATGCCGCCGCATTCCTTTATGGTTTTGACCGCCTGTTCGGGCGTAAGCCTGCCCACGCGCGAGTGAGCGCACTTGCCGTCGACGATGTACGAAAGATAAAATTCGCCCGCCGTCTTTGCGTAGCCCAGTTTTGCCGCCGCGCGGCAGATGAACATAGAGTGAACGGGCGTGCCCTCCACCGTGCGTTCGGCGAGCACTTTATCGATTGGAACGCATATATCCTGCGCTTTGAGCTTTTTGAGGGTGTCCTCGCAGCGGGCGAAGGAGCCCTCTACCGCCTCCTTATAATATCTTTTGAACGCGGCGCACTCCCTGTCCTGACCGTAGCCGAGAATGTGAACCTTAACTTCGCCGTAGGCGGAAATTTCTATGCCGTCGACGGCGCGTATACCCGCCTCCGCCGCCAGCTCTTTAACCTGCCCGCTCGCGCCCATGGTGTCGTGGTCGGTAACGGCTATCAGCCCCAGCCCCGCCGCCTCAGCCGCGGCGATTACGTCTGCGGGCGACTGGGTGCCGTCCGAATAATATGTGTGAATGTGCATGTCTGCACGCGTCATCTCTTTATCGCACCCCCTTCTATCCTTATTTTGTTGGCGTCTTTGCCCGCGAGCACCCTTTCGGCGTGCGTGCACGTCAGAATTGTCTGCAAGCCCTCGGTGCGGGCGACGAGCTTTTTGCGGCGCATAAGGTCGAGCTCGGACAACACGTCGTCGAGAATGAGCACGGGATATTCGCCGCTTGCCGATTTGAAAATTTCGACCTCGGCGAGCTTTATCGCAAGGGCCGCCGTACGCGTCTGCCCCTGCGAGGCGTAAGTTTTGGCGTCGGCGCCGTCAATCTTTATGTCTATGTCGTCGCGGTGGGGCCCCGAAGCGGTGAATCCTAAGCGGATATCGCGGTCGTAGTTGTTTTTAAGCTCGTCATACAGGCGGGCTTTGAGCTCGCCCTCGTCGCCCTTATACTTCTTTTCGGGCGAAATTTCGAGACATTCCTTTCCGTCGGTGAGAAAGGCGTGCGCCTCCGCCGCGAGCGGGGCGAGTTCGGCGATGTAGTCCGCCCTGCGCCGCGCCACCGTGGCGGCATATGTGCACAGCTGTTCGTCCCACACGGGCAGGGTGTCGAACACGAGGGACAGATCCTTGTTCTTCAAAAGGTTGTTGCGCTGTTCGAGTATGCGGTTGTAGCGCGCCAACGCCGTATAGTACGGGCGGGAGAGCTGCGAGAGCGAAATATTTAAAAACCGCCTCCTCTCGTCCGGGCCGTCCTGAATGAGGCGAAGTTCCTGCGGGGAAAAGAATACGGCGTATAAATTGCCCAAAAGGTCGGCATTGCGCGTAATTTTATTGCCGTTGACGCGTATTTCGCGGCCGTTTTCGCGTATTTCCGCCGCAAGCGTTATCGCGCCGTACCTGCCCGAACACTCCGCCGAGATAAGGGCGGACTGCCCGCCGTATTTTATGAGCTGCTTGTCCCTGCGGGCGCGCGGCGAAGTGCCCGTGCACAGGTAAAACACCGCCTCGGCGCAGTTGGTTTTGCCCTGCGCGTTGCGACCCGTGAGAATATTAAGCCCCTCCGAAAAGGCAAACTGCTCCTCGGCGTAATTTCTGAAATTTTTTAAATTCAAATTTTTTATGAGCATTTTTCCGCCAAAATACTGTACTTTGCAGACAAATTGTAATATAATGATAGCTGAACTTACTCTATTATTTTAGCACAAAAAATACAAAACACAAAGGGAATTTATTATAATTATGTCCGAAAGCGCGAACTTCGATTTTATTTACGACCCCATAAAGGAAAAGATGAGGGAGACGATAAGCCACATCTCCTACATCACGTATATAGAAAAGCTTAAACCCGTCGACGTGGACGGGCGCTATATCGTGCTTGAAACCCCCAACGAAAATTTTGCACAGTACATCACCGGCACCCTCGCCGAGAAGATGCGCGAGGCGATAATCAAGGCGGACGTGGGCGTTTCGGACTTCCGCCTCGTCGTGGAGGGCAGCGGCGAGTACGCGTATAATCCCCCCGCCGAGGAAAATTATGCCCCGCCCTCCAACCTCGACAAAAAATATACATTCGATTCCTTCGTCGTCGGTAAAAACAACGAGTTTGTATACGCCGCGGCGCGCAACGTTGCCGAGGACCCCGCGGGCACCTACAACCCGCTGTTTATTTACGGCGGCACGGGTTTGGGCAAGACCCACCTTATGCAGGCGATAGCCAACAAAATAGTCGCCGAAAAACCCAATCTTAAAGTAATTTACGTCACCTGCGAACAGTTTGTAAACGAAATTATCGACACCATGTTCACCGGCCGCGGACCCGACGCGCGCGACAGGGGCAACAAACTGAGGCAGCACTACCGCTCGGCAGACGTTCTGATCATCGACGACATTCAGTTCATTGCCAATAAAAAGGCCGTTCAGGAGGAGTTTTTCCATACCTTCAACGAGCTTGTTTCCAAGGGCAAGCAGATTGTAATTTCTTCCGACCAGCCGCCCAAGGAGCTGACCGCCCTTGAAGAGAGGCTTAAAACGCGCTTTTCGGGCGGACTTGTGTTCGACATTCTGCCCCCCAATTTTGAAACCAAAATCGCCATTTTGAAGCGCAAGGCGTTTGAAAAGAAGTGCATTGTACCCGACGAGGTTTTAACCTTCCTCGCGCAGGATTCGGGCGACGACGTGAGGACGCTCGAAGGCAGGCTTACAAAGGTAATTTTTGCCAGCAAGCTGCACGAAGTTCCCATAACCGTATCGCTCGCGGCGAGCGCGCTCAACGAGGCCGTTTCGGAGGACGGCAAGGAGGAGATAACGCCCGACTCTATAATAAACGCCGTGTGCTCTTATTACCGCGTGACCAAGGGCGACTTAGTTGGCAAGTGCAAGAAAAAGGAACTCGTCCAGCCCAGGCAGATATGCTGCTATCTGATGTGCGAGCTTTTATCCCTTCCCTTAATGGCGATAGGCAAGGCACTGGGCAACCGCAACCACACGACCATTTTATATTCGCGCAACAAAGTTGAAGACCTGTGCCAGGTCAACGACAGACTGGCAAAGGACATTGACGATATTAAAAATATAGTACTCAAAAAGTAATTGCCCGGGCAGGGCAATTATTTTTTGAAGTTAAACGCACGCCCCGCGTGCGTTAAATAGCGGCATATATGCCGCTGTGAACTGCCGCACAAACATTTAGCTTTAATCTGCTATATCAATGGCGGCGTGAAATGCAACCTCTGCGGTTGCGTTGAGGTGAGTATCTGTGCGGCTGCGCTGCATAATTTTATCCGCAACGTGCGGCATCGCCGCGCATTTCACAAACGCCGTGAGATATTCTCCCTTTTGTCATTTCGACCTTGTGGAGAAATCTCGGAGCTACCATTGTCGCGCTT
>DVHK01000125.1 GCA_018712135.1 Candidatus Coproplasma avicola | reverse complement strand
CTCAAATAAAGTTAGCGATAAAACCAGCGCGCCGCGGCGCGCTGGTTTTATCGCTAACTTTATTTGAGTAAATCCGAAAGATATTTGGAATTTAAAAAATTCATTATCACGTCGTCCAGTTCCCGCCACAGTGGAAGGGAAAGGCACTTGTCGGCGTTTTCGCACGGCTTGTCGGAAGAAAGGCACGAAACGGGTGCAAGCGAGCCCTCCGCCGCCGTAATAATTTCGGCGACTGAATACTCTTCGGGCTTACGCGAAAGGCGGTAGCCGCCGCTCTTCCCGCGCGAAGATAAAATCAGCCCCTTTTGCGAAAGCTGCGAAACGGTAGATTCAAGATATTTCTGCGATTCGTGCACGCGCTCGGAAATGTCCGCCAAAGACACGGGGTTGCCGTCGTCGTGCTGCGCCAGATCGAGCATTACTTTCAGGGCATTCCTGCCCTTGGTTGTTATCATCATAGCTATCACCTCTTGCGGGCGTTGCCCGCGGTCAAATACGCGGTTCCCCGCGTGTGAAATAGCGGCACATATGCCGCTGTGAAATGTCGCCAATATCCTTGTCCGTCGCTACCATTGTCATTTCGAGCGTAAGCCGAGAAATCTGCGTGCAAGCGCGACAATGGTAGCTCCGAGATTTCTCCACAAGGTCGAAATGACAAAAGGAAGAAAAATCGTTTGCGCCGTACGTTGTGGCGAAAATTTAAAAATAATAATCGTCTGCCGCAACGCGCATTGTCAAATGCGCATTTCACGCGCCACTGATATAGCGGGTATTTCGCTTTGGCTTTTGGCGCATTTCACAGCGGCATACACGTCGCTATTTCACACGCACAGCGTGCGCATTTCACCTACCCTATCCCCTGACCCCAAACCCCTAACCCCTAAAATTAAGGTATTTTTCATGATTCAATTCAAATCTATCAAACTCGTCGGATTCAAGTCGTTCGCCGACCCGACGGAAATAAACCTTTCGGACGGCGTAACCTGTATCGTCGGCCCCAACGGCTGCGGCAAAAGCAACGTCGCCGACGCTATCCGCTGGGTTCTCGGCGAGCAGTCGGCAAAGCAGATGCGCGGCACGCAGATGATGGACGTCATCTTCAACGGCACCGAAAAGCGCAAAAAAATGTCGTTCTGCGAGGTAACTTTAACTTTCGATAACACCAACCGCATATTCGATATCGACTGTGACGAGGTTGAAATGACCCGCCGTCTCTACCGCGACGGCGAAAGTGAATATGTGCTCAACCGCCAGCCCTCGCGAATGAAAATTTTAACCGCCCTATTGCACGGCGCGGGCGCCGCAAAGGAGGGCTACTCGATTATCGGTCAGGGTCGTATCGCGCAGATAATGAACTCCCGCCCCGAGGAGCGCCGCTCCATCTTCGAGGAGGCTACGGGCATCATCGTATTCAAGGACAGAAAGGCGGACGCCGAAAGAAAGCTCGCCGCCGCGCGCGACAATCTGTTCGTATTCGTGCAGAGAATGCAGGAGGTCGAGCGCCAGCTCAACCCCCTCGCCAAGGCGGCTGAAAACGCGCGCAAGTACCGCGAACTCTATTCGCAGCTCCGCCACCACGAGGTAAACACTTACATATATCGCCACGACACCGCCGAGGGCGAGCGCGGCAAGATAAATTCCAGAATTTCGGGCTACACGCAGGAGATTGAAAAACTCGCCGAACAGTCCGCCGCCCTCTTGAAGGAATACGACGAGTGCCGCAGCCTTTTGTCCTCAGCCGACGGCAAGCTTAAAACGCTGTACGACAAGCGAGTCAGCTACTCCGTCGGGCTCGCCGAAACCTCGGGCGAGAGCAAGGTGTTCAAGGAAAAGGCCAACGCCGTCAAGGCAAAGCTGCAACAGGCGCAGGAGGATATATCCTATTCGACCAAGCGCATAGGCGAAATAGATAAGGAAATCAAGCGCACCGAAGATTACGCGGGTAAGAATAAGGCGAGGATAGACAACCTTTCTTCGTCGTGCGAAAGCCTGCGCGCAGATATTTCCGCCCTTTCGGAGAGCATTGCCAAGTACGAATATATGACGGGCGAGCACCGCAAAAAGGTAATGGATACCTTCAAAGACCTCTCCGACATCAAGGAGAGCATGGGTTCGCTGTCGGCGAAAAAGGAACTCATCCGCGAGCGCATAGACGAAGTAAACGCCATAATGGAGCGCATAAAGGGCGAACACGCCGCGCTCAAAGAGCAATATTCCCAGGCGCTCGCCGAGCAGGAGAGGCTCAACGCCCTCCTCGGCAACGAAAACACCCTCGTTGCCGAAGCCGACCAGAAGGTCAAGGACGCCGAAAGCCGCTTGCAGGGGCTTATATCCGAAATTTATTCCATACGCGCGGCGATAAATTCGCTGGGCGAAAGTTTAAAGACCCAGCAGGCGCTGAGGGACCGCTTCGACGGCTACATATATTCGGTCAAGCGCCTCATGTCGGACGCGCGGAACAACCCTCAGCTCGGCTCCAAAATAATGGGGCTCATCGCCGACATAGTGTCCACCCAACAGGAATACGAGGTGGCTATCGAAACGGCGTTCGGCGGCGCTATGCAGAACGTAATAACCGCCACGCGCGAGGACGCGCAGGCGCTCATATTATACTTAAAGAACAACCGCGCCGGTCAGGTCACATTCCTGCCCGTCGACGCCCTCCGTCCCCGCTACGAAAACGAGCAGATAAAATCTGCCCGCCGCGAGCCGGGCGCCGTGGGGTTTGCGATAGACCTCGTTTCGTACGATAAAAAGTACGAAAACGTAATACACAACCTGCTCGGCAACACGCTCATCTGCGACGACATCCGCTCCGCCACGGCGATAGCCCGCAAATACCCGCGCGCCTTCAAAATCGTCACCCTCGACGGCGACATAATAAGCACCACGGGTTCGATGACGGGCGGTTCGCGCAGAGAAAATTCGGCAAACTTACTCGCCAACGAGCGAAACCTCAAAGAGATCGAGGAGCAGATATCCCACAGGCGCGCCTCTCTCACCCGCGCCGAGGGCAAGCGTGACGACGCCCAGTCGGAGAGGGACAAGGCGGTCGCCGACCGCGAAGCCCTGCGCGAGCGCTTGCAGAGCGCGGGCAACGAACTCGCCGCGTGCACGCAGAAGGCTTCGGGTCTGATGGTCAACGTGACCGATAAGGAGAGCGAATACGCCGCATACTCCCAGTCGCGCCGCGCCCTCGAAGGCAAGCTTGCAGAGCTCGACGACGAGTTTTCGTCGACGTCGCAGGGTGCAAGCTCGCTCTCCGAGCAGTCGGATAAAGCCTCGTCAGAGATGGACGACATGTCCTTGAAGTACGAAAAGCTCGTCGAAGAGCGCAACAAAAAGGTGGACAGGCTCAACAACTGCCAGATAGAGAGCGCCTCGCTGCAAACGGCGGTAAAGAGCTCCGCCGAAAGCGTCGCCCGCCTCACGGCGGAGAGGGGCGAGCTGATTAGCAAAGTCACCTCGCTCGAAGCGCTGTTGCCCCAGATGCAGTCGCAGTTCGAGGACTTCAACGACAAGGCGGCGCGCGCCGCCCTCTCGCAGAACGACAGGGCAGAGCTCGACAAGGTAATAAAGCAGATCGAAGAGCTCGAAGAGACCAAGCGCACCTTGAACGAGCGCACCGAACAGGTAAACTCCGCGCGCTTGCAGACCTACGAGGACAGCGAAAAATTAAAGGAAAAGCTGCACGCGGCAGAGCTCAGCTTGCAGAAGATAGATTCCGACCTCGAAAATTTGCAGGCGAGGATAGAGGAGGAGTACAACCTCGACTACGAAGGCTGCCTGCAATATAAAGAGGAAGGATACGACATTTCGGTTTCGGCGAACTCCATTGCCAACTACAAGCGCCAGCTCACCATGCTCGGCGCCGTCAACCACAACGCCGTGGAGGAGTACGAGGAAGTTTCTGAGCGCTACACAAAGATGTGCCAGGACAAAGCCGACCTCGAAAAGGGCATAGAGGATCTGACCTTCGCCCTCAACGAGATACGCGACGAAATGCTTAAAATTTTCAACGAGGGGTTCAACACCATAAACGAAAATTTCAAGCGCACCTTCAAGGAGTTGTTCGGCGGCGGCAGGGCGGAATTGCAGCTCGACTACGCCGAGTGCGACGACCCCCTCAACGCGGGCGTAGAGATAATCGCCTCGCCCCCCGGCAAAAAACTTTCAAAAATTTCGCTGCTCTCGGGCGGCGAGCAGGCTCTCACGGCGATAGCCATATTGTTCGCCATAATCGCCATGCGCCCCATGCCCTTCTGCGTGCTCGACGAAATCGAAGCCGCCCTCGACGAAGCCAACGTCGGCAGGTATGCGCGCTACTTAAAGAAGTTTGCCGAAAAAACGCAGTTCATAGTCATCACCCACCGCAAGCCCACCATGGAAAATGCCGACGTTCTCTTTGGCGTAACCATGGAGGAAAAGGGCGTTTCAAAGATAGTTTCGGTAAAAATTTCCGAGGTCGAATCCAAACTCGGCGGAGATACAATATCTTAATCGCTCAATTCGTACTCGCTACGCTCCGTGCGTTCTCAAACGGCGTAAGGACAACGCCGTTTTCGGTCACCGCTCACACGCAAGCCCCCTTTAATACTTGTTTTAAGGGGGGGTGGCATGCGTAGCATGACGGGGGATGTGTTCGCTCACCTCACAACGCTCAAATAGTGGGTGACCACTATTTGAAGAACAGCGTTGTTCGTCTTGCAGCGAGGTTAATTGGTCGGGCAACGTTTAACGGCGGAAATGAATTCCGCCTACGTTGCCTCGGCATTATTTTAAATATATACTCACCTCAACGCGCACAGAGTGCGCATTTCACAAATGCCGCAGGCATTTATTTCACACGCTTAAAGGCGCATTTCACGCAAGCGCAGCTTGCATTTAACTTGTAACACAGGAGTACACAAGTGGGTTTCTTTTCTAAAATTGCCAATGCATTGAAAAAGACGCGCGAGGCTCTCGGCGGGGCGCTCGGCGCGCTGTTCGCAAAAAATAAAATAGGCGACGAATTTTATGAGGAGCTTGAAGAAATTTTAATCTCCTCCGACATCTCCCTTTCCACCGCGGAAGAGGTGGTCGACGAAATCCGCGCCGAAGTAAAGCAGGAAAAGCTTAAAGACAAGGAGTACATAGTCGACCTTTTGAAGGACGTGCTCGAAGAAAAGCTGACCGAGGCGGAAGTGCCGCAGATCGGGTACCCCGCCGTAATAATGCTCGTCGGCGTCAACGGCGTCGGCAAAACGACTACCGTCGGCAAGCTCGCCAACTACTTTTTAAGGCAGCATAAGTCGGTAACAGTCGCTGCGGCGGACACTTTCCGCGCGGCGGCGAGCGACCAGCTTTCAATCTGGGCGGAGCGCGCAAAGGTGCGCATAGTCAAGCACGAGGAGGGCAGCGATCCATCCGCCGTGGTGTACGACGCCCTCTCTTCCGCCAAGGCGAGGGGCACCGACGTCGTAATAATCGACACCGCCGGTCGCCTTCACGTCAAGTCAAACCTCATGGAAGAGCTCAAAAAGATGGACAGGGTGGTAAAGCGCGAATACCCTTCGGCGCACTTCTACAAGCTCCTCGTCCTCGACGCAACCACCGGTCACAACGCCGTCAACCAGGCGCGCGTGTTCGACGAGGCGGTCGAGCTCGACGGCATAGTGCTCACAAAGCTCGACGGCACTGCAAAGGGCGGCTTTGTCATTTCGCTGTGTTCCGAACTCGGCATTCCCGTCGTCTTTGCGGGCGTGGGCGAAAAGCTTGAAGACATCGAACTTTTCGACCCCGAGGACTTCATCGACAACATTTTTTAAACTGCAACATATATGGAAATATTTTTCGCCATATTTTTTGTGCTCTTTTTCTGCGCGTTCTTTTTTATTCTCTTCAAAAATCTCGCGCGCTGGCACAAAAACAATACAAGCCCGCGCCTCACAGTGCCGGCAAAGGTCGTATCCAAGCGGGTCAGCCACTCTCACGACGCATCATCAAACATGTCGCACAGCCGCTACTTTGTCACTTTCGAGGTGGAGAGCGGCGACAGAATGGAGCTTAAAATGCACGGCTCCGAATACGGGCTGATCGCCGAAGGCGATTTCGGCAGGCTTACTTTTCAGGGTACGCGCTACCTTTCGTTCGAGCGCGGCGAAGGAGAGAATTTATCATGACGCAAAAACAAAAGATGCTCGCGGGCGAGCTTTACAACGCCTCGGACCCCGAACTCGCCGCACTGCACAACCGCGCGATTGAGCTGTGTCAAAAGCTCAACTTCGGAGGGCTTACGGACGAAGAGAGGGTGCAGGTCACAAGGCAGCTTTTAGGCAAATGCGGCGAAAGGGTCGTGCTCGGCAGGGATTTCTGGTGTGATTACGGCTTCAATATCGAGGTCGGCGAAAATTTTTACGTCAATTACGGCGTCGTCATTCTCGACGTGTGCAAGGTGACAATCGGCAAAAACTGTCTCATCGCGCCGCAGGTCGGCATATACACCGCCTGCCATCCCATCGACGAGGCTACGCGCATTTCGGGGTTGGAGCTCGGCAAACCCATAACCATTGGCGATAACTGCTGGATAGGCGGCCACGCCGTCATAAATCCGGGTGTCACTCTGGGCGACAACGTAGTTGTCGGCAGCGGGTCGGTAGTTACAAAATCCTTCCCCTCAAACGTCGTAATCGCAGGCAATCCCGCAAGGATAATAAAACGACTGTGAATATATATATGCATATGTTCATAGCGCAATATAAGGCGGGGTGCGGACTGAATTTTCAGT
>DVHK01000124.1 GCA_018712135.1 Candidatus Coproplasma avicola | reverse complement strand
GAGCAACGCGAACGCGCGGAGAAATCTCGCCTTGTTCTTGTTTTACTGATAAATTTCTCCTCAGCCACGGTTTTAAAATGTAACTTTAAAATATATGCGCCCGCACACGGTTGTATGCGGGCGCATATGTATGTAAAATTCTATCTTGCAAATTTTATCTTCCCGAGCGGATGACGGCGTTTTTGAAATTAGCCATGGCGTTGCGGTCGGGCATGGAAGTCAAGCGGAACTTCCAGTTGCAACCCGCAGTTGCGGGCGTGTTCATGCGCGACCAGTTGTCGAGGCACAGAATGTCCTGCACGGGGATTACAGCTATCGCCGAGCGGGCGTTGAGCGCGCACAGCACCATGCCCTTTACGGCGTCCGCCCTGTCTACCACGGGGGTATAAGCCTGCTCGTATTCGAGCGCGGCGCGCAACTGCTTTTTGAGCGCAGAAAACTGCAAATCGGTCTGCTTCAACAAAAAGCCGAGGGCGGTGTCGTTGTCGTGCGTGCCCGTGTAGACAACAGAATGTTCGTCTATATTGTGCGGCAGGTAGGCGTTGTCCTCGTTGCCGTCGAAGGCGAACATCATTATTTTCATAGAGGGGAAGCCGCAGAAGTCGCGCAGCTCTACCACGCCCTCGTCTATCACGCCGAGGTCTTCGGCGATTATGCTCAGCTTGCCGAGGCGGCGCTCAGCCTCCTCGAAGAGCTTTTTGCCGGGACAGGGCAGCCATTCGCCCACCCTTGCCGTCTTTTCGCACGCGGGTATGGCGTAATATCTGTCGAGCCCGCGGAAATGGTCTATGCGGACTATGTCGTACAGGCGCGAGGCGTGGGCAATGCGGTTTATCCACCAGTCGAAGTTGCTCTCTTCAAGCGCGTCCCAGTTGTAGAGCGGGTTGCCCCAAAGCTGACCGTCCTCCGAAAAATAATCGGGCGGGCAGCCGGCGACGGCGACGGGGTTGAGGTCTTCGTCGAGCGCAAAAAGCTGCGGATTTGCCCACACGTCGGACGAGTCGTATGCGACGTACAGGGGAATGTCGCCGATAATTTTTATGCCCTTGGAGTTGGCGTAACTTTTGAGCGCGCCCCACTGCTTTGCAAACTCGTACTGAACGAACAGCCAGAAGCAGTATTCTTCGCGATATACGCTATCCTTAAACTCGGTCATGGCGAGGGTTTCCCTGTATTTATAATCGTGCGGGAAAGTGCTGAAAGTGCCGCTGTAACGCGATTTTAAGGACATGAACAGCGCGTAGTCCTCCGCCTCGCCGCTCTCCGCAAACGCAACGAAATCGGGATCTTTTATATCGAAGCGGGCGTATGCCTTGCGCAACAGGGCATAGCGGCTGTTGTACAGATCGCCGTAGTCGATGTCGTTTTTAAGCTTGCGCTCGGCATTTTTAAGCTCTTCCTTGTCGATCAGCCCCTGTTTGTGCAGGTCGACGAGGTCGATAAAATAGGGATTGCCCGAGGTACACGAAACCGACTGGTAGGGCGAATCGCCGAAACCCGTCTGCTGCAAGGGCAGAATCTGCCAGTATTTTACGCCGCTCTTTGCAAGGACGTCTACAAATTCATATGCCTCGCTGCCGAGCGAACCTATGCCGTATTTGTTGGGCAGCGACGAGATGTGACAAAGTACGCCCGCGCCGCGCTCAGGTTGGAATTTTTCCATATTACACCCCCACATATATTGCGTTTAACGCCCGCGTCGCGGGCGTTAACTTATTTAAAATTATTTTGAAAGAAGTTTTTTGATGCGGTCTGCCGCCTCTTTGGTGACTTCGGGACTGCCGAACGCCGTCAGGCGGAAGAAGCCTTCGCCGTTGGCGCCGAAGCCCGCGCCGGGCGTGCCGACGACCTGAATATTTTCAAGAAGATAGTCAAAGAAAGTCCAGCTGTCCATGCCGTTCGGGCATTTGAGCCATATATAGGGCGAGTTTTTGCCGCCCGTATACCATATGCCGAGGTCGTCCATGCAGTCGGCAATTATCTTGGCGTTGCTCTGGTAGACGGCTATGTTAGCCTTTATCTGCTTTTGCCCCTCTTGGGTAAACACCGCGGCGGCGCCGCGCTGGACGATGTAGGGAACGCCGTTGAACTTGGTCGTCTGGCGCCTCAGCCACATTTTATTGGCAGACATGCCATCCCTTTTGAGCGCGAGGGGTACGACTGTATAGCCGCAGCGCGTGCCCGTGAAACCCGCCGTTTTGGAGAACGAACAGAATTCTATGGCGCACGTCTTTGCCCCGTCGATCTGGAATATCGAGCGGGCGAGCCCCTCTTCGGTGATGAAGCACTCATATGCGGCGTCGTACAAAATAACTGCGCCCTTTGCGTTGGCGTAATCCACCCACTCTTTGAGCTGAGCTTTGGAGTACGCCGCGCCCGTGGGATTGTTGGGCGAACACAGATAAATTATGTCAGCGTCGACCGAGTAGTCGGGCATGGGCAGAAAGCCATTCTGCGCCGTCGCGTTCATATATTCAACCTTGCGTCCCGCCATTACGTTGGTATCGACATATACGGGATATACGGGGTCTGGCACGAGCACTTTGTTATCGGCGGCGAAGATGTCGAGAATGTTGCCGAGGTCGGACTTGGCGCCGTCGGAGATAAAAATTTCGTCGGGTTCGAGCTCAACGCCGTTAGTGCGGTAGTATCCGCGGATGGACTCCTTTAAAAAGTCGTAACCCTGTTCGGGGCCGTAGCCGTGAAACGTCTCCTTTTTTGACATTTCGTCCACCGCGCCGTGAAGCGCATAGATAACTGCGGGCGCGAGGGGCAAAGTCACGTCGCCTATGCCCAGGCGGAGAATGGTTTTATCGGGATTGGCGGCGGAATATGCCGCAACCTTTTGGGCTATGGTAGAAAACAGATAGCTCTGCGCTATGTCGTTGAAATGTGTATTGAAATGCATGTTTTACAGCCTTTTATTTATTTTTTTGGCAATACTTTACCGCGTATTTTATGAATTCCCTGAACACGGGGTGGGCGTGCTGGGGGCGCGACTTGAATTCGGGGTGGAACTGCACGCCGAGATAGAAGTCGTTTGCGGGCACCTCTACCGCCTCGACGAGCAGCCCGTTGGGCGAAGTGCCGGCGATAATCATGCCCGCCTCCTCTATCTGCTTGCGGAAGGCGTTGTTGAATTCGTATCTGTGGCGGTGGCGCTCGGAGATGTTGTCCGCCTTGTACGCCTCGCGCATTTTAGGCCCGATTACGACGCAGGGATATGCGCCGAGGCGCATGGTGCCGCCCATTTTGACGCCGTGCTGGTCGGGCATGAGGTCAATGACCGCGTGCTTGCTTTCGGGGTCGAACTCCGAGGAGTTCGCATCGGCATAACCGAGCACGTTGCGGGCGTATTCGATGACCGCCGTCTGCATGCCGAGGCAGATGCCGAGGTAGGGCACGTTGTGTTCGCGCGCGTATCGGGCGCACAATATTTTGCCCTCAATGCCGCGGTTGCCAAAGCCGCCGGGGACGAGGATGCCGTCTGCGCCGCCCAGAATTTCCTCTACGTTTTGAGGCGTTATGCTCTCGGTATCGACCCAGTCGATGTCGATTTTTGCGCCGTTTTCGTAACCCGCGTGGGCGAGAGCTTCGGCGACGGACAGATAGGCGTCGTGCAGCTGGACATACTTGCCGCACAGCGCGATTTTAACCGTCTTGTCGCGCGCCTCGATGCGGGCGAGCATGTTTTTCCACTCGGTGAGGTCTATCTCGCGGGGGTCGAGGTTGAGTATGCGGCAGACGATGGACGAGAAATTGCTCTCTTCAAGCATTATGGGCGCCTGATAGAGCACGGGAAGGGTCATGTTCTCGATGCAGCACTCGGGCTCGACATTGCAGAACATGGCAATTTTGTCCTTTACGTCCTTGGGCATGTGCGCGTCTACGCGGGCGATTATAATGTCGGGATTGATGCCCATGCCCTGCAATTCCTTGACGGAGTGCTGGGTGGGCTTGGACTTGAACTCTTCCGAGCCCGAAATATAGGGCACGAGGGAGACGTGTATGAAACAGCAGTTCTCCCTGCCCACTTCGCGCGCGACCTGACGGATAGCCTCGATGAAGGGCTGACTTTCGATGTCGCCTATCGTGCCGCCGATTTCGGTTATTACCACGTCGGCAGAGGTCGAGCTTGCGACCGTATATATGAAAGATTTGATTTCGTTGGTGATATGGGGAATGACCTGAACTGTCTGACCGAGGTATTCGCCGTTGCGCTCCTTGTTGAGGACGTTCCAGTAGACCTTGCCTGTTGTCAGGTTGGAGTATTTGTTGAGGTTTTCGTCGATGAACCTCTCGTAATGACCGAGGTCGAGGTCGGTTTCGGCGCCGTCGTCGGTGACGAAAACTTCGCCGTGCTGATAGGGACTCATCGTGCCGGGGTCGATATTTATGTAGGGATCGAGCTTTTGCGAAGCCACCTTATATCCCCTGCACTTCAAAAGTCTGCCCAGCGAAGCGGCGGTAATTCCCTTGCCTAATCCAGAAACTACGCCGCCCGTAACAAAAATGTACTTGGTCATTATATATTCTCCTGAGTATTTGCGCATTGCGCGTTTTTGCGGCACTGCCGCAGTGAAATGCACGCATATGCGTGCGTGAAATAGCGGCACATATGCCGCAGTGAAATGCCGCCAATATCCTTGTCCGTCGCTACCCATTGTCATTTCGAGCGGTAGCCGAGAAATCTGCGCGAAGCGCGACAATGGTAACTCCGGGATTTCTCCACGCGCCCGCCCTTAGCGGGCTTGGTCGTAAGGAGCAATGCGACGGAATAGCGATTGTTACCGTCAGGTCAATCGCGTCAATGACAAGGAATATTGTCGCCGTGAAATGCGCATTTAGCAATGCGCGTTGTGGCAGACGATTATTATTTAAAATAATTTTCGCCACAACGTACAGCGCAGCCGTACATTTCACAAATACCGCAGGTATTTATTTCACACGCGCA
>DVHK01000020.1 GCA_018712135.1 Candidatus Coproplasma avicola | reverse complement strand
CCTGACAATAATGCGCCCGCGCCGCTCTTTGCGCGGCGCGGGCGGTGTATATAAAAAATTATAGCATAAGGAGAGTTAGATGTTTCACAACAAGAGCATTGAGGAAACTTACGCAGGCGTAGGTTCCTCGGAACGCGGTCTTTCGACGGCAGAAGCTCAGAAGCGCCTCGCCGAAAACGGCAGAAACGCTTTGGCGGAAGGCAAGAAAAAGCCCGCCATCTTAAAATTCCTCGGTCAGTTCACCGACCCGATGATAATCGTCCTCTTAGTGGCGGCGGTCGTCTCGGCGGTGCTCGCCATAGTGCAGACCGAGTGGATAGAACTTATCGACAGCGGCGTCATCCTTCTGATAGTCGTTATCAACGCGATAATCGGCTTCGTGCAGGAAAACAAGGCTGAAAACGCGTTAGAGGCGCTCAAAGCCAAAAATAAACCCTTCGTCAAGGCGCTGCGCGACGGCGAACAGGCGGTGATCCCGTCAGAAGAACTCGTAGTCGGCGACGTGGTCATCCTCGAAGCGGGCGACGTCGTTCCCGCAGACATGAGGCTGATAAAGTCGGCGTCGCTCAAAATCGAGGAAGCGGCGCTCACGGGCGAATCGGTGCCCGTCGAAAAGGACTGCGGGGCGATAGTCGACGAAAAGGCGCCCCTCGGCGACAGGCACAACACGGCGTTCTCGGGCAGCACGGTAACTTACGGCAGGGGCCGCGGCGTCGTCGTCGCGACGGGCATGAATACCGAAATGGGCAAAATCGCACAGATGCTCACCGAAGTGCAGGAGGAGCCCTCGCCCCTCAACAAGCAGCTCGCCAAGACGGCTAAAATACTTTCTTTCCTCGTGCTCGGCATCGCCATCGTAATATTCATAATCAACATCTGCGCGCACATATCAACGGGCATAGACGTAAGCGTGTTCATGGATGCGTTCATGACCGCCGTCGCTATCGCCGTCGCGGCAATTCCCGAAGGTCTGCCCGCAGTCGTTACCATAGTGCTCGCCATGGGCGTGCAGAAGATGTCAAAGCGCAACGCGATAGTCAAGAACCTTCCCTCGGTCGAAACGCTCGGTTGCTGCGAAATTATCTGCTCGGATAAAACGGGTACCCTCACCCTCAACAAGATGACCGTCAAGGACGGCTATTGCCCCTCGGGCGACGATGAATTGTTAAAGCGCATAATGGCGCTCTGCAACGACACCGTGGCAACCAAGGGCGGCTTGCAGGGCGACCCCACCGAGACGGCGCTCGTCGATTACTTCATGGTTCAGGGCGGCGACTACGGGCAGTTGACCGCGGCATATCCCCGCGTCAACGAAAAGCCCTTCGACAGCGTGAGAAAACTCATGACCACCGTTCACTCCAACGGGGGAAAGATTTACAGTTACACCAAGGGCGCGCCCGATATGCTCATCGCGCGCTGCTCGCACATACTTACAAACAAGGGCGTTGCGCCCATAACCGAAGCCGACAAAGAAGCTATAAAGAACGCCAACAGCTCTATGGCTCACAAGGCGCTGCGCGTGCTCGCCGCGGCATATAAAGACGGCGACGACCTGTCCGAAGAGGGCATGATATTCGTAGGTTTGATGGGCATGATAGACCCTCCCCGCCCCGAAGTCAAGGCGGCGGTTGCAGAGTGCCGCACGGCAGGCATAAAGGCCTTGATGATTACGGGCGACCACATGGACACCGCTTGCGCTATCGCAAAGGAACTCGATATTCTTCGCGACGGCGACCTCACCGCTACGGGCGCCGAGCTCGACAAGATGACCGACGAATACCTGTATGCCAACATTCAGAAGTTCTCGGTATTCGCGCGCGTGTCCCCCGAAAATAAGGTGAGAATAGTCAAGGCGTTCCGCGCCAACGGCAAAGTCACCGCCATGACGGGCGACGGCGTAAACGACGCGCCTTCCATAAAGGAAGCCGACATCGGCATAGGCATGGGCATCACGGGTACGCAGGTAAGTAAGGAAGCGGCGGACATGGTGCTCACGGACGACAACTTCGCCACCATAGTCGGCGCGGTGGAGGAGGGTAGAAAGATCTTCTCCAACATCACCAAGGCGATACAGTTCCTGCTCTCGGCAAACATAGCCGAAGTTTTGTGCCTTTTCATTGTTGAATTGATTTCGCTCATCTCGGGTCAGCCGCAGGTATTCCTGTCGCCCATAATGATACTTTGGGTCAACCTCGTAACCGACTCCTTCCCCGCCCTCTCGCTGGGCACCGAAAAGGCAGAGCGCGACGTCATGCAGATGCCGCCGAGAAAGAGCAATTCCTCGCTGTTTGCCGGTCAGATGGGCAAGGATATTGTGATTCAGGGTATAATGCAGACGGCTCTCGTAATGCTGTCATACCTGCTCGGTCAGTACGTGCTCACCGACGGCGTTCAGCATCACGCCGAACCCATGACCATGGCGTTCATATCGCTGTGTTTCATTCAGCTCTTCCACGCGTTCAACCTGCGCTCGCAGCGCAACAGCGTGCTCAATAAAAACTTCTTCTCCAACAAGCCCCTAAATCTGTCCGCCCTCATCGGCGTTGCGCTCACGCTCTTCGTCGTGCTCACCCCCGGCGTCAAGACGGTATTCATCGAGGGTGCCGACAACAGCTTTATGCTCTCATGGGTAGAGTGGCTGGTATCGATCGCCGTGGCGGTTGCAATCATACCCCTCGTCGAAATCCAGAAGCTCATCGAAAAGAAGCTCGCACAAAAAAAGGGCAAATAATTTTTACGGTCTGATAATCCCCGAATATGTCGGGGTCAACGCAAAAAAGCACGGCTTTCCGCCGTGCTTTTTTGCGTGTTATTGCCTGCTGACCCTGCTGACCCTGCAAATTCTTTATGCGCCGCCGCGACTACTGTCGCGGCGGCGCATAAAAATCTGCCGTTGAAGCGTGTTCGGCGCGTCGGTTTGCGTTTAACCGACAATATCCGAAAAATACATAAATTAGTCCGTTAAAGTAATAGACTTTTGGGCGATTATTATATATAATAATAGAGCATAACAAAAAGTGCAAAAATATAACAGCACAAAGGGGTTTATAATGACTGTAAAGCAAAAAATCGACGACATAGTCGAACAGCTCGGCTGCATAGGCATAGTTCCCGTCATCAAGCTCGAAAAGGTTGAAAACGCCGAAAAGCTTGCAAAAGCGCTGCGCGACGGCGGCATTAACTGTGCCGAAGTCACCTTCCGCGCCGCGGGTGCGGACAAGGTCATCTCGCGCATGGTAAAGGCATATCCCGACATGCTCGTCGGTGCGGGCACGGTTCTCACCTGCGAGCAGGCGGATGCGGCTTATGCTGCGGGCGCAAAATTCTGCGTAGCCCCCGGGCTCAACCCCAAGGTCGTAAAGCACTGTCTCGACAGCGGCATACCTTTCGCGCCCGGTCTCTCTTCGGCGAGCGAAATAGAGCAGGCGATAGAACTCGGTCTCGACTTTGTTAAATTCTTCCCCGCAGAGCAGGCGGGCGGGCTTGCATACATCAAATCGGTGTGCGGCCCTTACACGTCCATGCGCTTCATGCCTACGGGCGGCGTCTCGGCGGACAACCTCAATACATACCTTTCATACGATAAAATCGTCTGCTGCGGCGGCAGCTGGATAGTTCCCTCAAAGATGCTCGACGAGGAGAACTGGGAGGGCATAACGGCGCTCTGCCGTCAGGCTGTCGACAAGATGCTCGGCTTCCAGATGGTTCACGTCGGCATCAATTGCCAGAGTCCCGAAGAGGCGGAGGGCGTGGCGGACATGTTCGATAACGCCTTCGGATTTGCCAAAAAGGTGGGCAACAGCTCGGTTTTCGCCTCGACCTGTGTCGAGTGCATGAAGCAGCCCTTCAAGGGAAAGATGGGGCACATTGCCGTGGCAACCAATTCGGTAAAGCGCGCTATGTACCAGTTAAAGGCGCGCGGCTACACCATAGACGAGCAGTCGATAAAGTGCGACGCCAAGGGCAATCCCACGGTGGCATATTTAAAAGACGACTTCGGCGGGTTTGCAGTGCATCTGGTGCTTAAAAAATAACAGCCGATAATTTGCGTTCATAAGCGTCGCAATACGGTGTCGGGCTTGCGTTCGCCCTCGGTCACTTACGTCATTGTAAGCTCCCGTCGGGTCAATCCGCGCCCTCCTTGTCTTGCTCGCTTCTGAACACAAAGCCCAACGTATTAAGTATTAAAATGTGAAATGCGGCTATTCGCCGCGTGAAATAGCGGCATATATGCCGCTGTGAAATACGCCAAAAGCCAGGTGATTTCTCGGCTCACGCTCGAAATGACAATGGCAGCGACGGACAATGATATTGCGGCATTTCACGGCGTAGCCATTTCGCGCAAACGCAGTTTGCATTTCACGGGCTAAATATAAAATTAAATCAAATATAAATATTATTTTGGAGTTAAAAAATGAAAAAAATAGTAACCATGGGCGAGATCATGCTCCGCCTTTCCACCCCCAACAATGAAAAATTCATTCAGGCAGACGAGTTCGACATCAACTACGGCGGCGGCGAAGCCAACGTCGCGGTGTCCTGCGCCAACTACGGACACAAGGCTGAATTCGTAACCGCCGTTCCCGACAATGAACTCGGCGAGTGCGCAGTAGCCGCCCTCCGCAAATACAACGTTCAGACCGACCATATCGCAAGATGCGGCGAAAGACTGGGCATATATTACCTCGAAACGGGTTCGTCCATGCGCCCCTCCAAGGTCGTTTACGACAGGGCTCACTCCTCGATCTCCACGGCTGCCGCCAAGGATTTCGACTTCGACGCAATCTTCGAGGGCGCCGACTGGTTCCACTTCACGGGCATAACCCCCGCCCTTTCGGACAGCGCCGCAGCGCTCACCGAAGAGGCGTTAAAGGCCGCTAAAAAGCACGGCGTAACCGTATCCGTCGACCTCAACTTCCGCAAAAAACTGTGGTCGAGCGAAAAGGCTCAAAAGGTAATGACCGCTCTCATGAAATATGTCGACGTCTGCATCGGCAATGAGGAGGACGCCGAACTCGTTTTAGGCTTCAAGCCCGGCAAGACGGACGTCACGAGCGGCGAACTCGAACTCGCAGGCTATAAGTCCATCTTTGAACAGATGGTCGCCAAGTTCGGCTTCAAATACGCAATTTCTTCCCTGCGCGTTTCGCACTCGGCTTCGGATAACGGCTGGTCGGCGTGCATATATTCGGCAGAGACAAAGGAGTTCTATCATTCCAAATCATACAATATTCACCCCATCGTCGACCGCGTCGGCGGCGGCGACTCGTTCGCGGGCGGCGTAATATGCGGTTTCCTCGACGGCAAGGACTTCAAGGCTGCCCTTGAATTCGGCGTAGCTGCGTCCGCGCTCAAACACACTATCCCCGGCGACTTCAACCTCGTCTCCCGCAAGGAAGTCGAAGCCCTCGCAGGCGGCGACGGCTCGGGTCGCGTTCAGAGATAATGAATATAGCTTTCCGCACCCACGACCTCGGCGCAAAGGGCATTGACGGCGTAATATCCCGCGCCCGACAGTATAAAATAGACGCCTTTCAGCTCGTCGTGTATAAGTTTATGGACGAGGTCAAACAGCTCCCCGGCTCGCTCACGGGCGAAATTGCCGAAGGCATAGGCGGCGCGTTGAAGGGGGCGGGTATCTCCGTTCCCCTGATCGGCGCCTACTTCAATCCCGTCCATTCCGACAAGCAAAAAGTTGCCGACTGCAAGGCGGCGTTCAAGGACTATTTAAAGTACGCAAAGACGCTTGGAGCGAATATAGTCGGCAGCGAAACGGGTTCGTTCAACGACGACAAGTGGACGTATAATCCCCTCAACCGCACCGAAGAGGCGCTGCAAACGGTTATACAAACCTTTACAGAACTCGCCGACTGCGCCGCGGGGTACGGCGTCAACATAGGTATGGAGGGCGCCGCGGGGCACTGCTGCTACTGCGTAAAGCAGTTGAAGCGCGCCGTCGACGGCATAAATCGCCCCAACGTAAGGGTAATTTTTGACCTGTATAACTACCTCGATATGTCCAACTACCAAAATTATATGGATATTTTGGACGAAGGGCTTGCAACATTCGCGGGCAGGATAGTCGTGTTCCACATGAAGGATTTCGTCGTGGCGGACGGCAAAATAAAGCAGGTCGCGCCCGGCAAGGGCATGTTCGATTACCCCGCCATACTCCGCAAGATAAAGGCTTACGACGGCGACGCCGTCCTCGTTTTGGAGGGCACCACGGGCGAGGATATTGTGCCTGCGATAGAGTTTGTAAAGACGACGTGGGAGCAAGTATAATGCGGGCTTTGCCCGCGCGAAATGCACACGTTCGTGTGCGTGAAAAAGCCACTCCGTGGCTGTGAAATGCGCCAACTGTCCGATAGCTTATTACGGCTATGCCAA
>DVHK01000123.1 GCA_018712135.1 Candidatus Coproplasma avicola | reverse complement strand
TCGCCGCGCGGGGCTTAAATAATAATTTATCCGCAACTTTTGTTGGGGGGGCATTGTCGGGGCGAAGTTATAAGGGATAAGTCGGGCATAAATGGAATATTCCGCGGCGAAGAATATAATTGCATTATCAGATTTATCGGTGACAGAACAATTTCTGTCCGGCAAAGTCTGTTTCCCACCGTGTGGTTTTTTGGCCTTTTACTGTTGATGGCAGCACTTAGCATGCTCGTTTAAATCACATTGAAAACGCATACCGCCGCGCGGCTTAAAAAGCCGCGCGGCGGTATCATTGCAAATGAGTTTTATGCGGTTTCAAATTAGTGGGCGCAGTGCGCTGTTTTTATGCTTTAAAATTTATTAGTCACAGCAGGGTGCCTATCATCGCCTGCAACTGTTCGGCGGAGGTTATGCCCATTCTTTTATATGATATAAGGCCCTCTTCGTTGAGTATGACGGTCATGGGGTATGTACCAAGTCCGCCCAAAAGGTCGTAAGCCGACAGACCGTTTTTCTGTTCTGCGTCCTGGGCAAAGGTCACGTTCCATTTGTCCCAGCCTTTTTCTACTATGCTTTCGTATACCGTCAGCTCGTCTTCGTCGTCTTTGGAGGGAACGGTATATTCCGCAGAATGTATTGCCACAAGCGCTACCGTATCGGCATTCTGCTGCGCGACTTCGTAAAATGCGGGCAGTTCGGTCAAGGAATCTTCAATCCACACTCCCCAGAAGTTGAGCACGGTTATTTTTCCGCGGGTGTTCACGGGGCAGTAAATTTCGGGTTCTTCGTCGTCCTCGTATTCGCCTAATATTTCAACCTCAAAATCGGGACATACGGCGTTCATGCCGTTGTCGGGCTGTTCGTCAGGGTTCTGCCCTCCGGCGATGGGTGCAGAGTTGCACGCCGCTGTCAGCGCCGCGCCGAGCGAGCACAGCAAAACTGCAAGCAATGCAGATATCTTCCTTCTCATCTTTCCTCCTGAAAGTCTTTTCCCGCGGAAAGCGGTCAAGCTTTATATGTATTATAACAAAGTGCAGGCGCGTTGTCAATATGGGGGGGGGAAACATTTTTTATTTTTATGAGGAAGGAGGGGGCGGGCGGCAAAAACCGCCGCTTTTGCCGCCCGCGCATATCCATAATCGATAACTGTATTTTTTTGTACAAAACAATCAAAAAAAACGCGAAAAAATAATTTTTAAATTTTAAAAAAACTTTGAAAACGCAACATAAAACGGCTTGACATAAATTTCATTTAATAATAAAATAGTTTTACATTGAAAAAAGAGCGACGAAATTACGGAAAACACACAAGTTTTTAAGAGAATAAGTCAAGGAGAACACAATGAAAACCTATATGGCAAATGCCCAGACAGTTGAAAGAAAGTGGTACGTTGTCGATGCCGCCGGCGTTCCTTTGGGAAGACTTGCATCCAAAGTCGCCGCAATCCTTCGCGGTAAAAACAAGCCCACGTTCACGCCCAACGTCGATACGGGTGACTTTGTAATAGTAATAAACACCGACAAGGTAGTCCTCACCGGCAAAAAGCTTACCGACAAGTACTACCGTTATCATACCGGCTATATCGGCGGCTTGAAGGAAGTATCTTACAAAAAGATGCTTGCCGAAAAGAGCGATCTCGCCGTTTACGAGGCAGTCAGGGGCATGTTGCCCAAGAATTCTCTCGGCAGGGATATGATAAAGAAGTTAAGGGTATACAAGGGCGCAGAACACAACCACGCCGCACAGAAGCCCGAGCAGCTTAAATTATTTTAAAAGGGGTTAAAGTATTATTATGGCAAAGGCAAATTTAAAGAAAAAATTGCAATTCTGGGGAACGGGCAGAAGAAAGAAGGCTATCGCCCGCGTCCGCCTCATTCCCGCAGGCACGGGAACTATTGTCATCAACGACAGAACTTTTGAAGATTACTTCCCCCAGTCGGTTTTACAGTATGTCGTAAAGCAGCCCTTAGCTCTCCTGGGTGCAGAGGGTAAGTACGACGTAATGATCAACGTATATGGCGGCGGTTATACCGGCCAGGCAAACGCCATCCGTCTCGGCATTGCCCGCGCACTCCTTCAGGCGGAGCCCGACAGCCGCGCCGCATTGAAAAAGGAAGGTTTCCTGACCCGCGACCCCCGCGTCAAGGAAAGAAAGAAGTACGGTCTCAAAAAAGCGCGCCGTGCACCTCAGTTCTCAAAGAGATAATTTTTACGGGATATCCGAAGTTATTCGGGTATCCTTTTTCTTGCCGCATATATTCGCATTATGCTCATGCGCGCCGCAGAGGACGGGTATTCCGTCATCTGCGGCGCGCCGTTATTTTTTTGCCTGTTTTCAAGTTTATAACTAATTTACTTTAAGTTTATGGTCAATTTACCTTGGGGCTATATTATCTCTTTTGTTGTTAATATATGGCATTATTATAAAGGAGGAGAGATATAATGCAAAAAACAGGAAAGCGGTGGCTGTTCGCCGCCGTGCTGGCTGTATTGCTCGCGCTCGTTATGTCGCTCGCGCTCGTCGCAGGCTGCGCCGATGACGCACAGACCCCGACATACCGCCCCGAAAGCCCTTCGGCCAGCAATCAACCCCCTCAGGACGGCACCACGCCCGAGGATTATGAAGCACTCGAAAACGTAAGCTATGTAATAGGCAAACTTGCCTCGCGCGAATACTACCACAGCGAAAACGTAAACACGGCAAGCGCAACCACGCTCGGCTTTATCAGCGTAACGCAGAATGTTGTGGGCAGCAAGGATTACAGCGACGGCATCCTCATTACATCTACAATAAGCACCAACAGTTCGTCGCTCGCGCCCTCTAAGGCTATGCAGAAGTATTACGGCGACCGCAAGGTAATAATCCGCGGCGCGGCATCGACAAACTCCGCCGACTGGGACGGGCTCGACACCGCGTGGTCGGACGGCGCGCCCTCCGAAACGCTCACAGAGGCGCAGTACGAGGAGCGCTACGGCCTCTGGGCTACCGAATTTTCCGATTTCGTCATAAACGAGGACACCGTTCTTTCGGCTTCCGAACTTACAAAGGACGGCGAAAACTATTCAGTCACGCTCAATCTTTCGGTCAGCGGTGAAAACGACGCTGCTTATTACTACAAAAAGCAGATGGTCACCATGGGCGAACTTTCGGCTCTTCCCGAGTTCGACTATGTCCGCATTACCATAAACTTTACCCCCGACTGGACGGTTCTGTCCTATTCTACGGAGGAATCTTACCTCTCGCACAAGGGCATAATCACCGCCAACGTCGTAGGCACTTCCACAACGACGTTCTCGTATGAGCAGTCCGACGTAGACGTCTCCGCATACGAAAACTATTTCGCAAAATACGACGAGGGCGGCACCGAGGAGCAGATTACCGCACAGCAATACCTCGATTCGGCTTTTGCCTCCATGCTCGGCGGCAGGGGACTGCTCGAAATGAACGCAAGCATAGGCGACATTTCCATTCACGGTTATGTGCGCTTGCTCGGCGAAAGTACGCAGAATATAACCGATGCATATCTTCTCATCGAGGGCGTTCAGCTCACTTATGACGACGGTATTCTGTACATTACATACGGCGGCATAAACGGTAAAATCGACCTCACCGACGGCGGCAGAGAAATCTCCATGGCGCTCATCGGCGACAGCTGCACGGTTGACGGCAATAAAGTAACCGTGACCGGTCGCTTCTCTGCGGCGGGCATAGATATTCCCGTAACGGTATCGATGACCGTTTCGGACGGCGTCGTTTCGCTCGTCGGCATAGAGAGCACAACCGAGTCGGACGGAATCACCGCATCCATAAGCCTCGCGCCCACAAGTCACAGCGTCATGCTCTCCGAACCCGATAAGAACTCGGCGGCTGACCTCACGCCCATCGCCGGCGACATATTCAATTTCATAACTACCGGCACATTCAGCGCTTCCGCGCAGTATTCGTCCGATTTGCAGGATATAAGCGTCGATGCCGATATGTCTATTTCGGGTACGTCCGAAGATTATCAGATAGCCGCCGACATCTCCGCTTCGATAATCGAATACGGCTATGAAACCGCCGAAGACGGCACCGTCGGCGAGCGCGTAGTTACAGGCTCGCATTACATCCACGTTATCTATAAGGACGGCGTGCTCTACGCAAGCTATTCCTTAAAGTCTATGGATGCCGAAAACGCCCTCCGCGTAAAGATTACCACACAAAATCTATCGGATGTAATAGATCAGCTTCTGCCCCTGCTCGAACTGTTCGGCGTGGATACCGACAATATTCAGTCGATTATAGGCGCAATTCCCCTTTCGGGCAACTTTGCCGCAGACAACCGCGCTGCATCAAACGGCTCGCTTGTCGCCGGTCGCGACGAGGACGGCAACAACACCGTCACTCTCTCGGGTCTGGAAATTAACGGCGGAACGCTCGGCGCGTCGTTAACCGCAGCTAAGAACAATTCGCCTGTAATTTCGGCTCCCGCGGATGAGGAAAACTATCTCGACCTTTCCTTCCTCGTCACCCTCGCCGATGACCTCGGCAACACGATAGCTCAGGTGCTCACGGGCTTCGATATAACCATTACGGCAGATGCGGATATGCTTGGCGCATCCATTGCCGACGTCGACATCTCTGCAAAAATCGGTCTCGGCGATGACGGCGACCTCGCTGTCATTGTCGATATATCCGTCGGCGGTGAGGGTGCTCTCGGTATATTCTTCGGTCAGTCCCGCTCTACCGTGGTTGTCAGCGGCGGAAACGTATATATAACCAGAACGCAGATTGCAGAGGAGGCGGAAGTTACCGAAAGCCGCGCCATGACTCTCGACTATTTCGCGTCCGACATTGCAAATCAGCTGTACTTCGCGCTCAACATCAATCAGGAACAACTTACGGCTCTTTCAGGTCTGTTCGGGATGTTTATGGGCGGAGAAGTGGGCGACATACGCGATATGCTTACCAAAATCGAAGCTTCGGAGGAAGGTTACAATATTTCGCTCGACATCGCCAAAATGCTCGGTCTTACGGGCGCCAGTACGGCAGATATAACGTTGTCGCGCGGCGAAAACGGCGACAATATGGTAATCACGTCAATGGATGCTACTGTCTCCATGTTTGGCTTGGTAAATGCAACGGTCAATCTTACCAACAATAACCCCGGAACGACGGTAGACGTCTCGGCGGCGGGCGGCGCCGTTGCGTCGGTAATTTCGGCGCTCGGCTATACCGATGAGGGGCAATTCCTTTCCGACCTCGCTCAAAGCGGTTATCTTACAACCCAGACTGCCGACCAGCCTGCGGAATAAGTTTATCGCAGCAGAAAAGCAATATTATAGTAAAAAATAATATTATAATATGGTT
>DVHK01000122.1 GCA_018712135.1 Candidatus Coproplasma avicola | reverse complement strand
GAAATAGCGGCATATATGCCGCTGCGAAATAAACGCCTGCGGCGTTTATGAAATGAATACCTGCGGTATTCGTGAAATGCGCCTTTTGTTATGCGGATAAAAAGTGTTCGCGGGCGCGTGAAATGCAACCTTGCAGGTTGCGTTGATGTAAAATTATGCGCTGTTGGCGTGAAATAATAATATCTCGCGCAAAACCGTGGCTTTTGCGCGAAAGAGGGCGAGTGCAGAATTGCCAAAACAGTGGTCACCCACTGTTTTGCTGCACGAGGTGAGCAAACGCCTACGTCCCGCGTTTGCGGTGACCGAGGGTGGCGGTGCCCTTACGACGCCCCGAGAAGCGCAATGCCTTAAAAGGGCAAGGCGTGCTATGCATGGCTTGCCTGAAACAGGCATTTGTGCCGACGAGTCAGCGCATAATTTTTGTGAGATATAATAATTAACGGTGCAAGCGAAACCACGCTTTCGTGCAGCACAACCCAATTTGCGCATACTTGCGGCTCACCGTGGTGAATTGCCGCGACTATAAAAATAAGAGTGCTATTTATAAGGTCGCGGCAAGAGGAGCAGAGCTCCTTAAAATCACGAAAAGTCGCAGTCGTCGCCAGACAAGACTTTTGTGAACTATTTATGAAAACAGTTTTAGATAAAATTAACGAAAATTATGGCGAAGCCGACCGGCAGCTCCTGTTAAAGGCGTATCACTACGCCGAGGAGATGCACAAAAACCAGAAACGCGCCTCGGGCGAACCCTATTTCACCCACCCGTGCGCCGTCGCCGAAATACTCATCGACCTCGGCATGGACACTCCGTCCGTCGCCGCGGCTTTTCTGCATGACGTAATAGAGGACACCCCCGCCACGGCTGAGGACATAAAGAAGAATTTCGGCGACGAAATTCTTACCCTCGTCGAGGGCGTCACCAAACTCGATAAAATACGCTTTCAGACGCGCGAGGAGGAGGACGCCGAAAATTTCCGCAAAATTTTCGTCGCTATGGCTAACGACGTGCGCGTAATCATCATAAAGCTCGCCGACCGCCTCCACAACATGCGCTCTTTAAACTTCCTGTCGCAGGAGCGCCAGCAGCGCATCGCGCGCGAAACTCTCGACATATTCACCCCGCTCGCAGGCAGATTGGGTATTTCGCAGATAAAGTGCGAACTTGAAGACCTGTGTCTGAAATACCTCGATCCCGAAGCCTACGAATATCTCACCGCCAACATTCATCAGCGTTTGGAGGAAAGGCAGAACTTTGTCGACCTCGTCGTCGCCCAGTTGCAGGAGATGTTAAAGGAAGACAACATTCAGGGCGAAGTTTTCGGGCGTCCCAAGCACTTTTATTCCATATATCGCAAGATGAAGAACAAGGGGCTTACCCTCGACCAGATTTACGATTTGACCGCCGTGCGTGTCATCGTGAACACCACCGAGGAATGTTACGAAGTCCTCGGAAAAATCCACAAGCGCTGGAAGCCCGTGCCCGGCAGAATAAAGGACTACATCGCCACCCCCAAGCGCAACATGTATCAGTCCCTGCACACCACGGTCGTGACTAACTTCGGTCAGTATTTTGAAATTCAGATACGCACCTTCGAAATGCACAAAATGGCGGAGTACGGCATCGCCGCCCACTGGAAGTATAAGGAGCAGAAGTCGGGCGAAACCAACTTTGACCAGCGTTTAAGCTGGATACGCGACGTAATGGACTGGCAGGGTTCATTAAACGATTCCAAGGAATTTGTCGACAGTTTAAAAAACGACCTCTATTCCAATGAACTGCTCGTTTTTACCCCGCACGGCAAGGTGATTTCCCTCCCGCCCGCGTCTACGCCCGTCGACTTTGCATATGCAATTCACTCTGAAGTCGGCAATAAATGCGTGGGCGCAAAGGTAAACGGCAAAATTGTTCCACTCAATTCAACTTTAAGGACGGGCGACGTTGTCGAAGTTTTAACTTCAACTACGACAAAGGGTCCCTCGTGGGATTGGCTCAAATTCGTAAAATCGGGTTCGGCAAAGGCAAAAATAAGGCAGTTCTTCAAAAAGGAAATGAAGGAAGAGAACGCCAAAACGGGTCGCGCCATGTTGGAGGCGGAGGCAAAGCGCCGCGGCTACAACCTCAACGACCTGTTGACCGAAGAATCCTTCAAAAAGCTTTCAAATAAGCTCGTCTTTGCTAACGTCGACGAAATGATGGCGTCCGTCGGCTACGGCGCCGTCAGCGTAAATCAGATAATCTACAAACTTATAGATTATTACAAAAAAGAAATCCCCAAGCCCGTCGGCGCAATCGACGTCGAAAAGCTCAACCACACGCCGTCTGGGTCGGTTACAATCAAGAATATGGCGGGGCTTTTGGTTCGCTTTGCGCATTGCTGCAACCCCGTCCCGGGCGATAAAATAGTCGGCTTTGTGTCGCGCGGCAGGGGCGTAATCGTCCATCGCGCCGACTGCCCTAACTTAAAGGAGCTCGAATCCGACCGCATACAGCCCGCCGAATGGACGGGGCAGACCGAAAAAGGTTTCGTCGCGGGCATTAAAATTCTCGCCACCGACGACAGCGGAATTACTGCGTTCATCACGTCGGAAATTGCGCAGATGCAGCTGACCATGACCCAGATAAACGGGCGCGTCGGCAAGGACGGCAAGGCGCATTTCGACATAAACGTCAAATTAAATAAGCGCTCAGACCTTGAAGTTTTAATAAACCATTTAAAAAAGGATAAGCGCATAATCGATGTGTTCAGAACAAGCAACTAGTTAACGCAAATCTCGCCTTGCGCGGCTGCGACTTGCCGTTAGTTTGAGCGCCACGCGCTCTTGCCGCGACCTTAAATAGCCCACATATTATATAGTCGCGGCAATTCACTGTGCTGAGGCTGCTGACCGCA
>DVHK01000019.1 GCA_018712135.1 Candidatus Coproplasma avicola | reverse complement strand
GCGGTATTTCACAAAAACGGCTTGCCGTTTTTATTTCACATGGCGAGCAAGGTTTCCTCAAAACAGCACAGTGTGCTGTTTTGCCTTGCGAGGTGAGCGAGGGCATCAGGTTGCCCGAGCGGTGACCGAACACAGCGTCGTCCTTGCGCTGTGTGAGAAGGCATATTTCACTTTACCGATAGATTTCTCCACTTCGGCGCTTCGCGCCTTTGGTCGAAATGACAAAAGGGGCGCTTACCACAAAAAATTATTCTTCGGTGGACGGGGTTGAAGTTGTTGTTTCTTCCGTCTTGCCTGCTCCGCTGTTGCCGAGGAAAGTGCCGAAGCGGATTTCCCTTTTAGCCCTTGCGGGGCGCGCAGCGCGGGGAGCCGAAGAGCGTTCGCCCCTGTCCCTGCCGCCGCGGCGGTCGGACGAGAATTTATCGGAAGAGAATCTTCTGCCCCTGTCGCCCGAACGATTGCCCGAAAATCTTCTGTCGTTGTTTCTGCGGCGCTCGAAGGGCTTTAAATTGTTGGGGATGATGACTACGTACCTGTTGGGTTCGTCGCCTTCGCTCGATGTTTTTACGTCTTCCCTGTCGGCGAGAGCCGAATGAATTATTCTGCGCTCGTAGGGGTTCATGGGTTCGAGCTTATATTTTCTGCCCTTTTCCACCGCCTTTTTGGCGAGCTTTTCTGCGAGGGCGGTAAGCGTTTTGCGGCGGGTTTCGCGGTAGTTTTCGCAGTCGACGACTACCTTTTTATACTGTTCGTTGCCGATATTTGCAACGGCGCCGGCTATCGTCTGAATAGCGTCGAGCACTTCGCCGTGGTGACCTATCACCTGATGGGAATTTACTGTCTGAACATTGATTTCAACCTTTTCACCGTCGGCAACTATTTCGGATACGGCGTTGATTTTTAAAAGCTCAAATAAACCGTCGATGAATTTTGCGGCGCGCTCGCCGTCGGAGGCGCGCTTTTCTACGCACACCCTTGCCTTTGTTCCCCCAAGACCGAAGATACCCTTTTTACCTTCGTCGAGAATTGTTACCTGCGCTTCTTCCATTGAAATGCCGAGTGCGGCGAGTCCGCTTTCTACGGCTTCTTCCACCGTTCTTCCGGTGAAGATGTTGTTTGTATCCATAATTTCTCCTTATGGCGCACAATTTTTAGGCGCATTATGAGCGCCTGCGCTTTATTAATTGATTTCTGTTTAAAAATCCGTCGCCCGCCGATTGCTCGGCGGGGACATTAACGGCATTTTATTTACCCTTTCTCATTCTGATGTGCTCGGCCTGCTCTTCCTTTTTTTCAAACCACACGGTCATCGCCTTGTTTATAATCAGCGACATGATAATCGAATATGTGGTGTTGGTAATCATGTAGATAGAGAATGCCGAAGAGTACATGAAAGCGAAGAAACCGTACATGATGGGCATTAAAATCATCATCCACTTTGTGGTGCGCTGGGCGGAACCGTCGACCGTGCCGAGTTCGTTAGCCGCCTTGTTTGAGCGCATGGAAATGAACTGCTGCAACAGCATTACGCCGATAGAAATTACTATCAATATGAAATAGCCGTTGTAATTTTGTTTCTGCTGGGTTAAATTTGCCGTAACCTTGTTATACGATTCCTCGTAACTGTCGTCGACGTTAGCCGATGCAACGGTTGAGCGGAAGCCCGCAAAGTCGGGTATTTCGCGGTTGAGCATAGAATCGGGATACCAGATATTTTTTACCCACAGGAAATTGTTGGGCTGATAATCGTCCGCGACCTTCTGCGCGGCGTAGCCGTCGATATAGTATGATACGAGCGTTAAGCGAACCTCTTCGCGGGTGTCCTCGTCGGCGCTGTTTTCTATTCCGTCGGCGATTACGGTGCCCGTCTCTTCACGGTATTCCTGCATGAGGGCAGAATAGACCTGCTCCTCCGTCATTGCCTCGCCGCCGTTATTGGTGCGGACATATTCGTTTGCGAACGCCGAAAAATCGACGTAATAATCTACCGAACCGTCGCTTAAAGTCGTTTCGTGCAAAAAGCCGTCGGGGTTGGACTGCTCGTCGTATACATACGCTTCAACGACGCCGTTGTATGAGTTTACCATGTCGTTATAACTCTGCAAAGTGGCGTACTGCGAATAGGTTGAGAACGCGTTTAAGACGATGAGGAATATGATCAGCGACACGATCATGGGCAGACAGGCGCCGAACATGGAGTAGCCGTTCTTTTTTTGCAGCTCCATTACTTTCTGCTGATACAGCCCCTTGTCGTTGGCGTACTGCTTTTGCAGTTTTTCCATCTGCGGTCTCATCTTGTCCATGACGAGCGACTGCTTTTTAGTTTTGATTCTCGAATAGATGTCGAGCGGGAGGACGATGGTCTTTAAGATGAGCGTAAACACTATTATGCCCACGCCCGTTATGCCTATGCCCTCGATGAGCCACTGAATGACTATGCCTATCCAGTTCAAGGAAATTTCGGGGATGAGCTTTACGCCGTAACCTAAAACGCCCTGTGAAATCGCTAATAATTCCATTTAATAAACTTGCGGGTTCAGTAAACCCATCTCACTTTGAAAAAATTTTCGGGAGCGGGATCGTACCCTCCCTTTGAAAAAGGATTGCAGCGGAGCAGCCGCCAGCATCCTAAAACAATCCCCGCAACGACGCCAACGTTATTCAGGCAGCGCAGCATGTATTCCGAGCACGTAGGCTCATACAGACAGGTATGCCGCGAAAGCGTGCGTTGGTAGAGTATTATAAGGCGCATGAGCGCCATCTTTATATACGGTCTGAACACATAGCGGCGCAAAAAAGCAATCAGTCCGGCGATTTTTGGCTTGCCGCATTCATTCTTTTGAAGCATGACAAAAGTTCCCTTTCCATCATACCGTAAGTTATCTCCACGTCCGCTTTGGGCATGACGACGACCGAATAACAGCAGCCGAGATTTACGACGGTATTGTCGTAAGCGGCGCGGATGACGCGCTTTATGCGGTTGCGCCGCACCGCCTTGCCGTGCTTTTTAGACAGGGCAATGCCCATTATCTGTGTGCGAGAGGGAGCGTAAAGTAGTGTAATGTGAGGGGAAAAAACCCTTTTTCCCCTCTTGAAAAGTTTCTGAAAGTCGGTATTCTTTTTTAGTCTTGTATATCGCATACCGCGCCTTCCGCGCAGCGGTTAAGCGCTGATCTTTTTGCGACCCTTGTTTCTGCGCCTTTTCAGAACCTTTCTGCCGGCGGTGGTAGCCATTCTCTTTCTGAAACCGTGAACCTTGCTTCTCTGTCTCTTTTTGGGTTGATAAGTCCTTTTCATTGTCGTTCTCCGTTATTTTTAGTATTTTTATCTTTAAAACGCGGCGGCACACCCGCCCCGCCGCCGTTAAAGGCGGAAATTACACTCTATCATTATATTTTTTTAATTAAAGCGTGTCAAGCAATATTGCTTGTCCTTACGGGTAAAATTAAATATAAACTGTCCTTTGCGCCCTCGTTCTGGCAGATAAAGGGCTGAACGTTGTTGTTGAAAGAGAGCACGACCTGTTCTTCGTTGAGCGCGTTTATGGCGTCGATTATGAATTTTGAATTCATGGCTATCTTCAAATCCTTGCCCTCGGCGCTCGCTTTTACGGGCTCCTGAACGTTGCCTATCTCAGAATTTGAGGTGATTTCAATCTTGTCGGACGAAATATCAAATATTATAAGGCTGTTTTTGTCGTTGCGCACGAGAATTGCGGCGCGCTCTATCGAAGCCTTTAAAAGATTTCTGTCTACCTTTACTATCGTCTGGAAAGATTTGGGTATTATGTTGTCCTTTTTAATAAAGTCGCCGTTATAGAGGCGGGATGTCAGCACGGTGTCGTCCACGCAGACGAGCAGAAGCCCGCGCTGCAACTTTATTTCGGTGTTGCCCTCGCCCGCGGGCAGCATTTTTTCTATTTCGTTGAGCGTCCTTGCGGGGCAGATTATCTCCATATTCTGCGCGGTCGAAGATACCACCTTGCCGTTGGCGGTGGCGAGGCGGAAGCCGTCGAGCGCGGTGACGCATATATTGTCGCCCGAAATGACTATCTGGCAGCCTTTAAGAATGGGGCGCGAATCGTCGGTGGCGCAGCAGAACGACGTAGAGGTAATGAGTTTTTTAAGCTCGTCCGTGGCGATGACGACGCTGTTTTCATCTATATCGGTGTCTACCTTGGGAAAATCGTCGGCAGGCAGAACCTGCATGGCGGTCTGGCTGTCGGCATAGGTTATTTCCATCATCTTATCTTCGACCGACAGGGTTATCTGTTCGCCTTCGAGCTTTTTTATGAAGTCGGAAAAATATCTGCCGGGAACGCAGATGTCTCCCTCTTCGTAAATTTCCGCCTTGATTTTTTTCTGTATGGAAATTTCGCCGTCGGTGGCGGTCAGGGTGAGGCTGTCGTTGCGGGCGGAAAGCTTTATGCACTCCATTACGGGAACGGTAGTCTTCCCCGCGCACGCCTTTACTACTTTGAGCACTGCCTCTGATAAATTTATACCTTCGCAAACAAGTTTCATGAATTTTTTGTCCCCGCGCCGAAATGCGGCGCAATGTTTTTTATTATTTTATTGAAAATTGATAGTATAATTAATAGTAGGGGCGGTTGAAATGTTGATAATTTTTTCGCCCCGTCTTAAAAATTAAAGAATTACACTCATATAATAGCAAAAAACGCGCAAAAACGCAACAAAATTGAGCGCATTTTGATGTTCAAAAACAGGCAAAATGATGTTTGTAAAATTGTTGACAAAAAGGGCATAAGTTGATAACCGCGTTATCGACATTAGAAGTCCGCGGATGGCGTATTTGTTATTAAAAACATAATTTAAAGGGTTGTAGACAATTGTACCATAAAAAATTTTTTGTTGATAACTTTGATGTTTATAAAAATAATCGTTGAAACGCGCCGCGCAATGTGTTATAATGTATTTCGGATATGGATGAAAAATATTATAAAGAACTTGTCTGCGGTCAGCACAAAGAAGAATTTGAAAAGCTCTACGAAATGCTGATACAGTACAATAAAATGTATAATTTAACTTCAATAACGCAAAAAGAAGATGTTTTTAACAAACATTTTCTCGACAGCGTGGTCGGAGAGGGTTATTTTGAAAAAAACGCCGCCGTCTGCGAGATAGGTTCGGGCGGCGGATTTCCGTCTTTGCCTTTGAAGATTGTAAGGAAGGATTTATCGTTCACGCTCATTGAAAGCACGGGAAAAAAGTGCAGTTATTTGCAGGCGGTTGTCGATAACTTCAATTTTGAAGGCGTAAAAGTTATGAACATACGCGCCGAAGAGGGTGCGCGCGACAAATTGTTGAGAGAAAAATTCGACGCCGCCGTGGCGCGGGCGGTTGCGCGGCTCAACACTCTGTGTGAATATTGTCTGCCGTTCGTCAAAGTCGGCGGGGTTTTTGTCGCATACAAGGGTGACTGCGGCGAAGAGGTCGCCGAGGCGGAAAACGCCGTTAAAATTCTGGGCGGGCGCATAAAGAAGGTCGATAAATTTGAGTTATACGGCGAAAGGCGTTCGCTCGTAGTTATTGAAAAAGTTGCCCCCACTCCGCCTAAATATCCGCGCGGCAGGGGATTGGAGCGTAAAAAACCGCTGTAACACAGATGGTGAAATATGCTTTTGCATATGAAGTAAAAACGGCAAGCTGTTTTTGTCAAATACCGCCCCGGTTCGTCACATAAAAATGACATATTGTAATGCGGTGTGAAATGCACAGCTTCGCTGCAAGTTTAAGTGAGTATGAGTGCACCTTCGGCGCGAAAAATACAGCCGCAGACAAGCTTCCCTTGAAAAGGGGAGGTGGCGCACCTTTGTTCAGGCGAGCCGTCAGGGTTTACATACTTTACCGCAATTTATCTGTTGTACATCGTACTACCCTTTTATTTCGACCAAGTACGGCATAATGACTCAGTTTTGTCATTTCGACCGAGCGTAAGCGAGCGGAGAAATCTATCAATAAGGCGAGATTTCTCCATGCGTTTCCTTCGGTCACTTAGTCGAAATGACATAATTAATAAAAGCTGTCCGCAAGAGGGACAGGGTATAGTGATAA
>DVHK01000001.1 GCA_018712135.1 Candidatus Coproplasma avicola | reverse complement strand
AAGGAATAGATTTCTCCACGCGTTCGCGTTGCTCACTTGGTCAAAATGCCATAAGCAATAAAAAACACCCGCCCGCAGTTGCGGACGGGTGTTTTATAGACCCGTAAGTTATCTTTCAAGAATAATATGTCTGGGGCAGACTGCAACACAGGTCTTGCAACCCGTACATTTGTCATAGTCGAATACGGGCAGGTTGTCTACCATGGTTATTGCGCCGTGGGGGCACTTTCTCGCGCACGCGCCGCAGCCTATACAGCCCACCTTGCACGCGTCCATGACCTCTTTTGCCTTGCAGTGAGAGGAGCAGGCGACGTAAACGGGAGCCTTAGCGGGTATGCGCTCTATTATGTGTTTAGGGCAGGCAAGAATGCACGCACCGCAGTTTATGCACTTGTCGGGGTCAACTTTTGCAATTCGTCCTTCAACAGATATCGCGTTTTCGGGGCATACGTTTTTGCAGTCGCCGCAGCCGAGGCAGGCATATTTGCACACCTTGTTGCCGTCGAAAAGAGTGTTGCACGCCGCACATGTCTGATTGCCGTTATAAGCAAACGCGTCGACCGCGTTTGCGTCGCCGCCGTTGCACTTTACAATGGCAACTTCGGGCTGTTCGGTTTTGAGTTCCACGCCAAGAAGTTTTGCAATTTCAGCCTTCTTTTCGGGCGAGGTTACGTGACAGGCGGAAAGGTCGCCGCTGCCGTCGGCAAGCTTTGCGGCAAATCCCGCACAGCCGCTGCAACCGCAGCCGCCGCAGTTGGCGCCGGCAAGGTTTTCAAGTATTTTGGTCACCTTTTCGTCCATGTTCACCTTAAATACTTTGCCGACGACGAGTATAGCAATAACAATGACAAGGGCAAGCCCCAAAAGAATTCCGGCGACAATGCCGACGGTTTTCCATGTGTCGGCGGTTACCGCGCCGAGGGAAGCCAATAAATTATTCATATTTCCTGCGCCTCCTTATCAAGCAATGTAGGTGAAGACCATGAAAGCCATGCAAATGAACGAAGCCATCACCATCGAAATGGGGAAGCCGTTGAGGTACTTTGCAACCTTTACGCGGTTCATCTTTTCGCGCATGCCGCTCATTATCACCATTATAAGGGTAAAGCCCAGTCCTGCAAAAAGCGCGTATAAAACCGCCCAGCCGTAGTTCATCGCCACGTCGCCTATTATGGACGACATATCGCCTATAACAAGTTCGCACACGCCGAGCACGGCGCAGTTGGTGGTTATAAGGGGCAGATAAACGCCCATCGCGTTGTAGAGGGAGGGGGAGAGCCTGCGTATTATCATTTCAAGCATCTGCACGAGGGATGCGATTATAAAGATGAATACGATAATTTCAAGGAACGCAAAGTTCAAAGGCACCATCACATATTCGTAAATGGGATAGGTGACGGCGGTCGCAAGCGTCATTACAACGGTTACGGCAACGCCCATGCCGAGGGCGGAAGAGGTCTTTTTGGATACGCCTAAGAAGGGGCAGATGCCGTACGTTCTTACGGTTATAAAGTTGTTCGTCAGCACCGCTGCGAGCACTATTGCAATAAGAGTAGCCATTACGCATTTACCTCCCCGAGGTTTTTACCTTCGTCCAAAAGATTTTCGCGGGCGATTTTATTCGCCTTTACGCGCCTCGCGCGCTGGAAAGTGTCGATTATGGCCGTGAATGCACAAATCGAAAGTCCGAATACAATGAACGCGCCTGCGGGCGTGCTGAACAGCCCTATGCTGAAAGTCATGATCTGTGCGCCGAAAATGCTGCCCTTGCCGAGGAATTCGCAAATAATTCCCATAACCGTCAGCGCCATGGTAAATCCTATGCCGTTGGCAATGCCGTCTACCGCGCTCTCCACAACGGTGTGCTTGTTGGCAAACGCCTCGGCCCTGCCGAGGATTATGCAGTTTACCACGATGAGGGCGAGGAATCCGCCGAGCGCGTCGTAAACGTCGGGCAGGAACTTGTCGAGCACCATTCTTATGAGCGTGACGAGCGTTGCGATTACCACGATGTAGCAGGGTATGCGCACTTCGTTGGGTATGAGTTTTCTGAGCGCCGAAATTATCATGTTGCTCAGCGTCAGTATTACTATTACCGCAAGTCCCATTTCAAGCGCCGAAAGGGCGTTTGAAATTAGTCCGAGGGTGGGGCAGGTGCCGAGCACCAGCATGAACGTGGGATTGTTAAAAATTATTCCGTCTAAGGTTATTTTTTTATACTTGTTCATTTTGCGTCACCTCCTTATGAATAATCGGCGAGTGCGCGATCGTAGTTGGCTGTTGCAAACAAACCTGCTTGCACGCACAGCGTGTTCGAAAGGGTAGCGCCCGTGTGCAGGTCGTCGCTGTTGAAGAAGGTTTCAAGGCTGTCCTGCGTTTCGCCTACCATGTTGTTGGCAATTTCCGCCATGTTGCTTCCGTAACCGTTTGTCGAACCGTTGGTGACTATGGTGTAAGCCGATATAGCGCCGTCTGCGCCCACGGTGATCTGTATTTCAAACGAACCGGCAAAGCCGTTGGAGTTGGTGACTATATTATAGGTTACGTCCGTTCCCGAAACTTCAACCGTCGTCGAATTCCTGTTGATGTAGTCAAGGTATTCGTATCCGTCGAAGGGCTGAACAAGTCCGCAGTAAACCGAATCCACATAGGTCTTTGCGCCGTTTAAACTGTTGGTGACGGCGGCGAGCGTGCCCTGAACGGTCGCGCCCGTTATAAGGCTGCTGCTGTAACCTTCAAAGTCGTCCCTCTCGCTCTGGCTGATGTATTCGTTGAGCACGCTGTCGGTAATCTGGTAGATGTATGACTGTCCTTCGTTTGAAGAGAGGCTTATCTTGGTAACGACCGAAACGCCGTCGCGTATTTCAAGCACCACCCAGTTGGTTACGGTGCCGTTCTGGTAGCCGCCCTTGCCGGTAGAGCTGACGAGGTATTCGCCCTCGTGCTCGCCCTGTAAAACGTACACGCTGTTAATGGTGTAGGCGGCGGTGTCGGCGTATTTCTCGTCAACTTCGGCTGCGGTATATTCAACCTGTTCGCCGTATATGTCGGCTATCGCCCTGTCAAGCCTCTCCTGGTCGGAGACGGCAAACAGCGCGTTTGCAAAGGTAAGAAGAACGCCGCATATGAGGACTATCGAAAGCAGCACAACTATGCATTTGAAGGCGGTGCCTTTAAAAAACTCTTTTGCATTCATTTATTTGCCCTCCTTTTTTGTCTTTTTGTCCCTGACATAGCCGAAGGGTCTGCGCACGATATACGTGTCGATGAGGGGAACTACAAGGTTCATTATCATTATGACGAACGAAACTACTTCTATCTTGGTGTAGAAGCGGAGTAGCGACGTCAGCACCGCTAAAAGCACGTAATAAACTATCTGTCCGTAGATTCCCTTGGGGGAGGTTACATAGTCGGTAGCCATGAATATCGCGCCGAACATAAGTCCGCCCGAAAGCGCGTAGTCGACCATGAGCGAGATGTCAAATGTTGCGCCGTCGGCGGTCGCCGCAAGGCAGACCGAAAGGAATGCCGAAAGAACAATGTAAAGAAGGGGCTGCCACCATTTGATTACCTTTCTTATTACGAGGTAGATGTAGCCGACGATGAGCGCAAGCTTGCACGTTTCGCCTATGCATCCTGCAACGCCCGTGCCGAGGAAGAGGTCGAGCCACTGTATGTGCGCCGAGGCGTTGCCGCCGAGCAGCCAGCCCGAAAGGTTTGTGGCGCCCGTGAACAGCTGGCTTTCGAGCAGAATGGGCTCGAAGTTGGTCGCAACGTAAGTGGTGATCGAAAAGCTTAAAAACATTATTACTCTGCCCGTCGCGGCGGGGTTTACAAGGTTTCTGCCCGTGCCGCCGAACAGCATCTTAACGAGTATTATCGCCAGTACCGAGCCGACGAGTACTTCGTACCACGCGGCGGTGGAGGGGATGATGAGCGCGAGTATGAGACCGGTCACTACCGACGTATAGTCGAACTGTTTCCACCATCTCACGCATACCTTTCCCGCGTCGGCGCACTTGTTTTTAAAGCCGCCGTTATATATAAAGTAATAAACAAACTCGGCCGCCACGGCGGAAATTACCGAAGTGACGATGAGCGCCAGCGCCGGCAAGCCGAAGAATACCAGCCCTGCAATCGTCGCGGGCAGGAGCGCGATTATGACGTCGAGCATTATGCCCTTGGTCGTCCTGCGCGACTTGACGTGGGGAGGTGTAGAAATTACAATGCTGTTATCCATTTTTTCGTCTGCCTCCTTATTTCTTATTTGCGCGCATCGCAGCTTTGGTCTTGCGTATCGCCTGAATGAGGGGGCGCCTTGCGGGACATATATATTCGCACGCGCCGCACTCTATGCAGTACATTGTGCCGCCCAGCTTCGCCGCCGTGTCAAAGTCGCCCGCGGCGGAGTAGAACGCCGTCTGCATGGGCATGAGGTGCATGGGGCAAACATCTGCACACTTTCCGCAGTTGAGGCAGGGGGTGGGTTCAAGGCAGTCGGTTTCGTCCGCCGTCATCAAAAGCACGCCGCCCGTCGTCTTTGTAACGTAGTCGTCGTAGCCTTTAAGCGCCGTGCCCGTCATGGGGCCGCCTTTTACAACCTTTTTGGGGTTCTCGGCTTCGCCGCCGCAGTATTTTACTATGTCGGCAATCGCCGTGCCCGTCTTGACCCAAAGGTTTTTGGGCTCTTTAACTGCCTTGCCTGAAACGGTCAGTTCTCTTTCGTAAAGCGGCTTACCCAGCTCTATCGCCTGGCAAACGGCAAAGGCAGAGCCGACGTTATGCACGATAACTCCCGCGTCTGCGGGCAACTGGCCGCCCTTTACAACCCTTCCCGTGCACGAATAAATAAGGTGCTTTTCGCTGCCCATGGGGTAGCGTTTTTTAAGGGCAATAACTTTAACGTCGTCGTAGGGTTCAAACGCGGCTATCGCGTCGGGTTTGTTGAGCTCTATGCCTATCATAATCTGCGTGCCGCCCAAAGCCTTTGCAATATATCTCGCGCCCCGCACAATCTCGTCGGCGTGCTCGATCATCAGCCTGTGGTCGCAGGTTAAATAGGGTTCACATTCCGCGCCGTTCAAAATAAGCGTGTCCACCTTGCACTTGGGCGCGTCTTTTATCGCCGCGGGGAAGCCCGCGCCGCCCATACCCACTATGCCGGCGTCGCCTATTCTCTTGATAATTTCTTTGGCCGACGGGTTTGTAAGGGGGGCAAGGTAATCCTTTTCACCGCTGCCGTCAGAGGATATAACGATAAACGTCTCCTCAACGCCGGCTGCGGTCACCATCTTTACGATGTCGGTAACTTCGCCCGCAACGCTTGCAAACACGTTGGAAGAAATTGCTCCGTCGGCTTTGGCAATGAGTTGTCCTTCCTTTACCTTCTGTCCCTTTTCCACGCATACCGCCGCAGGTCTGCCCAGCGACTGGTGCACGGAAATGCAGACTTTTGAAGGCTCGGGCAGGACTTCGGTCGGCTTGCCGCTCGCAAGACTCTTGCGGTCGCCGATGTGAATGCCGCCGAACAGCATTCTGCCTTTAACAGCTTTCAAAATCAACCTCCAATTTGCTCAGCCCCGCCGTTATTCGGCGGTGGCTGTATTTTATAAAAATTTTTTTGCGCGTCCCTTTCGGGGTACGCGTAAAATACAATTTAAAAACTACTTTTTTCCCCTGCCGTTTATGGCTCTTTCGTATACTGAAAGGGGAACCTTCTTGAATATTATAAGAACCGCAGCGCCCACGATCGCGCCTGAAAGCACGCCGATAAGGGCAAGATAGGGCATGTATGAAAATACCAGCGCCGTGCCAGACATAACCACGAACATCAGGTTCTGCACTATATTATGTGCAATTGCGGCGACAATGCTCACCGCCATTATCGAAATTCGCGGATGGAGGAGGTATAAGAGCAGCCAGGACACGAGCATCGCCGCCATTCCGCCCGTAAACGAGTAGAGGAGCGCTGAAATATTTCCCGCAAACAGCGAGCCCAAAAGCGTGCGCACGGCTATAACTACGAATGCGTCGACGGGCCCGTACAGTACGAGCGCGGACAGCGAAAAAATGTTGGAAAGACCCATCTTCGCCCCGGGTATAAACAGTGGCGGAAAGAGGCTTTCGATTAAAAAAGTTATCAGTCCCAGCGCCGCAAACAGCGCGTCTGCGGCAATTCGTCCCGACGTTATTTTGCCTTTGTCCATACGACATAATTATATATTAAAAATAAAAAATAGTAAAACGAAATCGTGCCTGAATTATCGAAAAATTTTATTAATATCGCACGCAATCATCACATTTGCTGTTGACAAATTGCCGCGGGTTAAGTTATAATACAAAACCGAAAGGAGATTTTATTTATGCAATACGAATATATCAGAAAAAACTATTTCAAGGAGGCGGAAGAAGCTGAGCGCAAAGCCATCTTCGATTACGCCGAAGGTTACAAAAACTTTCTCTTCAATTCCAAGACCGAGCGCGGCGCGTGCGCCACGGCTAAAAAGCTGTGCGAAGAGCGCGGCTACAAGCCCTATATGTTCGGCGACAAGGTAAAGGCGGGCGACAAGCTTTACTTTATCAACCGCGACAAAAATATCTTCATTATCAAAATAGGCACAAACGATATATCTGAGTGCGGCATAAAAATAATGGCTGCGCATGTCGACAGCCCCCGCCTCGACCTTAAACCCAATCCTTTGTACGAGGACGGCGGTCTTGCCTTCTTCAAAACGCACTACTACGGCGGCATCAAAAAGTATCAGTGGCCTACAATCGCCCTCGCTCTCGAAGGCGTTGTCGTTCTCCGCGGCGGCGAGCGCGTCGCCGTCAACGTCGGCGACGACGAAAACGACCCTGTTTTCTACATCACCGACCTTCTTCCCCACCTTTCGCAGGAACAGAACGAGCTCAAACTTGCCAAGGCTATTTCGGGCGAAAGTCTCAACGCCATCGTCGGCGCGATGCCCGACGGCTGCGAGGATAAGGAGGGCGTCAAAGCGGCGGTTTTGAAGCTCCTTCACGACAAATACGGCATATCCGAAATCGATTTCCAGACTTCTGAACTTTGCTTCGTCCCCGCAGGCAAGCCCCGCGACGTCGGTTTCGACCGCGCGCTCATCTCGGCTTACGGCCACGACGACAAAGTGTGCGCATATCCCGAAATGACCGCCCTTTTTGAAAGTGACGGCAAGGACACAGTAATGGCAATCTTCGCCGACAAGGAAGAGACGGGCAGCCAGGGCGTGACTGGTATGCAGTCGCGCGTCATCGTCGACATAATCGACAGCCTCAGCCGCTCCCTCGGCGCCGATCCCATTCTCGTCCGCTACAATTCAAAGTGCATCTCGGCGGACGTCTGCGCGGCGTTCGACCCCGAATATGCCTCGGTTTACGAAAAGAGGAACTCCTCCTATATCAACTGCGGCGCGTCCGTAACCAAGTACCACGGCGCGCGCGGCAAGTCGTCCACCAACGACGCCTCCGCCGAAATGGTCGGCTACGTGCGCGACGCGCTCGAAGATAACGGCGTCATCTACCAGACGGGCGAGCTCGGCAAAATCGATATAGGCGGAGGCGGCACCGTCGCCATGTACATCGCCGACCTCGGCATCGACACGCTCGACATGGGCGTCCCCGTGCTCTCCATGCACGCCCCTTACGAAATCATCTCCAAGGCAGACCTCTATTCTATGCACAAGGCGATGCTCGCCTTCGTAAACAAGCACTGAGTTTGCGTATCTTTTTACGGACATAAACAAAAAATCACTCCCTTTTTCGGGGAGTGATTTTTTAATTGACAGCCACATATGCCGCGAACAATGATATTTTATAGATTCTTAAATTGATAGTTGTACAATTCTTTATAAATGCCGTTCAACGCCATCAGCTGCTCGTGCGTGCCGCGCTCGGCTATGCCTGCGGGTGTCACAACTATTATCTCGTCGGCGTTTTTGACGGTTGAAAGTCTGTGCGCGACGACTATCGTCGTCCTGCCTTCCGAAAGCTCGTTCAACGATTCCTGAATGAGCATTTCGGTGGCGTTGTCGAGCGCGCTCGTCGCCTCGTCTAAAATGAGAATGGGCGGATTTTTCAAAAAGGCGCGCGCGATAGAAATTCTCTGCTTCTGCCCGCCCGAAAGTTTAACGCCCCTCTCGCCAACGGCGGTGTCGTAGCCGTCGGGCAGTGTCATCACGTAATCGTGTATGTTGGCGCGCTTGGCAGCCTCAATGATCTGCTCGTCGCTCGCGTTGAAGTCGCCATAGGCTATGTTCTCTTTGACAGTGCCGTTGAACAGAAAAACATCCTGCTGAACTATGCCAATATTTTCGCGCAGCGATTTTTTCGTCACGCTCTTTATGTCCTTGCCGTCGATCGAAATGCTGCCTTCGTCTATTTCGTAAAAGCGGGGAATAAGGTGGCACAAAGTCGTCTTGCCCCCGCCAGAAGGGCCTACGAGGGCGACCGTCTTGCCCGCGCCTATTTTGCACGTAAAGCCTGAAATGACCTTCTTCGCGCTGTCGTCGTTCTTGTAGCTGAAACTTACGTTGTCAAAGCATATGTCGCCGTTAAGCCTGCCGCAGTCGGTCGCGTCGGCGTCTTCGGGCTCGGTTGGCTTGTCCATTATGTTGCAAAAACGGTTGAAACCCGTCAGCCCCTGCTGTATCTGTTCGTAAATGGTCGTCAGCGTCCATATGGGATTGGAAAAAGTCGTAACGTACATGATGAACGCCGTATAAACGCCCGGTTCTATGCGCCCGTTGAAAAAGAATACGCCGCCTATAAGTATTACGGCAAAGTTCATGAAGTCTAAAAGAAAGCGCATCGAGGCATAGTATTGCCCCATAACCTTGTATTGCTTGCCCTTGCACTTTGCAAACGCGTCGTTCCCGTGCTCGAACTTAATCTTTTCGTGCTCCTCGGCGGTGTAGGCGCGCGCAACGCGAATGCCCGAAACGGCGCTCTCCACGTCGGCGTTTATTTCGCCCTGAACTACGCGCATCTCGTCGTAAACGTCGACAAACCGCTTGCGCATGAAAATGGTGTAGATGAGTATGAGGGGGACGAGCGCAAGCAGTATCAGCGCCAGCCACACGTCGTAGGTGAACATTATGGCTATCGCGCCGACGAGGGTGACTGCGGACAGCAGCACATCCTCGGGGCCGTGGTGCGCAAGCTCTGAAATTTCAAACAGATCGTTTGTCAGCCTGCTCATGATAACGCCCGTCTTGTTTTCGTCGAAGAAGGAGAGGGGCATCTTTTCAAGGTGGTCAAACAGCTCGCTGCGCAATGTTTTCTGAATGCGCACGCCCACTATGTGACCCCAGTACTGCAAAAAGTAATTGAGGCCCGCCTTTATGATATAAAATATCAGCAGGGCGAACGCGCTTATAAGCAGCCAGTTCATCAGTCCGTTGGGCACGTAGTTGTCGATAATCTCGCCCGTTATATAGGGGTAGATGAGGTTGAAAGCCGAAATTAGCGCGGCGCAGATTATGTCGGTCACAAAAAGTTTAAGGTGCGGGCGGTAATAGGGCACAAACCTGCGTATAAGCCCCTTCTGCAATTTTTCTCTCTCATTGTTTTTCATACGCCGAATTATAACATTACCGCCGCCAAAAATCAATCCGTTAGCGCGCATTTGCGCCGTGCGTCGCAAATTTAATTTATTTTTAAAATGTCTGCGACATTAAAATTTCGGCGGCGCGGTTTACATAAACCGCGCCGCAAAAATACGCAAACAGATGAAAGAGCATAAACAAACATTATCCGCCCGAAATTGCCTTTAAAATTATGCCGAAAATAAATGTGGCGAGCGCGCCGATAAAGGCGAGGGCTATTTTATAAAACACGTCGCGCACGCGCTGTTTTTTGGCGCGGCGGAAGTTCATGCCGCTCTCTTTAAGGGTGATTACGTACATCTTTTCGCCCGCGCGGCTCGAAGATATCAGATCGAAATATCCGTCGGCATGCAGGTTGCTCAAAGCTTTGTCTATGCCGTCCGCGCTGAATTTTTTGCCTTCGGGAAGAACAGAAAGTATTTCCGCCGCCGAAACGAGGCAGCCGTCGGTGCCGTCGCACAGGCTGTAAACGGCGTTCATGATGTGGCTTTCGTATTTAGACAGCATAAAATATCAACCCGCAGATTACGCTCCCCAGCGCACCGCCCGCAAATGCCGCAGCAAACACGCCCGCAAAAAGTCTTTTATACGGCGATTTTTTTACATCGGGCGAAGGCGGGGGAAGGGGTTCGGGTTCCTCGTAATTTTTAAGCCCCCTTATGCAAAAGGCGTTGCCCTTTGCATATTTGACCTCGATATATCCCCCGTTTACCAACTGTTTGAGCGCGGCTTCCAGCGCCTCGCGGGTGCGGTTGTCCTCGGGCAGAATGTCCGAAAGTTCGTCCTCGTAAAAAATGCCGTAGCCCTCGCGGGTGGAGGAATAAATTTTATTGCAAATCAGCCTGCACAGTTCTTCCACAATATAATTATTGTATAAATGAATACAAAATTATACCGCCCGCGCCTTTAAATGGCGCGGGCGGCAAAAGCCATGCGGCACATATGTCAAACCGAACATTCCCTGTGCGGGTCGGGCGAAACTATTATGTTGCTGTAATCGGTGTACGTCACGAAGCCCGAGTTGGCTTTGGGCGGTTTTTTAACGAATTTTCTCTGCGCATAGTCAACCGTCACCTTGTCGCGCTCGCGCGCCTCCGAATAGTACGCGCAAATTGCGGCGGCTTTGGCAATAGTTTCGTCGGGCACTTTCTCGCCGCCTGTTATTATGCCCACGTGCGAGGAGTGGTACCTGTTGGTATGCAGCCATATGTCATCGGGCGAAAGCGTTTTCAGCAGCCTGTCGTTCTGCATGTTGTTCCTGCCCGCAAGCACCTTAAAGCCGTCAATTTCGTACTGCCTGAACGGCGCGGCCTCGGGCGCTTTCTTTTTCTTTGCGTTTTTCTCGGCGGGCGCTTTTATAAGCCCGTCGGCTACCAGTTCGCCCTGTATCTCTTTAAGGTCGTCGGTGCATTCGGCGGCACATATGTGCGCCTCAATCGAGTTAAGATAGTCAAGTCTCTCCTCGGTTTCGCGCTTCTGCACCGATAAAACCTGCACCGTCCTCTTCATTTTGGCGTACCTTTTATAGTACTTCTGCGCGTTCTGCGAAGGTGTCAGCTGCCTGTCGAGCGAAATTTTAATTTTGCGCGGCTGTTCGCTGTAATAATCGTCGGCTTCAAAGCTCGCCATTCCGCGTTCAATACGGTATATGTTCGCGGTAATGAGTTCGCCTTTGAGTTTGATTTCGTCCGCCGATTCACATTCCAAAAGTTTGGCGTTGATCTGTGCCAGCCTCTTTTCGGTCTTTTTGACGGCGGCGTGCAGGGCGGATTCCAGCCTGCGCTGCGCGTTTTCAAACGTGGTTTTTACGTAAACGTAGTTGTAATAGTCGCGCTGTGCCGAAAGTATGTCGGGGTAGCGCTTTGCATTTTTAATGACGGTGCGCGCCTTGAAGTCGGTCGGCTCGCCCTTTTCGCCGTACACCACGCAGGGGGTGATGTCGTCGGAGTTTACGTATTCATATACGCGTTCGGCGGTGACGTCGCCGCCGTAATATGCGCACATCTCGGCGGCGGTGGAGTAGGCTATGCCCTCTACGTTGTCGCAAATAAATTTTTCTCCGCGCGCGGTGGTGCCAAAAACTTCTTGCAATGCGTCCAGGCTCAAAGGGCTCGCCTTGCCCTGCGTGGGAGGCAGGGTGTATTTCGCCCCCGAAAAGAGCACGCGCTTTGCGTTCTCTTCCAAGGTCGTCTGTTTGAGCGCACCCAAAATAATGCCATTTTCAACGAGCACCATGTTTGAATATTTGCCCATTATTTCGCAGTACAGCGTCATATGCGTCTGCGAAAATTCCGAAAAGCAGTTCAGCTCTATCGCCACAATCCTTTCAAAATCGATCTGATGCACGCGCTCGATCTGCGCGTTTTGCAGGTGTTTTCTCAGCAACATGCAAAAGTTGGGTGCAACGGCGGGGTTGGGTTTTTCCGCCGAACCAATACTTATTCTGCAATTTTTTGCCGAAGTGCATATTTCAAGTTTAACCGAGCCCGAATGAGTGTATATAATTAAAGACAGCTCGTCTTTTTCGGGCATATTTATTTTAGATATTTTTCCGTCGGCGAGCGTTTTGTTCAGCCCGTCCGCGACATATCGCAAAGTATAGGCGTCCTGCGGCATTGCTTTGTTCCTTTTAAAAAAAATTTTAAATTATTATAAAGCAAAAATTTTTAATTGTAAATTAAATAAAGCGTCGTCAAAACGCTTTTCAAAATAATTTACATGTGATAAAATGTTAAAGTTGAAAAATCTATTACCATAATTTAGGAGAATAAAAATGAAGTACACAACTGCGGCGGGCGAAAAGAGCACCGTTAAACTTACCATCGACTTTTCAAAGGAGGAGTGGGAAGGCGCCCTCGCCGAAGCATACAAAAGAACGCACGGCAAATACACCGTGCCCGGTTTCAGAAAGGGCAAAGCGCCCAGATCCGTCGTTGAAAATTATTACGGCAAAGCAGCTTTCTTCGACGAAGCTTTCAACGTACTTTATTCCAAGCATTATCCCGAAATTTTAGCCAAAGAAAGGGAAAACTTTACCGCCGTGGGCGACCCTTCTCTTTCGGTCGACGACCTCTCGGACGAAAAAGTAACCCTCTCCGCCGTCGTTCCCGTAAAACCCGACGTCAAAATCGGTTCCTATAAGGGTCTCGACATCAAAAAGCACGAATACACCGTCTCCGACGAAGAGGTCGAAAAGGAAGTAAAAAAGATTCTCGACAGGGAAGCTAAAACTGTCGAAGTTACCGACCGCCCCTGCGCCGACGGCGACACCGTAAACATCAATTTTTCGGGCTCTGTCGACGGCGAAAAATTCCCCGGCGGCACGGCAGACGAATACGACCTCGTACTTGGCTCCGGTTCGTTCATTCCCGGGTTTGAGGCTCAGGTTGAAGGCATGAAGATAGGCGAGGATAAGGATATCACCGTCAAATTCCCCGAGGACTACCAGGCAGAAAATCTGCGCGGCAAAGACGCTGTTTTCGCCATTCACCTCAACTCGATAAAGGGCAAGGAGCTCCCCGCGCTCACCGACGAATACGTCAAAAAGCACACCGGCAGCGAAACCGTCGCCGACTACACCGCAAAGGTAAAAGACCGCCTTACAAAGCAGGCTGAAAACCGCGGCAGGGACGAAACCGAAAACTCCATAGTCGAAGCCATCTGCGCCACGGCGGAGTGCGAGATTCCCCAGGCCATGATAGAGAGCGAAATCGACAGAATGGTTCAGGATTTCTCTTACCGCCTCATGTATCAGGGTTTAAAGCTTGAAGACTACATCAAGTACATGGGTCAGACCATGCAGACTTTCAGGGCGCAGTTTACCGATCAGGCTAAAAAACGCGTGCTCTCGCAGCTCGTCATCGAAAAGATAGTAAAGGAAGAAAAAATTTCCGCCACCACCGAAGAAATCGACGCGAAGATTGCCGAGCAGGCTGCCTCGGTCGGCAAGACGGTCGAAGAATACAAAAAGAACATCGACCCCCGCCAGCAGGAGTATATCACCAACGATATCGTAATCACAAAACTCTTCTCGTTCCTCGAAGAGAACAACAATATGATCAAAGAGTAAGCGCACCGCGCTTTGATGCGGAGCACAATCTTTTTCAGCGGCTCTGCGCATAATTTTAATATTGTTCTCTTGCACCTGATTAATTTTGTATGATTAAATAAAAAGCCATCTTTGGCTTACGCGGGGCGGCTTACACGATAAGTCCGCCCCGTTTGCATTAAAAAGACATTTTTAGTCTTTAACTTTGCGCATATTTTTGCGCGTACGGTTAATAAAACCTTTAAAGGAGGATAAAATATAATTATGCTCAACGAAAAATCCGCGCTCGTGCCCTATATCGTCGAACAGACTTCCCGCGGCGAGCGTTCTTACGACATCTATTCCCGCCTGTTGGAGGACAGAATTATTTTCCTCAGCGGCGAAATCGACGACGCAACGGCAAACACCGTCGTCGCACAGCTCATCTACCTCGAAGCAAAGGATCCTTCAAAGGACATTTCGCTCTATATTAACAGCCCCGGCGGCTCGGTTTCGGCAGGTCTCGCCATCTACGACACCATGAATTACGTCAAGTGCGACGTTTCGACCATCTGCATAGGCATGGCGGCGTCCATGGGCGCGTTCCTTTTGTCGAGCGGCGCAAAGGGCAAGAGGTTTGCCCTCCCCAACAGCGAAATCATGATTCACCAGCCCCTCGGCGGCGCCCAGGGTCAGGCGAGCGACATCAAAATCGCTGCTGAGCACATTTTAAAGACTAAGGATAAGCTAAACAAAATACTCGCCGAAAATTCCGGCAAGCCCGTCGAAGTAATCGAAAGGGACACCGACAGGGACAATTTCCTCTCCGCAGAAGAGGCGCTCAGCTACGGACTTATCGATAAAGTGTTTTATAAAAGGTAAATAAGGGTAAAATATAATAAAGGGTTATCGCCCCTAAGGCGGTCACCGCAAGCTTTATGGGTCGAATAGACCCCCACGGAGTTAAAATGAAAGATCAGACAAGATATTGCTCGTTCTGCGGAAAGCCCGAAGACATGGTAAAAAGGCTGATATCGGGACAGAACGGCGCGTATATCTGCAACGAGTGCGTTGAGATATGCGAAGACATGATAAAGGACACCGAAGAGCAGGACACCGCTCCCGTGCCCCTTAAAAAGCCCGCCGAAATCAAGGCGGAACTCGATAAATACATCGTCGGTCAGGACGAAGCCAAAAAGGTGCTGTCCGTCGCGGTGTACAACCACTACAAGCGTATCAACAACCTCGGCAAGAAGGAGGAGAGCGAGCTTTCGGACGTAGAGATCGAAAAGAGCAACATTCTTCTCTTAGGCCCCACGGGCTGCGGCAAGACTTTACTCGCCAGAACGCTCGCAAAAATTCTGAACGTCCCCTTCGCAACAACCGACGCGACCACCCTCACCGAGGCTGGCTATGTCGGCGAGGACGTAGAAAACATCCTCTTAAAGCTCATACAGAATGCTGATTACGACATCGCCAAAGCCCAGCGCGGCATAATCTATATCGATGAAATCGATAAAATCGCCAGAAAGGGCGAAAACGTATCCATCACCCGCGACGTATCGGGCGAGGGCGTGCAGCAGGCGCTTTTAAAGATAATCGAAAGCACGGTCGCAAACGTCCCCCCGCAGGGCGGCAGGAAGCACCCCCAGCAGGAGTGCCTGAGAATAGACACTACCAATATCCTGTTTATCTGCGGCGGCGCGTTCGTCGGGCTCGATAAAATTGTCCGCGCGCGCAGGGACACCACAACTTTGGGTTTCGGCGGCGACGTCAAGAGCGACGACGGCGAAGGCGTGTACGAAATGCTCGCCGACGTCAAGCCCCAGGACCTCACAAAATTCGGTCTCATTCCCGAGTTTGTCGGCAGGGTGCCCATCGTCGTTGCCCTTCATCCCCTCGACGAAGACGCGCTCGTCAACATTCTCACAAAACCCAAGAACGCCATCATCAAACAATATCAGAAGCTCCTTTCGCTCGACGGCGTCAAACTGACCGTCGAGGACGGCGCCGTGCGTGAAATCGCCAACACGGCGATAAAGCTCAAAACGGGCGCAAGGGGTTTGAGGACGATAATCGAAAGTTTCATGACTTCGGTCATGTATAAAATTCCCTCCGAACACGACGTGGAGGAGGTAATCGTCACGCGCGACTGCATAGCGGGCAAGGCGGAGCCCGTAATAGTATATAAAAAATCGGCGTGATGCATTCCGCAAAACTAAATAGGTGCCGCAATATGCGGCAGTCAATGCAAAAATCGGGGGAAGGCGCATAAAAAGCTTTTCCCCTGCTTTTTTGAATTTTTGCCGCCCGCTTTTCGGCGCGGCAGTCAAAGGTAATTATTATGGCAAATGAAAGACTTCAACTGCCCCTCGTCGCCCTGCGCGACAGGGTGGTTTTCCCCAACATATCCTCGGGCTTTGACGCAGGTAGAACGGCTACGCTCTACGCCATCAAATGGGCTACCGAAAACGACAGAACGGTCTTTATCTGCGCCCAGCTCGACGGAACCAAGACCGACGTCACCGCCGAGGACTTGTACGACATAGGCACCGTCGCCCGCATCGAGCGGGTGGCGCCCATCTCGGGCGACAGGCTGCGCATAACCTGCCGCGGTCTGTACCGCGCCCGCACGCTGTCGGTGTACGAACAGGACGGCAGCCTTTGGGCTACAATCGAAAAGATGCCGGTCGAACATACCGATCCCGTTTTCGAGGAGGCATATTTCCGCACGGCAAAGAGCATTCTTCGCGACATCTCGCAGTCGGACGCCCGCTTTTCAAAGGAGGCGGCGCAGCGGCTGGACGGATGTTCGGATCCCGAGCAGTTCATTTACCTCGCTCTCGACGGTCTGCAACTCAAATACGACGTCCAGCAGTCTATATATTCCCGCCTGCGCCTCGTCGATATGTTCTCCGACCTCGACAAGCAGCTTAATTCCGAGCTCGAAATAGCTCGCCTTCAACACAAAATCCAGAGCGCCGTCAGGCAGAATATCGAAAAGAACCAGAAGGAGTATTACCTTCGCGAACAACTCAAAGCCATTCATTCGGAACTCGGCGACGACGAGGACGAAAAGACTGCGCTCGAAGAGAAGATAAAGGCAAAGCACATGCCGCCCGAGGTAGAGGAAAAGGCGCTCAAAGAGCTGTCGCGCATGTCGCGCATGCAGACCTCCTCGCCCGACTATAACGTTTTGAGGACGTATATCGACTGGCTTTTAGACCTCGAATGGGAAAAATCCACCGAGGACACCCCCAACCTCGCCGACGCTGTAAAAATTCTCGAAGAGGACCACTACGGCTTGCAGAAAATAAAGGAGAGGATAACCGAGTACCTCGCCGTGCTCAAACTTACTAACTCGCTCAACGCGCCCGTTTTGTGCTTTGTCGGTCCCCCCGGCGTCGGCAAGACGTCGATAGCCACGTCCATAGCCCGCGCGCTCGGGCGCAAGTTCGTGCGCATGTCGCTGGGCGGCGTAAAGGATGAGTCCGAAATACGCGGCCATCGCAAAACTTACGTCGGCGCAATGCCGGGGCGCATAATCAACGCCTTGAAGAACGCGGGTTCGGTAAATCCCGTGTTTCTGCTCGACGAAATAGACAAGCTTTCATCCGATCCTTTCCGCGGCGACCCGTCAAGCGCCCTTTTGGAGGTTTTGGATCCTGCGCAGAATTCCACCTTCCGCGACAGGTATTTGGAGGTGCCTTACGACCTTTCAAAGGTGCTTTTCATAACCACTGCCAACAGCGTCGACACCATCCCTCAGCCTCTTCTCGACAGAATGGAACTCATTCGCCTCGAAGGTTATACGCAGGAAGAGAAGCGTGAGATTGCCAAGCGCTATTTGATTCCCAAGCGCGTAGCCGCCAACGGATTGAGTGAGGGCGACGTCATATTCGACGACGGCGGCATAGATGAAATTATCGACGGGTACACTAGGGAGGCGGGCGTGCGCGATTTGGAGCGCAGAATCGACGCCGTCTGCCGCAAGGCGGCGGTTGCCAAGGCGGGCGGCAGAAAGCGCAAGACACGAGTCTATAAAGATACGGTAAAAGACTTTCTCGGTTCGCGCCGCTACGGGCGGGATGAAATGCTCGATACCGACCAGATAGGCGCGGCTACGGGTCTCGCGTGGACGGCTGTCGGCGGAACTACGCTTACCATCGAAGTATCGGCCATGCACGGCAAGGGCGATGTGTTATTAACAGGCAAACTGGGCGACGTCATGAAGGAGAGCGCCCGCGCTGCCATAAGCTATATCCGCTCCAATTCCGATGAATACGGCATTTCTCCCGAAACGTTTGAAAATACCGACATCCACATTCACGTCCCCGAAGGTGCAACGCCCAAGGACGGGCCGAGCGCGGGCATTACAATGGCGACCGCCATACTTTCGGCGTTCACGCACAAGCCCGTAAAACGCTCCATAGCCATGACGGGCGAAATTACCCTGCGCGGCAAGGTTCTGCCCATAGGCGGGTTAAAGGAAAAGGCGCTCGCCGCCTACCGCATAGGCATTCACGACGTAATAATCCCCAAGGACAACCAAAAAGACCTCGAAGAGATTCCGCAGGCGGTAAAGGACAGCATCAACTTTATTCCCGTGTCCGACGTGGACGCCGTGTTTAAAACGGCGATAGTAAACTTATGAAAATAACAAAAGCCGAGTTCATAACCAGCGCGGCGGGCAAGAACCAATTTCTCGCCGCCGAAAAACCGATAATCGCCGTGTGCGGGCGTTCAAACGTCGGCAAAAGCAGTTTTATAAACATGCTCGCCGGGCGCAAAAAGCTCGCCCGCGTCTCCCAGCAGCCGGGCAGAACGCGGCTTGTAAATTATTTCGATTTCGGCGCGTTCATTCTCGCCGATCTCCCCGGCTACGGCTATGCGCGCGTCAGCAAGCAGGAAAAGGCTAAGTGGGCTAAAATGCTTGACGACTTTTTTGCCGACAAGGGCAACATAGCGCACGTCTTTTCGTTGTGCGACATCCGTCACGAGCCCACCGCCGACGACAAAACAATGGTCGGTTATCTCTACTACAACCTCATTCCGTTTACGATAGTTGCCACAAAGGCAGACAAGCTTTCGCGCGCGCAGACCGATAAATCTCTTGCATCAATCGCCGCCGCATACAAGTGCGGCAAGGGCGACATAATCGCTTCGTCCTCGGTCACCCGCAAGGGGCTCGATGAGGTTTTATCCGTCATAGAAAGGGTGATAAACCCGCCTTTGATTGAAGAAGAGGGCGAAGAGGAGCCCGTCGACGAAGGCGAAAACTAAACATCCGCACTTGTTGACCGTTGGGGCGAAAAGTGTGTTCAACGGCACATATGTACGGGTGTACTGATATTTAAGAGGGGATTATATGCTGTTTCGTCAAATGAAATATTTTGTTGCAGTGGTTGAGTGTGGCAGTTTTACCTCCGCCGCCGAACGCTGTTACATATCGCAGTCAGCCATCTCCCAGCAGGTGGGCGCACTTGAAGATGAATTCGGCGTTTCGCTTTTAAGCCGCGACGGGCGCAAAATTTCGGTTACTCCCGCAGGCGAATATTTTTACCGCCGAAGCAAGGCGATACTCGCCGATGCCGAAGAAGCCCGCGCCGAAACAATACGCATAGGTTCGGACGGCGAATTGCGCCTGAGCATAGGATATCTTTCGGGTTACGACGGACACGAGTTGCAGAGCGCCATAGTCGAGTTTTCCCGCGTCTACCCCGAGGTCATAATCAGTGTTTTCAGGGGTGCGCACGAAGAATTGTTCGACGCGCTTTTAAACGGCAAAGCTGACCTCACCCTCAGCGACCAGCGCCGCGCCTTTTCGCCCGAGGCTGAAAATCTCGTGCTTTCGCGGTCGCCCGCTTATATCGACATTGCCGAGTCCAGTCCCGCAGCCGCGCACGGAAATGCCGTCACGGTTGAAGAAATTCAGGATATTCCCTGCATACTTATCGCTACCAAGGGCAATGAGCACGTTGAGCGCGACTACTACGGCAAATATCTGCGCATAGGCAAGCAATTTCTTTTTGCAGCAAGTTTAGACGAAGCGCGGCTGATGGCGATGAGCGGAAGGGGTTTTATCGCCGTAGAAAGTGCCGACTCATCTTCGCAGCCGCCCTTGAAGCGGCTTGAAGTGCGTCGTTCCGACGGCAGGCCGATCGAGCGCACATATTGCGCATTTTGGTATAAAAAACACACAAATTATTACATAGAAGAATTTGCATCTACTCTGCGCAGGCAGTACGCCTCGCGCGGATAATTTAAGCCGCGCCGTCCGCGAAAAAATTCGCGGGCGGCGCGGGCGCGCATTGCGCGGCGGAAAAACCTGCCAAAAAAGCGCAAATATCAAACGTGAAAAGATAAGGAGGCTACGCATGATATTTCAACCTGACTTTGACGACAGCTCCATTCCCCTCGCGGAATATCCCCGTCCGCAGCTCAGGCGGGACAGCTATCTTTCTCTCAACGGCGAGTGGGATTGCACCTTCTGTTCATCGGCGCAGCCGCCCGAAAGTTACGATTGCAAAATAATCGTGCCTTTTTCGCCGGAAAGCCCCCTTTCGGGCGTCAACCGCCAGCTAAAACCCGACGAATATCTGCATTATAAGCGCACGTTTACCCTGCCGCAGGATTTCAACTGCGGCAGAATAATAGTTAATTTCGGTGCATGCGATCAGCGCTGCAAAGTTTACTGTAACGGCGCACAAGTCGGCGGGCACGAGGGCGGCTATCTGCCCTTTTCGTTCGATATAACGTCGCACATAAGGGAGGGGGAGAACACCTTGTGCGTTGCCGTCGCCGACGACGCCTCGTCCGATGTCTACGGCAGGGGCAAGCAGAGCTATGTGCGCGGCGGAATATGGTACACGGCGATAAGCGGATTGTGGCAGTCGGTCTGGATTGAAAGCGTGCCGCAGATTTATATAAAAAATTTGCAGTTGGTGCCCGACTATGCCTCAAATACTCTGAAAGTAACCGTCTTTTGCGATGGCGGCGAAACCCCCGTAAACTGCACGGTTTACGACGGCGAAAACGTCATCTGTTCGCGCGGCGGCGCGCCCTGCAATTCGCCCTTCACGCTCGATGTTTCAGCGTGCAAGCCGTGGTCGCCTGACAGCCCCGAGCTTTACTCCTTAAAAATTACCTGCGGCGACGACGCAGTATATAGCTACTTTGGTCTGCGCACCTTTTCGCGCGTGCAGCGGAGCGGCAGGCACTATTTAGCCGTCAACGGTCATCCTATATTTCAGAGTGGGCTTTTGGATCAGGGCTATTGGGGAAAGGGCATATACACCCCCGCGACAAATGCCGAAATGTATAACTGCTTGAAGCAGGTCAAAGTCCTCGGCTTCAACATGCTGCGCAAGCACATCAAGGTCGAGTCCCTCCTGTGGTACTATTACTGCGACGTGTTGGGCATACTCGTCTGGCAGGACATGCTCAACGGCGGTGAGCGCTACTTGAAGCGCAGGCTCAATCTGGGTCCGTTCATAAACCTGCATTTAAACGATAAAAACCATAAAAGCATGGGCAGGGCAAACGAGCTGTCGCGCAGGCAATATACTGCCGAAGCCGAACAGACGATTGCAACCCTGTTCAACTGCGTAAGCATATGCCTGTGGACGCTCTTCAACGAAGGGTGGGGTCAGTTTGACTCGCTCGATATGTGGAATAAAATGCGTGCGCTCGATTCCACCCGCCTCTATGACCCCGCCAGCGGCTGGCAGGATACGGGCGGCGGCGACGTAAACAGCAAGCACGTCTACTTTAAAAAAATCCGCCTAAAAAACGACGGCAAACGCGCGCTCGCCCTCACGGAGTTCGGCGGCTATTCTTATTCGGGCGCGGGCGGCAAAAAGGCGTTCAGTTACCGCAATTTTTCCTCTCCGCAAAAGTTCATGCGGGCGCTTGAAAGGCTGTACGAAAAGCAGGTCGTCCCCGCGATTGTAAACGACGGTTTGTGCACCGCCGTATATACACAGCTGAGCGACGTCGAAGACGAGGTCAACGGGCTGTTCACGCCCGACTGGCGCTGCAAAGTCGACGCCCAATCCATGCGCAACATAAACGAAAGTCTATATTCGGCTTTCCTCGGCAGCCTTAAATAGAACGCGCAGCCATTCGGCGGGTCAGATGAGTAAATTATTTTTCAGCGCGGGGCGCGCGGACAGAT
>DVHK01000121.1 GCA_018712135.1 Candidatus Coproplasma avicola | reverse complement strand
CCGCCGCTATTCGCCTGCACTTTGCAGCCAAAATTTATTTATCTGCATCTACACCTGTATGTATATCTGCGCGCCGCAAATTTTGCGGCGCGCCCGCGTTATTATTCCGCCTGCTCTTCGCGCCTGTGCATGGAGAGGAGCAGACCTCTGCCCGAAATAATGGGCGAGATTATCAGCCAAAGCGCCGCTATGGCTATTACGATGTAGACTATTATGGAGCCTACCGAGCGGGGACCCTGGAATATCCAGCTGACGAGATTAAAATTCCAGATACCGAAAAGTCCCCAGTTAACCGCGCCCAAAAGGACGAGGATGTAAGAAATTAAATTTAAAACAACCATAAATACATCTCCTTGCAATAGTTTTTGCCTCACAAAAAAAATTATGCGGAGCGCGCAAAATTGCACGGAGACTTTTATGTCGATTTATGTTAACAAAACAGTTATTTTTCGTAAACCGAGCGCTTTAATATACCTATATAGGGCAGCGAGCGGTATTCCTCGTTGTAGTCAAGACCGTAGCCGACGACAAACTCGTCGGGAATTTCAAAGCAGTTGTAATCGGGGCTGATATCTTCGGTGCGGCGTTCGTGCTTGTCGAGAAGAGTGACTATCGTCACCGAAGCCGCGCCGCGCTCGTTGAGCAGCTTTTTAAGGCAGGCGAGCGTAAAGCCGCTGTCGATGATGTCCTCAATGACGATCACGTCGCGACCCTTTATATCGGTGTCGAGGTCTTTTTTTATTTTTAGCTTGCCCGACGACGTGCTGCCCGAACCGTATGACGAAACCGCCATGAAATCGAGTTCGAGGGGCATAGTGAGGCAGCGGATAAAGTCGGCATAAAAGATTATGCTGCCTTTCAAAATGCCTATCGCCAAGGGTCGCTTGCCTGAAAGAGCCCTGTCTACCTGACCTGCGACCTCGCTGACGCGCGCCCTGATCTGGTCCTGAGTGAGTAAAATCTTCTGTAAATCGGGATGCATATTTTTCTCTCCGTAAAAAAATTTATGATGTTTCTTAACCTTTTTATGTTAAGAAATTTCTGCCGTCATTTAAAAATTGCCGCCGTCCCAGCCCCAGTTGCGGTAGCCTTCATAGGTGATATAAACGCCCGAGGACTCGATTCCCGCGCAATCGCTTAAAATGCGACAGACAGCGGCGGTCATCTTGTTGCAGTCCTGCGGGTTTACCTCTCCGAACGCGCGGATATCGACAAAAGCGCCGCTTTGCAATTTTTTGCCCGCAAAAAACAGGTCGTACCCGTCGCATATGCCGACCATAAGGTAGCTTTCGGGCTTGTGCATGTTGGAAATGGCTGCGCCCAGCCCGCTCTTTAATTTTTCTTTTTGCTCATCGGTAAGTTTTTTGGTGATTTTGCAATCGATAAAAGGCATATACTTTCACCATCCATTTTTTATTATTTGCCGCATATGTGCGGGGCAATTACAATTTTGAATAATCGGCGGCGGTGCAGAAACATATTTTTTTAGTAGCCTCCGTCACCTTTATGCCGTCCGAAATTTCTACCCCGCAGACCATTAAAATATCGCTGCCGCAGGCTATTACGGGAATTATTTTTCGCAAATACGCGGATATTTTTTTGTCTGTCAAAAAGTCGCCGAGGTTCTTTGTTCCGCCGCCGAACTTTTTGAATTTATCGCCAGACCTCATTGTGCGTATTACCGCCCCTTCGGGAATGCGACCAACATCGAAAGTCAACGTTCTGAGCGGCATATCGCCGCACAAACGCGCTCTTTCAGCTACCTCGTCTTCATCAGTTCCGAAGGCGAGCGGCTGTCCGCCGCAAGTCGCGCAGGTATAGTCGCGGAAAGCTATTTCGCCGATGTCGCAGGCTAAAACCGATTTATCGTAAATGACGACGCCGTCGCCTTCGTTGACGGCAGCCAATCCGAGGAATTCAAATTTTTTGCCCCTTTCGGCGAACTGCAATTCATAAAGCCGATGCGCCTGGTCGGAAGTGTAATCCTTCTTCTGATAGCGTTCGATGACATATAGTGCCGCGCGTTTAAAGATTACAGGCTCCCTGCAGCGGGCAATTTTATAACCGTAAGTTCCGAAGTCGGCAACAATCTCGCCGACCTTTCGGGCGAAATATTCTTCGTCGTCTGCGGCGAGCCGCGAAAAGCGGAAAATAGCTTTTGCCGCGCCGGGCACAGCCTTCTCTAAGGCGGGCAGAACGTTGTGGCGGATATAGTTGCGGGTGTAATCGTCAGAAAAATTTGTACTGTCGTCTACATACGGAATATTATTTTGTTCGACATATTCGTCAATCTCTCCGCGCGTGACGGACACAAAAGGGTGAATTACAGCTCTGCCACACCCGTCCTTATCGTCTTCAATCCCGCACATGCCCGCAAGCCCCGAACCCCTTGCGAGGTTGAAGAGCACTGTTTCGGCATTATCGTCCATGTGATGGGCGGTGGCCACGGCGTCACATCCACTCCACTTGCCGTCGGAAGAATATATTTTTGGCCTTGTGCCGAGGGCATTATAGTCGGAATTTTCTTTCCATATTTCGCTGTCGGCATGGGCAACGGCATAACATCTGAAAACGCGCCACAGACGGGCCTGGCTTTCGCTTTTATATAAACCGCATGCCTTGAAAAACAATAAGGGAATGCCTGCCTTTTTGCAATAATTCACAACGAATGCGGAATCGCGCGCAGACTCTTCTTCCCTCATGCCATGATCGCAGTTGAGCGCCGAAAGGGCAATGTTGTACTGCGCGGCGTTATTATATAAATAATGCAGCAGCGCCATTGAATCGCGCCCGCCCGAACAGGCGACGCAAATTTTTTTGTTTGCATAGCGCGAAAGATCAACATTCATATGAATGATTATACCACACACGGGGCGGCTTTTGCAATAATAGTAAAAAAATAAATATTACGATTTTTTAATAAATTCGTGAAAAATGGTTGACAAATTTTTTAGGATACTATATGATAATAAAGCTTGAACGTGCGCAACACTTATCGCGGGGTGGAGCAGCCAGGTAGCTCGTCGGGCTCATAACCCGAAGGTCGCGCGGTTCGAATCCCGCCCCCGCAACCAATTTGTTTACGCACGTTTAAACTTTTACGGCGATGTAGCTTAGTTGGTCTATAGCGGCCGGTTCATACCCGGCAGGTCGGCGGTTCGAATCCACCCATCGCTACCACAAAAACAACAGCGCCGCACAGGCGAATATATAAAGATTGTATGCGGATATCCGCGCAATCGATTATGGCCCGTTGGTCAAGCGGTTAAGACACCACCCTTTCACGGTGGTATCATGGGTTCGAGTCCCGTACGGGTCACCAACGACGGGAGTGCAACTATTTAGCTGTATTCCCGCTTGTCGTATTCCCTCCCGCGCGGAGGGGCTTAATTGAAGGTGTAGTTCAGTTGGTTAGAACGCTACCTTGACATGGTAGAGGTCGATGGTTCGAGTCCATTCATCTTCACCAGCAGCGCGGCAAAGCGCATTTTGAAAGAAGGCAACCTTTTAGGTTGCCTTCTATTCTTTTGCGCTTGCCGCGCTGCTTTCGCTCAAAAGCCACGGTTTTGCGCGTGACTGTGGAACAAATTTATGCGCTCCGCGAAGGCAAATGCTCTTCGCCTACCCATACTGCATATGTGCGCGGCGCTTTGCATTTGCCCCGTATTTGGGAGTTTTCTCCGTGCAGGACACGTTGAAATCTCTTAAAGTTGCGACGTATTCAAGCACATATACAAAACGCCTTCTTTTGCTCCATATTTATTAAATTGCGGCTAAAATTTTTATGTTTGATGATATTTAGGTGAAACAGTGTTTTTAAGCTTGACTGCGGGGGAGAAAAAAGTATAATTAATTATAATATGAACAACAACACTGACGTCCGCGGGGAATGCATTGGCGAAAAAAGCGGCGGTTTTTTGAAAATAATTGCGGTTTTTGCGCTCGTGTGGGCGATAATACTCGCGGTTTCCATAATTTTTTTAATGCAGGCGCAAGGAATATTTATTGTTCTTGTTATTGCATCGGCAATCGTGATTGCGCTGTGCGCATTTGAATCGGTAAGGTATGTAAGGACGCCTAAGCAAATAGTTTTAAAGGGCGAGGATAAAATTTACTTCTGGTCTGGCGGAAAATGGGTTGAACTGACCTTTGACGACATTGATGAGGCGCGCACCAACGGACAATGGGCTAATTCCTATGTTTCGCTGCGCTCTATGCTCGACAGAGGCGTTGTCAGGATTTTCGATAAGCACGCCAACATGTACAGGGTGAAATATCTTTACGATGCTGAGGGTGTAAGACGCGCCATAAACCAATGTGCAGTACCGCAGAACGATAGTACAGATAATACAATTAATACAGTTAATGCAAAATAATTTTATGCTAAAAGGCATAATAAAGGCGGGTAGATGTGTGCAAAACCGCACACATCTACCCGCCTTATTTTTAATGGCTGATGCACATATGCACAAATGACCGCCTGCGTTTTGAGCAAGGGCATTTTCGTTCTTTAATAGCCGATGGCAAAGAACCGATTTATAAGCCAGTCGTCATAACCGAAAATATAGTTTGGCGTAACATCGAACAGTTCGCATAGTTTTAAAATCTGTTCATAATTCAGCTGAAATACACCGTTTTCAAACCTGCTGTACTGTTGCTGCGTCATGAACATTTTTTTTGCAACCTGAGTTTGAGTATACCCCGCTTGCTTGCGCGCCGATTTTAAATTTTCCCCTATCTTCTTTGATATATTCACACGAGTGATTATGCCATAAACTGATGTAAAATACTTGACATACATCACTTAAAGATGTATTAAACTGTCAGTATAGTCAGGCGGCAGGAAATTATGTGGCGTAAAATTCTGCAAAACAAAAGCCGGACTGTATCGGGGGCGTGAGAACGACCGCCCCTCCTCTTTATAAACCGCGGCTATGCCGCGGCGAGACCATCCCCCGTTTCCGCGGGCATAGCATAGATTAACAGATTATATTTGGTTTGTAGTGACATATGCCATTATAATTTATCAAAGTTTTACATGAAATTCACGCAAATGCTTTACTTTTCAATTATTTTAGGGTACACTATTAGCAGTATCTGATACCGTACGGCACTGTATGTGGCGTAAAGTGTCTGCAAGGCGGTATTGCGATGCGAGGGTGCAAATGAGAACGACCACCCGAAAATGTGCCGCCCCGTGCGGCAAAAATCGCCGCGGGAAACCGCGACGATTACCATTCGGATTTTTAATTCATCTTAAATTACATTAATTGATTTAACGTAACTTTTGATATTTTATAATTTTTCCGCCCGCAGAACTGCGGGCGGAAATAGTTTATCCGCGCATCGTTCCATGCGCGGATAAACTTTTACTTTTTATTTAATAGTAATTCCATCGTCAAGGTTTAAAGTTACCTTATTTGCCGTAGCTTTCTGCGAGCGCTTTAAAGGCGGGCAGCGAGCGGGATATCATATCCGGCGAAACGCAGTAAGATATGCGCACGTACCCCTCCACGCCGAACGATTTTGCGGAGACTATTAAAATCTCGTGCTCCTTTGCCCTTTCAGCGAATGCGTCGGAATCGGGTTCAAGCGATTTTACGAAAAGGTAGAATGCGCCGTCGGGCTTGACCACCTCGTAGCCGTAGCTTTGAAGGGCGGCGGACAAAACGTCGCGGTTTCGTTCGTAAACCGAAATGTCGGAGGTTTTGCCTATGACGCGGGGAATTATCAGCTGGAAGAGCGAGGGCGCGCATACGTAGCCCAAAGCCCTGCCCGCGCCGCATACCGCAGCATACACCTCGCCAGCGTTGCCCATTGCTGGGTTTACGGCGATGTAGCCTATTCTTTCGCCGGGGAGAGAGAGCGACTTCGAGAACGAGTAACACACTATACTGTCGGCATAGTAATTCATGATGTAGGGCACCTTTACCCCGCCGAACACGAGCTCGCGGTAGGGTTCGTCAGAGATGAGATATATTGTCTGCCCGTTATCCTTACATTCCTGTAATGCCTTACAAAGCTGCTTTATGGACTCTTCGGTGTAGACGACGCCAGAGGGATTATTGGGGGAATTTATTAAAACCGCCTTAGTATGCGGGGTGATAGCCCCCTTTATTGCGGCGATATCGGGCTGAAAAGTGCCCTCTGAGCCCTGAACAGGCACGAGTTTGCCGCGCGCGTGCTCGGTGAACACCTTGTATTCGGGGAAATAGGGCGCGATTGTTATAACCTCGTCGCCCTCGTTTAAAAGGGCATTTAAAATTATGCAGAGGGACGCCGCCGCGCCGCAGGTCATATATATATTGTCGGCGCCTATGCCGACGGAGAAATTGGCGTTTATGTAGTCGGCGACGGCTGCGCGCACCGACGCGTCGCCCTGCGCCGAAGTGTAGCCGTGCACGGCTACGGGGTCGCCGTGGGTGAGTATGTCGACGAGGGCATTTTCAACCTCTGCGGGTGGAGCGACCGAGGGGTTGCCGAGCGAGAAGTCGAAAACATTTTCCTCCCCTATCTGCGCCTTGCGCGCCTTGCCATATTCGAACAGTTCGCGGATTACCGAGCGAACCGAACCTAATTGCACACTTTTTTGATTTATCATTGATTTTCTCCGTTAATTTATTTGAGCATTTATTATATCTCATAACATTATATCACATATGCGCGCGCATGTAAAGGGGCGGCGGCAAATAAAAATTTGCCGCCGCCCCGATATCTTTGGAGGATAATTTGATTATATTTAAAATTCAGCCCGTGAGTTTTTTGCGGAAGTCCGCCATTATTTTATTTTCTATGCGCGAAACCTGTACCTGCGAAACGCCGAGCATGGACGCCACCTCTGACTGGGTCATGTCGCGGAAGTAGCGCAGCATGATGACCTTTTTTTCGCGCTCCGGAAGTTCGGCTATCGCCGAGCGCAGCTGCATGCGCTCGATCATGTCGTCCTGGTCGTCGTTTGACGACAGCTTATCCAAAAGCAACTGCGACTTTTCGTCCTTATAGTCGGACTGAGCAAACAGCGAAAGCGGCATACGCGAAGAACTCATGGTGAACACCACCTCCGAGGGGGGCATTCCGAATTTTTGCGAAATATCCTTTATGGTTGGCTGGACGCCGTGCTCGGCGGAATACTCCTCGACATAGGCGTTTATGCTCTTCGCAGCCGCCTTTATGGAGCGACTGACCTTGATAGAACCGTCATCGCGCATGAATCGCTTGATTTCGCCGGCTATCATGGGCACGGCATAGGTTGAAAAGCGCACGCCGTAAGACTTGTCGAAGCCGTTTATCGCCTTCAACAGACCCATGCCCGCGAGCTGGTACAAATCGTCGTACTCCACCCCTTTGCCGAGGTAGCGCCGCACGATGGACTTTATTAAATTTTCGTTGTCCTTTAAAAGTTTTTCCTTGGCGGAGGCGTCCCCCGCCTTGGCTGCGTCGATATAAGCGTTTGTCGCCTCTACGTCAAACATTCTCCACTTCCGGGTCAAGTTGTTTGGTCATGTACACGACTGTGCCCTCGCCCTTTATGGAATTGACTTTAAAGTCGTCCATAAAAGTCTGCATGATGGTAAAGCCCATGCCCGAGCGCTCGTCGTCCGGAAGGGTGGTGAAAAAGGGCTGAATTGCCTTTTCGATGTCGTCTATGCCCCTACCCGTGTCGATGACCTTGATATGTAATGCCCTGTCCTCGATTTCGCACTCAACCGTGATTATGCCGAGGTTGCCCTTGTAGGCGTGGACGGTGCAGTTTGTAACCGCCTCCGAAACGGCGGTTTTTATGTCGGAGAGCGTCGAAAGCGACGGATTTAAGTTTACGCAGAACGCGGCGACCGCGTCGCGCGCGAACGCCTGGTTGCAGGGGAGAGAATAAAATTGAAGTTTTAAATAGTTTTTTGTCATATCTACTCTGCCTTGGGAATTAACGAATATATGCCGCTGACGGTGAGCACCTTATCCGCCGCGAAGTTGGGGGCTTCAACGAATATGCTCTTGCCGCCCTGGCGGGCTTTTTTGTACCTGCCGATTAAAAAACCTATGCCCGTGGAGTCCATGAACGCCACCTCGGATAGGTTGATGACTATTTTTACGGCGGTCGGGTTCTGGTCGATAAGCCTGTCGCATTCCCTGCGGACGGAGGGCGCGGAATACTCGTCCATGTCGCCGCACAGCTTTATCCTCAGCACGCCGCCCGACCGCGCCGCCTGAACTTTCACATTGAGTTCCTCCTTACGGTTTAAGAAAATAATACAACGAAGGCGGGCAAAAAATTTGGTTTTCTTTGCAGAAAAATGCCGCGTTTTGCCGAAAAGCAAAACGCGGCGAAAATAATGATGTTTTTAAATTGCTGTAAAGTTGTGCGTAAAATTTGTGCCGGGCGTTTATTCCGGGGCGCGCCGAAAACGGCGCGCCCCCGTTTCAAAATCAATCAATTTTTTTCCAGAAATTTCAGCCTTAATGCGCAGAGGGCAATCATCGCCGCGAGCTCGCAAAAAAGCACGGGCAGCTGCCATGCGGCAAAGGACGTCATTGCGCCGTAAGCCGCCGTGGCGGGGAAGATGTACCCTATGTAACGCAGGAAATCGGGCAGCATGTCGGCGGGGAACATTATGCCCGACAACAGAATGGACGGCAGAAAGACTATCTGCGCGTACATTGCCAGCGACGAGGGCGATTTGCCGAACAGCCCGAAAACGCAGCCGACAGACAGCGACACGGCGATATACAGCGCGAGCAAACCGAAGTATGCCGCGATGTTTTGGGGCAGACTTGCGCCGAAGGCAACGGGCGCAACGGCAAAAATTATGGCACACACGATTAAAAGGTGAATGAACGCCGATATGAAGTGGGTTATCACCCCCGCGCACAGCGGCACGCCGTTAGCTTTGTAGACCTTTTTTATCGACCCCGAATACTCTTCGCATATCTGCGGGGGAACGCCTATCACCGCGCCCATGGCGACGACAAAAACCGACATGGACTGAATGAGCGTGCCCGACGACTGCGGCATTACCGAGGTGAAAATTCCGCCCATAAGCGCGAAGAACGCCAGCGGCACGACATAGCACGTTAAAAGCAGCGAACGGCTGCGTATGTCCAGCCTGAACTGCAAACCAAGACCGTAGATAAACGCCTTCATTGCACACCTCCCGACAGCGCGATGAAATGTTCTTCGAGCGTGCCCCTGTCGGTGTTGACGGCGAGCACCTCCTCTCCCCGCGCGGCGCATTCGCCAAGCATTGTCATGATTTCGTTCGCGACGGCGCGCGTCTTGCGGACGTACTGCCCGCCCGTAGTCGTAACACGCACGTTGTTTGTTCTGCCGACGGCGCGGGCGAGCTGTTCGACGGTGCCCCCGAAGGCGATGACCCCTTCGCGCAGAACGGCTATGCGATCGCACAGCTGTTCGACTTCGGTCATGTCGTGACTGGCGAGGATTATAGTCTTGCCCTGGTTTTTGAGCTCCCTTATGAGCGCGTGCAGGCTGACCCGCCCCTCCACGTCCAGCCCGGCAGTCGGCTCGTCGAGGAAGAGAATGTCGGGGTCGCGGACGAGCGCGAGGGCGAGGTGAAGGCGGCGCTTTTGCCCCTCGGAAAGGGCGCCGTATTGCTTTTTAGCAAGTTTATCTATGCCGAGCGCCGAAATGTATTGCTTATTTGCCCGCCCGCCGTTCCACAGCGCAAACATGCGCACGGCTTCGGCGCACTTGATGTGCGCGGGCAGCGAGGACGACTGCAACTGTATGCCCGCTGCGCCGTTCAGCTGTATTTTTCCGCCGTCACGCGACTTTAAACCTTCGATACATTCGAGAGTGGTGGTCTTGCCCGCACCGTTAACGCCGAGCAGGGCGAAGATTTCGCCGCGCTCAACTTCAAAACTGACACCCTTCAAAACGGCGTGGTCACCATAACTTTTTGTTAGATTTTCAACGCTTATCGCCGCCGTCATTACCATCCTCCATATTCTCCTTATTTTCCTTACTGCTATCATCGAACGGCGAGGCGCCGACGCGGGCAAAGTAGGCGGCGAGAGCAGGCTCAAAAAATGCGTTGGCCTTTTGCGTCCTTTCGTTCCATGCGGGGTCGTCTACCGACAGGGAAAACTTCATGAGGTCGGGCAGCATTGACATGTCGCCGCCCGTAAACTGCTCGATGAGCGCCCAGAATTCGGCGGCGAGCGCAACCGCCTCCCCGCTTTCGGGGCTGACTTCCCGCTCCGCCATGGCTATCGCCCTGTTTTGAATGTCCTCGAACGAGCGCATGAATTTTTTGCCGCTCTCCATGTCGAACTTCTGACGGATATGGTCGAGCATGTTTTCGTCGAAATACTTTATTAGGCGGTAATTTTCGTTGTTCAACTGAATATTGACTATTATGTCGGCATATTTTTTGAAATCTACTACGCCCATTTTGAGCACCTCTTCGCGCAGGGCGAGCACTTCGGACAGCGACTGCGAGAGGGCGGAAATTTTTGCCTTTAACACCTCTGCCTGTTCGGATAGGGCGGAAGCGACCTCTTGGGGCGTTTCAAGCGATACTATGCGGCTTTTTATCTCTTCGAGGGAAAAGCCAAGCGATTTGAGCGAGAGTATCTGGTGGAGTTTTATTATTTCCCTCTGCGAATACAGCCTTCTGCCCCCTTCGCTCTGCGCCGAGGGCGACAGCAGACCGAGTTTGTCGTAGTATTGCAGCGTGCGGACGGACACGCCCATCTTTTTTGCAACTTCGCCGACCGTCATCAGTCCCTGCGGAATTGCCCTGTAATTTCCCATCAAAAATAGTCCTCCTGTGCTTTGTAACGCCATTATAATTGATGACGCCGCGTAACGAGCAAGCGTTTTTACAAAGTTTTTCAAAATTTTATGCGTACTTTTGTATTATTTTTAATGCGCGGCGTGCGGATGCGCAAAAACCACGGTTTCGCGCGAGTGCTAAGGAGACATTATTTTCGCGGCGGAATGACAGTGCGGGCAGTTTTTATTGATTATGTCATTTCAACTAAGCGACCGAAGGGAACGCATGGAGAAATCTCGCCTTATTATTGCTTTACCGATAGATTTCTCCGTGCGCCGCCGCCCGAAAACGGGCGGCGGCTTAGTTGAAATGACAGTACGGCGTGTCGCCGCTGCAAGGCTCAACGACAGGGCGTTGCCATTCTCACCATGCCACACCGCGGAACAGCTGCGTTATTTCAGCATCGGTGCAGCCTACCCATCATTGTCATTTCGACCGAACGACAGTGAGCGGAGAAATCTATCTTAATTACAATTTGTAAAAATCAATCGAACGCAACGATAATCCGCCCCCCCGCTTTTGCTTGCAAAATTTTTGTTTCCTGCTTATAATAATATGTAAACTTACGGAAATGACTATGACGGACGACAACAAAAATTCAGGCGCGCTGCCCGCAGGCGGCGCAGAGCAGAGCGGCAATACAAAAAACGACAACTTAAAAGGCGGGGCGCAACAGAAAGACAACGGCGACAGGGCGGCGGCATTCTTCACCAAAGGCTGGGTCGTGTGCGTAGGCGCCATTATCTGCTGTATTCTATGGGGCAGCGCCTTCCCCTGCGTCAAGATAGGCTACACGCTGTTTTCGGTGGACACCTCGCACGTGCCCTCGATTATACTGTTCGCGGGTCTTAGATTTACGCTGGCGGGGCTGCTCGTCATCATCTTCGGCTGCATACAGCACAAAAAATTTTTGCTGCCGAAAGTAAAAAACTGGTGGCGCGTTCTGATGGTGTGCTGTTTTCAGGCGGTGGCGCAATACATCTTCTTTTACATAGGGCTTGCCAACGTTTCGGGGGTAAAGGGCTCGGTTTTAAACGGGCTGGGCGTGTTCTTTACCATTATTATAGCCTGCTTTGTGTTCCGCACCGAAAAATTCAACCTTATAAAGCTTGCGGGCTGCGTTCTCGGCTTCGGCGGGGTAATACTTATTAATATCGGCGGCGACTTTTCGTTCGAGTTCACCATGATGGGCGAAGGGTTTGTAATACTTTCGGGGCTGTCGGCGGCGGTCGCGGCGGGGCTGGTTAAAATTTTTTCAAAATACGAGGACACGACCGCGCTGTGCGGCTGGCAGTTTTTTATAGGCGGACTCATACTGATCGCCGTGGGCGCGGGCTTCGGCGGGCACGTTGCGCCGACGGGCGCGGGCTCGTACTTCATGCTGTTGTATCTCGCGCTGATATCTTCGGTGGCATTTACGTTGCAGGGGTACATAGTAAAATACAACCCCATATCCAAATTTGCCGTGTACAAGAGCACAAACCCGCTGTTCGGCGCGGTTTTTTCGGCGATAATCCTCGAGGAGAGCGAACAGCTTTTAAGCTATTACACCATTATCGCAATAATACTCGTCTGCCTCGGCATTTTTATAATCAACAAATTCGGCGAAAAACATAAAAAATTTAAACATTAACGCAAGTTGTGCATGAGGGAATATGCACCAACTTGCCGTTATTGAAGGGCGTCGCCCTCGCGGGCGCAATTCTAAGTGTCCTACATTTAAAAAATTGCGCCCGCATCACCCGCTGAGGCGCAAGTATGCGCAAATTGAGACGAGCAAGGTATTCTCAAAACAACACTGTGTGTTGTTTTGCCTTGCGAGAACAGTGAGCGCATTATACGCGCGAACGGCGACCAAAGCGGCTGTTTTCCTTACAGCCGCTGCGAGGGCTGGCGGCGAAATGAATTCGCCTTGCGGCGTAATTTGTTTAGAATATTAACGCAAATATATTAACGCGCATTGTGCATAGGAGGATACGCACCAATGCGCCGTTAAGTTGAGCGCCACGCGCTCTTGCCGCGACCTTA
>DVHK01000018.1 GCA_018712135.1 Candidatus Coproplasma avicola | reverse complement strand
TTATATTATTATCAATAATCGAGTACAATATAGAATAAATATGGATTTATGCCGTCGTAAGAGAGTACGGCGGTAACGTCGTCTTTAAAAAATTTAAAGTAAGGTATGTAAGGCGGCGGCAAAATGTGCATTTTGCCGCCGCCACGACCTTTTCTTTAATTTTGCCGGTAATTGATGATTTTAAGTCTGTTTTCGGCTGAAAATACACTCAAAAATATAATTTACGGCAATATATTAAAGATCGTCGGCATCCTGAACGGGTTTTTCATATGGATTTTTGCATACGCCCGTGTAACTGCCGAACGGGTCGAAGCACTCGTCGCAAAAATTACTTGCAGTCCTTTGTGCTTTTGGCAGAAGAGCTGCTTCCGTTGGTCTTTTTGCCCTGGCAGCCCTTTGTGTTTTTGGAATTTTCACTCTTTTTCATAACTTCTCCTTCTGGTAGGGTATATGCAGATAAACCTCGCCCTGGCTCGCCTTGCAAAGGGGACATACGTCCCATGCCTCGTTTGCGGTCTGCATATATCCGCAGTCGGCGCAAACGTACAAAATGGGGCTTTCGTTTTTATAAAGCGTGCCCGTTTCAAAGGCGTTGGCAAGATAAATAAATATCTGCTCGTGCCTTTTTTCAACGTTTGCAACCAGATTAAATAGTGCGGCTACGTCGTCAAATCCTTCTTCTTTTGCATCTTTTGCAAAGGTTGCATAAATTCTTTCGTTCTCTTCGCGTTCGTCTTTTGCAGCCAACCTCAGCGCCGTGGCTATGTCGCCCGTGTGAAAGGGGTAGCCCGCTTCGAGGTCAATGTTGTCGATGCAGTTTCCGCCGCGCTTGGTAAGTTCTTCAAAGAATCTCCTCGCGTGAACGGTTTCGTTTTTTGCGATAACTTTAATAGTATTCGCAAGTTCAACGTAGCCCTGCTTCAATGCGGCGCGCGCAATCAGCTGATAGCGCATTCCCGCCTGGCTTTCGCCCGCAAAACTTCTGGCTAAATTAAGGTAAGTTTTGGTCTGGTCAAATTGCATATGCATCCTCCGTACAAATTATGGTGGTGCAATGTTTATTTTTTTATGCTTTTTATCTCAGGAAATGTTTTCCTGCACTTGACAAATAGTATTTTTATGATATAATGTAAGAAAAGTAAGGAGTATATTATTTTCCTTATTATACGGAGGAACATATTTTATGGAAATAGCAAAGCTGACTTCAAAAGGTCAGATAACCATTCCCAAGACCGTGCGCGACGAACTCGGCGTAGACACGGGCGATAAACTTATCTTTGTCAGGTGCGAAAGCGGATATCTTGTCTGCAACGGCGACAATTTCAATCTGAATCTTTCAGAGGAGCCGTTGGACGCAGCCGAAACCCTTCCCCCCGTCCGCGAGGCAAGGCAGGTTTCTGCCCGTCCCGTAAAAAAGCTTGAAGCGAGCGACTATTTTGAGGAAGAAGAGGACAGGGAAGAAAAACCTTCCAAGGGCAAGGATAAAGATAAGGACAAGGACAAGGACAAAAAGAAAAAGAAGAAGAAAAAGAAGTAATTTTTTAAAGCCGCGCGAAAGTTAAAGTTTCGCGCGGCTCTGATTTATTCAGCCGCACATAAACCGCGCACGGGCGCGGCGGTAAATCGTATAAGTGCGCGGGCGAAAAAAGCGGGCGGCTTTTTAAAGCCGCCCGCAAAATAACATATTTATTTGGTTGAGTTTTTAATGTATTCCGCAAGCGCGGGGATTATAGCTTTTATATTGACGTTGGTGGTGTTGATCATGAGGTCGTAACCCGCCTTGTCGCCCCACGGATGAACTCCCAACAGATCGTGAAGCTTTCTTCTGCCGCTGTCAATTTCTTTAAAACGGCGTATCATCTGTTTGTCGGTGTAGTGCTCGCCCTCGGGCGCGCGTGCGCGGCAGCGCGCGATCTTGCTGTCGTTGTCGGCATAAATAAACAGGCGGAAGGGCTTGAAGTCCTTTAAAATAACGTCGGCGGATCGCCCTACAATGACGCAGTTGCCCTTTTCGCCTATGGCTTTTATTATTTTTTGTTGTGCAACGAGCACGTCGGTTACGGGTGCGGGAGTCGTCGAAACGAACGGCATTGTTCTGCCGAAGGTAAACGCATAGTTGCGGAAGCCGCCGCTCTCCAAGACAGAGGAAACGTAGCTCTCGTTGAGGTCGGTGTGGTTGGAAATTTCCGTGACAAGTTCCTTGTCGTAATAAGTAAGTCCGAGTGCGTCGGCGAGGCGTTTTCCCACTTCCCTGCCGCCGCTGCCGAACTGACGCGAAACTGTTATAATCATATTTAACCCTCCTGATAAAGGCGATCAATTTTGTTGTTCATTATATATTATACCACAAATTTTGTTTTCGTCAAGGGTAAAATTTTTTAAAAAGCGCGCGGCGGGTGAATTTTTCACCCGCCGCGCGCTTTTGGCTGTGCCCTTTAAAGCTATTGTTCCATGCCGGTTTTCGGGTCGCCTTTTTCATCTTTTTTGCGCGAAAGTTTTTCGATGAGCAGAATAATCCCCTCGTACAGCCCCACAAGCAGACCGACAACAAAACCGCTCGCATGACCGATGTTGTGGGTGAGGTCGTAGGGGTAGGGTACAAAGCTCACCGTTGAAGTGCCGCCGTTGAAACACATGGCAAAATATATCAATGCCAGCACTATCGCTCCCGATATTATGTTGAACATGCTGCGCTTTTCCCGCTCAAAAAGCATGAACAAGTAATCGGTTATTATAAAGCCATATATGCCGTAGTTGACGCCAGAAAAACCTATGGCGCGCAAAGAGATATAGTTAGCCGCAGTGGCAAACGCCGTGAATGCAGTCATTACAATAACCAGGGCGAGCAGCCGCAGGCTGCCCGTCTTGCGTTCAAGGTATATTCCCGCCACGAAAAAGCACAGCATATTCAGCGCACAGTGCTGCGAACTCAGGTGCATGTAACAGTGCGACATGGCAATCAGCAGATTGGTTATTGAAAAACTGTTCCATTCGGGCTGTTTATATATGACACCGCCGGGCGGGGAGCCGTATGTAAAGAATACTATGAAATTTATTATAACAATCGCAAATGTAACCGCAAAAAAATAGTTGCGACTGTACCATTTTATGCTCTTTTTGTCGTCATTCAAAAAAATGCATTTATCGCCCCTCATTTATTTCCCCCTGTTATATTGCAGACAACTCACTCCGGCTGTTTGAAGAGCGCTTTGATCATTGAGTTGACGTACAAAACGGGCACTATGTTTATTTTGTCGGCATACTTTGCCACCGACTTCATGTTTTTGGCGGGCAGAATGACCCGCTTGAAGCCCATTTTAACGCACTCCTGCACGCGCTTTTCGGCGTACTGCACGGCGCGCACTTCGCCCGTCAGCCCCACTTCGCCGAATACGGCGGTGAATTTGTCTATCGGCACGTCCTTGTGCGCCGAAGCCAACGCCGCGCACACCGCAAGGTCGCACGCGGGCTCGTTGAGCTTTATGCCGCCCATGACGTTTATATAGACGTCGTAGGTGTAGAAGGGGAGGGAGCACCGCTTTTCGAGAACGGCCAAAAGCAGCACGAGCTTATTGTAGTCTATACCCAGCGGCATTCTGCGCGGCTGCCCGAATGACGTCTTGGAGATGAGTGTCTGAATTTCAACGTTCATGCACCTGTTGCCCGTCTGTGCGGGAGTGACTGCGCAGCCCGCCTCCTGACCGCGGCTCTCGGACAGGAATATGCCCGAATAGTCGGTGACGGCGATTATGTCCTCGCCCGTCATCTCGAACACGCCCACCTCCGAAACGTTGCCGAACCTGTTCTTCACGGCACGCAGTATGCGGTAGTTTTCCTGGTTTTCGCCCTCGAAGTATAAAACGGTGTCCATGATGTGTTCAAGCACTTTGGGACCCGCCAGCGCGCCCTCTTTGGTCACGTGACCGACTATAAAAAATGTTATGCCGCGGCTCTTGGCGATGCGCATGAGCTTGGTCGCGCACTCCCTCACCTGCCCCACGGAGCCCGCCGAGGACGAAAGGTCGTCGGTGTAGACTGCCTGAATTGAGTCGATAATGCAGAATTTAACTCCTTCAAGCTCGCTTTCAAGGTTGTCTATGCACGTGTCGTTTACGATGAGAAAGTCCTCGCAGTAGAGGTGCAGTCTCTCGGCGCGCATTTTAACCTGCGAACAGCTCTCCTCTGCCGAAAAATATAAAACGCGGTGTTTAAGGGACAGGTGGGCGGCAATCTGCGTTAACAGGGTGGATTTGCCTATGCCGGGGTCGCCGCCGAGGAGGACGAGCGAGCCCGCCACGATGCCGCCGCCCAAAACGTTGTCAAATTCGGAAATTCCGCTCGGCGTGCGCTCGTACCTTTCAAAGGTCACGTCCGAAAGTTTGCGTGCGCGCGGGGCGGAGTAAACCGCCCCGCGCGCCGCCGCGGCGGGTTTGCTGTCCTTTACGACCTCTTCCGCCATGGTGTTGAATTTGCCGCACGAAGGGCAGCGTCCCAGCCACCTCGGGCTGGTCGCCCCGCACTCCGCACAGACGAAGATAGTAGAATTCTTTGGCATAATTGCTCCGATATGATAAATGGTGAAATGTAAACTGCATTTGCGTGAAATGAATGCCTCGCGGTATTCGTGAAATGCAACATAAATGTTGCATTGCGGCGAAAAAATTAAATGATAAATGCCGTAATATTCTTGTCCGCCGCAGCTGTTGTCATCTTGAACGCAGTTGAAAGATCCCGACGCGGAGCGGCGGACAATGGCTGCGGCGAGATTTCTCCACGTTGGTCGAAATGACAAGAGATATGTCAATGATAAGTATATCTTGGTGAAGTGAGTCTGCTCAGGTCGCTATGCTTTGCGTTCAAGCAATACTGCCGCCGAAGCTTCGATGCCCAGTCCCTGACCCACAAATCCTAATTTTTCGCACGTCCCCGCCGAAACGCCCACGCGCTCGGGGGGTATGCACAGCGCCTTCGCAAGGTTGTCCTTCATGCGCTCTATGTGGGGCGCAAGTCTGGGCTGCTCGGCGCGTATGGTCACGCTTAAATTGAGGGGGGCAAAGCCTTCGCCGCGTATAAGCTTTGCGACCTTTTTCAAAAGCTCCATGCTGTCCGCGCCGCCGTATGCGGGGTCGGTGTCGGGGAAGTAGTGTCCTATGTCTTTTAGCCCCGCCGCCGAAAGGAGCGCGTCCATTGCGGCGTGAACGGGCACGTCGCCGTCGCTGTGAGCGATTAACCCGCATATATGCGGCACTTTAACGCCGCACAGGGTGACAAAATCCTGTTTTTTGCCGAAAACGTGCACGTCGGCGCCGATGCCTATCGCCTGCCCCACGGCGGCGTTCATCGCGGGATATTCCCGCGCGAAATCGCTTTTAAAGGTCAGTTTAACGTTGTCGCGGCTGCCCGCGCACAGGGCGGGTTCGCCTACATATTGCCTGAACACCGCGCTGTCGTCGGTGTATGTTCTGCCGTCATTTACGGCGAGTTCGTAAGCCACCGCAATGTCCTCCCTGAAAAACCCCTGAGGGGTCTGAATGGAGAAGAGGGAGGAGCGGTCGGGCACTTCGCGTATCCTGCCGCCGTCCGCAACGGCTATCGTGTCGGTCACGGGCACGGCGCATATGCCCGAACGGTTGTTCTTTACGCTGGCTATACAGCCCTCGATGATGTCCCGCGAAACGAAGGGGCGGGCGCCGTCGTGAATTAAAACTATGTCGCCCGTACATTCTTTGAGGGCGCAATAAACGCTGTCCGTCCTCGTCGCGCCGCCCAAAACTGTTTTATAGCAAAAGGGCGCGCACAGCGCCGAAATTTCTTCAAAGTCGGCGGGGGAGGATGCGACTACAACCTCGTCCACGGTCGGTATGTCAAAGGCTTGCAGGGTATGAAAAAGCGCGGGGGCGCCGTAAAGGGGGGCGAGCAGTTTGTTTTTTGAAAAGCCTGCCCGCTCGCCCTTGCCCGCCGCGCATATTATCGCGGAAACTTTCATTTTTCCGCGCCTTCCTGCTGTGTATCGTCCGTTTGTTCGTGGATATCTACGGGCGGGATTTCCCCGCTCATGCCCACCACGTCGTCCACCGCCACGGAAAAGGCTATGCCCTGTCCCTCGGTTTTGAGCCCCGCGTTGCGGTATATGGCGCGCAGAACGTCGTCCTTTATGTCGGCGGGCACGAGTATCATTACAATTTCCTTTTCAGGCTGAATGGTTATTTTAAAGAATTTTTCGGCTTCCTTGTTGGCGGTGCCGCGGGCGTGAATAACCGTGCCGCCGCGCGCGCCTGCTTCCCTCGCGGCGTCCATCACCACGTCTGAAAATCCGTCGTTTACTATGCAGAATACAGCTTCGTATGCGGGCATGTCATTTGTCCTCCTTTACTACCGATTTGTTGTTTGATAAAAATCCGAACAGCAGCGCGCCTATCACGCTCGTGAGGGGTATGGTGAAAGCTATGCCCTTGCCGTCCTTTACCGTGCGGAATTTTTTGTCGAGCGCGTCCAGCGCCTCTGGCAGCTTTTTTTGCTGTACGACGCTGAGTATTACGCTTTTACCCGCGTCGGTCAGTCCCAGATACCTCAGCATGTTGGCGTCCGCCGTTCCCTTTGCAAGTACCACGGTATGTAAATTTACGTCGAACGACTGAATGAGGTCGAGGTAGAACTCGGTCTTGTTCCTGTTGACGACGGTTACAAGTATTTTCAGCGGATTTGCGGTCACCGTAGTCTGAGTTGCGTTCTTGTCGGGCTGGCTCTTCTGCGTCTTTAATCTGCGGCGCAGTTTAAATCCGGATTGAAGTTTTTCTGTCATGTCCGCGCCTCCTTATTTGAAGTATATAATCTGCTCGTCGTCGGCGGCGAGTATGCGCCTGAGTGTAATTTTTTCGCGCACCCTCGCTGCGGTTACGGCTTTGAAGCCTAAAAGCTGAATGGTAATGAGGGGGGTCATGGCAACCATTGCGACCACGCCGAAGGCGAGGTTATATATGTTGGAGTTGCCGCTCGCCGCTTCGCACGCGCCTATGACGAGTGGAAGTATAAAGCTTGAAGTCAGCGGCCCCGAGGCGACCCCGCCCGAGTCGAAGGCTATCGCCGTGTACATTTTGGGAACAAAGAACGAAAGTCCCAAAGATATCAGATATCCGGGTATCAGATAGTACAGTATGGAGAACTGATATATCATGCGGATTATCGAAAGCCCTATGGATATGCCCACGGCAATCGAAAGGGCGAGCATCATTTCCAGCTTTTTTACGCCGCCGCCCGTAATCTCTTCTACCTGCTTGTTCAGAACGTGAACGGCGGGTTCGGCGAGTACGACGACAAGACCGATTATAAAGCCGAAAACAATTAAAAGGGGCTGGCTGAACGCGGCAAGCTGTTCGCCTATCTTGAAGCCTATGGGCATGAAGCCCGCCTCGACGGCGGTCAGGAATATTACCAGACCCAAATATGTATAGCCTATGCCTATGGCGATCTGAATAAGCTTTTGTTTGGGCAGTTTAAGCACGGTGAATTGCAGAATGAGGAAGAATACGACGATGAGTCCGAGGGCGAGGGCTACGTCGCCGAGTTTGCCGGCGAGTATCTGACCCAGCCCCGCAATGTCTATCTCGTATATGCTCGTGTCGTACTGCGAAAGGCTGCCGCCGGACATGAGCGAAAGTATCATTACGGCGATTATGGGACCGACTGAACACATCGCAACCAATCCGAACGAGTTTTCGCTGGCGTTTCTGCCGCCCACGGTCGTGGCTATGCCCACGCCGAGCGCCATTATAAAGGGCACGGTTATGGGGCCCGTCGTCACGCCGCCCGAGTCGAACGAAAGGGGTATGAGCTCAAACTTTCCCTGTTCGGCAAGCACGGCGCACACGGCGAACAGCATGAGGTAAAAGAACATTATCAGCATGGATAAGTCCTTGTGGAAAATTATCTTCAAAACCGCGAGAACGAGGAATATGCCCACGCCTGCGCCCACGGTGACGATGAGTAGCGTGCTGCCCGTGTCCCCGCCGCCCGGCATTATGTCTTTTACCTGATTGGCGAGCACGGTAAGGTCGGGTTCGGCTATGGTTATCAGCAGTCCCATGACAAAGCACACGCCGATTAGTATCCACAGTTTTTTAGATTTGGTAAGTCCCGAACCCATCTGTTCGCCCATGGGCGTCATCGCAAGGTCGGCGCCCAGGTTAAAAAGGGCTATGCCTGCGATGAGCGCTATCGCCGAAATTATAAAAGCCGCTGTTTCTGTCGCCGTAAGGTTTACCGCGGGGGTAAGCGAAATTATTATGACTATGAGCGTCACGGGGGCGACCGAAGTCACGGCTTCTTTTAGTTTTGAAAGCAGAATTTTTAACATTATGTTTTTCCTTTAAAAGGTTAGTGATTAGGGGATAGGGGGTAGGGAAGGTAAGAAAAATGAATAGTGAATAGTGAAAAAGTATGGTAAAATATTTTAAAATAAATTAACGGCGCTGCGTGAAGTCGCGCCTTCACGCAGCGCAACACAATTTGCGCATACCTGCGCCTCAGCGGGGTGAATTGCCGCAACTATATATTATGAGGGCTATATAAGGTTGCGGCAAGCGGGGCTGGCCCCGCAGATAACGGCAAGTTGGTGCATATCCCCTTATGCACAACTTGCGTTAAATTATTTCATACAATGAATTTGCTTCGTCCTTTTTGGTCGTCTGTTTTATGGCTAAAACTCTGAATTTCAGCGTGCCCGCCGCGTAAGAAATTTCAACCACGTCCCCGGGTTTTACCTGGTGCGAGGGCTTTGCGTCCCTGCCGTTGACGGCAACTTTTCCTCCCGCGCACGCCTCCTGCGCCACCGTGCGGCGCTTTAATATGCGCGAAACTTTTAAAAATTTGTCTATCCTCATCGAATTCATGTCTTTTATTCCCGCAATAAAATAAAAATTAACCGCCCCGCCGCCCTGATTTTCGGCGCCGCGGCGGAGCGAAAAAGCTTTTTAAAATATTTTTGAAATCTGCTTGACTTTACTTTGCAAAGCCTTTATAATACTATAATGTATTACAATGCGCACTTTGCCCATTTTTCTGCTTTTTTGACAAATTTTATGCGCTTATCGGGCTGTGCGGAAGCGGCGTTTTTACCCGCCTTTTGAATAAATTATATACTATTGTGCAGCATTTGTAAAGCCCTTGGCGGCAAAAAATAAATGCAGCCGTCAAATTTTCGTTTTAAAATTTGTCAAGAGTTTTTTTAAAATTTTTATTTTTTGTGCATTCTGTCTCCACCCGTGCGGGCGCCGCGGCGCTTTTTGAGCGGCAGAGGGGGCAGGCATTTAATCAAGGGACATTATCGATTGTTTGCGGTGAAAAGATATATACGCATAATCGCCATTGTGAAATAGAAAAATTTAAAGGAGCAGCACACTTTAATGAATTTACCCATTCACAAGTATGGCAAAACGGAAAGGCGCAAATTCGGCAAGATCAACGAAGTCATCGACATTCCCGACCTCGTTGAAATCCAGAAGTCGAGCTATGCCACCTTCATCAACGAGGGCATAAGCGAGGTCTTTGAAGATTTTTCGCCGATAACCGACTATTCCGACCACTACGAGCTTTATTTCCTCGAACACTGGTTCGACGATAAGCCCAAGTATGACGAAAAGGAATGCCGCAACCGCGACGCGACTTACGCGCTTCCCATGCACGTCAAAGTAAGGCTCGTAAACAAGGTCAAGGACGAAGTCATCGATCAGGACGTATTCATGGGCGAGTTCCCGCTCATGACCGATTCGGGCTCGTTCATCATCAACGGTGCCGAGCGCGTAATAGTATCGCAGCTCGTCCGTTCCCCCGGCGTATATAACGCAAAGGAAGTGGACAAGACGGGCAAGGAGATGTTCGGCACCACCGTCATCCCCAACCGCGGCGCGTGGCTCGAATTCGAGCAGGACGCCCAGGGCGTTTTGTGGGTTCACGTAGACAGGAAGCGTAAAATCTGCGCCACCGTCCTTCTGCGCGCCCTCGGCTTCGGTTCGGACAGGGCTATCTTAAATCTTTTCGCCGACGATCAGATGATCGAAAACACCATCGCCAAGGACACCACCAAGTCCGAAAGCGACGGTTTAATCGAGCTGTACCGCAGGCTCCGCCCCGGCGAAGTTCCCACCGAGGCTTCGGTCAAACAGCACCTCAACAACCTCTTCTTCGACCCCCGCAGGTACGACGTGGTAAAGGTCGGCAGGTATAAGTTTAACAAAAAGCTCAACCTCGCCTACCGTCTGCCCGGCTGCAAGCTCGCGGAGGACATCTTCAACCCCCAGACGGGCGAAATTATGGCTCACGCCGGCGATATCGTCGACGAAAAGCAGGCTGTCGAAATGCAGGATGCGGGCGTAAACGAAGTTTTCGTTTACGTTCACGACCCCGTTCAGGGACAGATAAAGCACAAGATAATTGCAAACAACACCGTAAACTTCAAGGCGGTTTCGGACAAGAACCCCAAGATGTTCGGTCTGCTGCCCACCATATATCTGCCCAACTTCCTCTTCATGCAGGAACTCGCCGCCGAGTGCAAAACGCAGACCTGCGAACAGGTTGCCGAAAAGTATCTCGACCGCATCAACGCCGTATATTACTGCGAGGAAATCCCCGCCTCCGACGACGAAAAGCCCGAGGAGAAGAAGAACAGGGAGCGCCGCCGCGAACAGCGCATAAAGTTTGTCGAAGCGTGCAAGGTCTTCAATATGCTGCTCGAAAGCGACAAGACTTCGCTCGACAACGACGAAAGAAAGACAATCAAGCCCGTAGTCGAAAAACTCAACCACAAGCACATCACGGTAGACGACATCGTCGCCGCAATCTCTACAAATATCGACCTGCAATACGGCATCGGCACGATAGACAACATCGACCACCTCGGCAACCGCCGCGTGCGCTCGGTGGGCGAACTGTTGACAAACCAGCTTCGCATAGGCATATCCCGCCTCGAAAAGCTCATAAAAGAGCGCATGGCGACGCAGGACGCGATGGAAGTCACTCCCTCGGGTCTCGTCAACGTCCGCCCCGTTTCGGCGGTCATCCGCGAATTCTTCGGCTCTTCGCAGCTGTCGCAGTTCATGGACCAGACCAACCCCGCCGCAGAGCTTACGCATAAGCGCAAGCTGTCGGCGCTCGGCCCCGGCGGTCTCAACCGCGACAGGGCTACATTTGAAGTGCGCGACGTTCACCACTCTCACTACGGCAGGCTGTGTCCTATTGAAACACCCGAAGGTCAGAACATCGGTCTTATATCCTCGCTGGCAACTTTTTCCAAGGTCAACGAGTACGGCTTTATAATGTCGCCCTACCGCAGGGTGGTAAAGGACGAGAACGGCGTTCCCACGGTAACCGACGTCGTCGATTACCTGACCGCCGACGAAGAGGATAAATTTATCGTCGCTCAGGCCAACGAGCCCCTCGACGAGCACAACCACTTTGTAAACGCTCACGTCGGCTGCCGCCATCAGGATCTGATTACCGAGCTCGCCCCCGAAAAGATGGACTATATGGACGTTTCGCCCAAACAGCTCGTTTCGGTAGCGACCGCGCTCATTCCCTTCCTCGAAAACGACGACACCAACCGCGCGCTCATGGGTTCCAACATGCAGCGCCAGGCCGTTCCTCTCATGAAGACCGAAAGCGCGATCGTCGCCACCGGCATCGAGGCTGCCATCGCCCGCGACTCGGGCGTCATGGTTCGCGCCAAAAAGGCGGGCGTAGTCGTCGGCTGTGCCTCCGACCTAATCAAAATCAAGGAAGACGACGGCTTCATAGCCGAATACAGGTTGAAGAAGTTTGAACGCTCCAACCAGAACACCTGCCTCAACCAGCGCCCCATAGTCAACACGGGCGACCGCGTCGAAGAGGGTGAAATAATAGCCGACGGCCCCGCCACCAACAACGGCGAGCTCGCTCTCGGCAAAAACATACTCATAGGCTACATGGAGTGGGAGGGCTACAACTACGAGGACGCCATTCTCATCTCCGAAAAACTCGTGCAGGACGACGTATTCACGTCCATCCACATCGAAGAGCACGAAACCGAAGCGCGCGACACCAAACTCGGCGAAGAGGAGATAACGCGCGACATTCCCAACGTCTCCGAGGATGCCCTCAAAGACCTCGACGAAAACGGCATTATCCGCATCGGCGCAGAGGTCACCACGGGCGACATTCTCGTCGGCAAGGTAACGCCCAAGGGCGAAACCGAGCTCACCCCCGAAGAGAGGTTGCTCCGCGCAATCTTCGGCGAAAAGGCGAGGGAAGTAAGGGACACCTCGTTAAAAGTTCCCCACGGCGAAGGCGGCATAGTCGTCGACGTCAAGGTATTCACGCGCGAAAACAAGGACGAACTTTCGCCCGGCGTAAACAAGTTGGTGCGCGTATATATTGCGCAGAAGCGCAAAATTCAGGTCGGCGACAAAATGGCGGGACGCCACGGCAACAAGGGCGTCATCTCCCGCGTTCTTCCCCAGGCGGATATGCCCTTCCTCGCCGACGGCACCCCCTTGCAGATAGTTTTAAACCCCCTCGGCGTGCCTTCCCGAATGAACATCGGTCAGGTGCTCGAAGTGCATCTGGGATTAGTCTGCAAACAGCTCGGCTGGAAGATCGCCACCCCCGTATTCGACGGCGCGACCGAGCAGGATATAAAACAGCTCTTTGAAGAGAACAACATTCTCAACCCCGAAGGCAAAGTGGACGGCAAAATTCAGGTGTACGACGGCAGAACGGGCGAACCGTTTGAAAACCGCGTCACCGTCGGCGTGCAGTACATGATAAAGCTCATTCACCTCGTCGACGACAAGATCCACGCCCGCTCCATCGGCCCTTACAGCTTAGTTACGCAGCAGCCTCTCGGCGGCAAGGCGCAGTTCGGCGGTCAGCGTTTCGGCGAAATGGAAGTTTGGGCGCTCGAGGCTTACGGCGCCGCCCACATCTTGCAGGAAATCTTAACCGTCAAGTCGGACGATATCGTAGGGCGCGTAAAGACCTACGAATCGATAGTAAAGGGCAACAACATCTCCGAACCGGGCATTCCCGAAGCGTTCAAGGTGCTGCTCAAAGAATTGCAGTCGCTCGCACTCGACGTCAAAGTGCTCACCGAAAGCGGCGAAGAACTTATCATCCGCGAGCTCGACGATGAGGACGACGCTATTCCCACAGCCCACGCGCGCGAAGCCGAAGAGCGCGAAAACGCCATTCCCGACGTCGAATTCGACCTCGGCGGCTCCGACGTGGACGAGGACGAGAGCGACCTCGAAGGCTTCCAGCTTTTCGACACCGACGAGGACGACGATTTCGCTTCCAAGGAGCTCTTCACCGATGACGACATGGACGACTTTGGCGACGATGACGATTTCGGCGACAAATATACGCTGTTCGACGCCGACGAAGATGCAGACGACGATGAAGAAAAGTCGGACGAAGATGACGATAAAGAGTAAGGGAGGTTGTTTGAATGTTTGAATTAAACGATTTTTGTTCCATTAAAATCGGCGTGGCTTCCCCCGAAAAGATAAGGAGTCTTTCCAAGGGCGAAGTTACAAAGCCCGAAACCATAAATTACAGAACCCAGAAACCCGAGCGCGACGGTCTGTTCTGCGAGCGCATCTTCGGACCGATGAAGGACTGGGAGTGCCATTGCGGCAAATACAAGCGCATACGCTATAAGGGCGTCATCTGCGAAAAGTGCGGCGTCGAAGTCACCCGCTCCAAGGTAAGGCGCGAGCGCATGGGTCACATCGAACTTGCCGCGCCCGTATCGCACATCTGGTATTTCCGCGGCGTGCCTTCGAGGATAGGTCTCATCCTCGATATGTCGCCCAAGGCGCTCGAAGAAGTAATCTACTTTGCAAAATATGTAGTAATTGACCCCGGTACGGTTCCCACCCTCGAATACAAGCAGACCATAACCGATAAGGAACTGCGCGAGATAGAGGAAGCTTACGGCGACAGCTCCAAAACGGGGCTCAAAGTCGGCATGGGCGCCGAGGCTATCCGCGAACTTTTAATGGCTGTAGACCTCGACAAGGAGTGCGAAGCCACCCGCGCCGTTATAGAAAAAAATGCTGCGTCGCAGAAAAAGGTCAAGGCTATTAAAAGGATTGAAATTCTCGAAGCTTTCCGCAAGAGCGGCAACCGCCCCGAATGGATGATACTCACCGTTCTTCCCGTTCTTCCCCCCGAACTGCGCCCCATGGTTCAGCTCGACGGCGGCAGGTTTGCCTCGTCCGACCTCAACGACCTGTACAGGCGCGTCATCAACCGCAACAACCGCTTGAAGCGCATGATGGAGCTGGGCGCTCCCGACATGATTGTCAAAAACGAAAAGCGCATGTTGCAGGAGGCGGTGGACGCCCTCATCGATAACGGCAGAAGGGGCAGGGCGCTCTCCGGCCCCTCCAACCGCGAGCTTAAATCACTTTCGGGTATGCTGCGCGGCAAGCAGGGTCGCTTCCGCCAGAACCTCCTCGGCAAGCGCGTAGACTATTCGGGTCGTTCGGTTATCGTCGTCGGCCCCGAACTCAAACTCTACCAGTGCGGTCTGCCCAAGGAAATGGCGATAGAGCTTTTTAAGCCCTTCGTCATGAAAAAGCTGGTCGAAAGCGGTCAGTGCCACAATATAAAGAGCGCAAAGCGCACCGTAGAAAAAGCTAAGCCCTTCGTGTGGGACGTCCTCGAAGAGGTAATAAAAGACCACCCCGTCCTTTTAAACCGCGCGCCCACGCTGCACCGCCTGTCCATTCAGGCTTTCGAACCCGTCCTCATCGAAGGCAGGGCAATCAAAATTCACCCTCTCGTCTGCACGGCGTTCAACGCCGACTTCGACGGCGACCAGATGGCCGTTCACGTTCCCCTTTCAATCGAAGCCCAGGCAGAGGCGAGATTTCTGATGCTCTCCTCCAACAATATATTGAAGCTTTCTGACGGCAAGCCCGTCATGCAGCCTGCCCAGGATATGGTTTTGGGCGCCTACTATCTGACGATTATCCGCAGGGAAGAGGGTAAGTATTACCGTTGGAGCGGCGACAGATATTACGAATGCAATGAAGGCGACGAGGGAGCTGAAAAGTACATCCCCGGCGCTTACATCTCCGAAGACGAAGTCATGATGGCGTACCAGACAAAGTACGTCCACATGCAGGACGAAGTTTACGTCCGCCGCACCGTCACCATAGACGACAAAAATTCGCCTTACTGCGGTCAGACCGTTCAGGGTACCGTCAAAACTACCGTAGGCCGCATAATATTCAACAACGAAATGCCCCAGGACCTCGGTTTCGTCAAGCGCGAAAAGCCCGAAGATTACCTGAAATACGAAATTTCGTACGAGTTTTTGAAGGGCGCCGTTGCAGTCGGCAAAAAGCACCTCGGCACCATAGTCGACCGTTCGTTCAAGACGGGCGGCGCTCCCAAGGCTGCCGAAGTTCTCGACAAAATCAAGTCGCTCGGCTATAAATATTCCACCGTCGGCGCAATCACGACGTCCGTATTCGACATGCATATTCCCGCGGCAAAGAAGGCTATCGTCGCCGAAACCGAAAAGAAGGTTTCGCAGATAGAGCGCAAGTTCCAGCGCGGTCTCCTTCGCGAAGAGGAGCGCTACAACGCCGTAATCAAGGCGTGGGACGACGCAACCGACGCAGTTACCGAAGAGCTTAAAAAATCGCTCGATAAGTTCAACCACATATGGATGATGGCTAACTCGGGCGCCCGCGGCTCCATCGACCAGATGAAACAGCTGTCGGGTATGCGCGGACTTATGGTCAACCCCCAGGGTAAAAAGATCGAAGTTCCCGTTAAGTCGTGCTTCCGTCAGGGTCTGTCCGTTCTCGAATACTTCATCTCCTCGCACGGCGGCCGTAAAGGTCTCGCCGACACGGCGTTAAAGACTGCCGACTCCGGTTATCTCACCCGCCGTCTTGTAGACGTCGCTCAGGACGTTATCGTGCGCGAAGAGGACTGCATGGCGGGCAGCAAAAAGCCCCGCGGCATGACGGTCAAGGCAATAATAGGGCCCAACGGCGAAGTTATCGAGGGCTTGGAGGACAGAATCCAGGGCAGGTTCGTCGCCGAGGACGTAGTAAATCCCGCCACGGGCGAAGTAATCGTTCCCATGAACGGTTTCGTTACCGACGAGCTGGCTAAGGAAATTGTCAATGCGGGAATCGAGAGCGTTTCTATCCGCTCGGTATTCACCTGCAATTCGCGTTACGGCGTGTGCGCAAAGTGCTACGGCAAGAACATGGCAACCAATACCCCCGTAATGCCCGGCGAAGCCGTCGGCGTCATCGCGGCGCAGTCGATAGGCGAACCCGGCACGCAGCTCACCATGCGTACCTTCCACACGGGCGGTATCGCAGCCACGGGCGACATCACCCAGGGTCTTCCCCGCGTAGAGGAGCTCTTCGAAGCGCGCAAACCCAAGGGCTGCGCAACGCTGTGCGAAGTTTCGGGCAGGGTGACGATAGACGACAGCGACAATTTGAAGCACGTCATCGTCAAAGACCCCGTGACCGGCGAGGTCAAAAAGAATTATCAGCTTCCCTTCAACGCCGAACTCAAAGTCAAGGACGGCGAGGCGGTCGAACCCGGCACCGTTCTCAACGCAGGTTCGGTTTACCCCCAGGATATCCTCAGAATACAGGGCGTCAAGGGCGTTCAGGACTACCTTCTTGAACAGGTTCAGTCGGTTTACCGTTCGCAGGGCGTTGACATCAACGATAAGCACGTCGAAATCATCGTTCGCCAGATGCTCAGAAAGGTAAGAATAGAGTCCGCAGGCTCCACCGACCTTCTCCCCGGCGAAACCGTCGATATGTTTGCAGTCGAAGCCGAAAACCAGAAGGCTATCGAAAACGGCGGCACGCCCGCATTGCAGAAGCGCGTGCTCCTCGGCATAACCAAGGCGGCGCTGTCTACCGAATCCTTCCTTTCGGCTGCATCCTTCCAGGAGACGGCGAGGGTGCTCACCGACGCCGCCATCAAGAACAAGGTCGATCCCCTCATGGGCTTGAAGGAAAATGTCATAATCGGCAAGCTCATTCCCGCAGGCACGGGTGTCAAGGACTACAAAAATATGTCCCCCGTAATCAACACGGCATACGCAAATGCGGCTGCGAGTGCGGATGAGGACTCCGAATAATAAAATAAACGCGTTGTCGTCATAAAGGCAACAAAAAATTAAAGCGCAAAAGCGCAATGCGCCCCGCGGGCAAAGCCCGCGGGGCGCTTTTTTGTATAGGTGAATTATCATATCAAGTGCAACAATTAAGATAAAAAAAG
>DVHK01000120.1 GCA_018712135.1 Candidatus Coproplasma avicola | reverse complement strand
CGCGCAAATTGCGCGGGGGTGCGCCCACTTGAATTTTTAAATTATGTGTGCTATAATAATAAAAAACCAGCGAGGTATTTCATGAAAGTTATAATAATCGGCGGCGTTGCGGGCGGCGCAACCGCCGCCGCCCGCCTTCGCCGCCTCGACGAAAAGGCGAGCATAACCATATACGAAAAGAGCGGTTTTATCTCCTACGCAAACTGCGGGCTGCCCTACTATATCGGCGGGGAGATAGAGGACGAGGGCGAACTCACCCTTCAAACTCCCCAAAGTTTCAAGGCGCGCTTCAATGTAGAAGTAAACGTCAACTGCCGCGTCACAGCGATAGACACCGCCGCAAAGACGGTCACCGTCGAGCAGTTAAAGACGGGCAAGGTTTTTACGGACAGCTACGATAAACTCATAATCTCTACGGGCGCTCACCCCGCGCTGTTCGGCATCGGCGGCGCGGATACCCGCGGAGTTTTCACCCTGCGCACTGTGGAAGATACCCTCGCCATAAAGAGATATATAGATGATGAGCACCCGCGCGAGGCGATAGTCGCGGGCGGCGGGTATATCGGCATCGAACTCGCCGAAAATCTCGTCCGCAATTTCATTAAGGTCACAATTCTCCAACGCCCTAACCAGCTTCTCGCGCCGCTCGATTACGACATGGCTTGCCTCGTCGCCTCCAAGCTGAAAAAGGAGGGAGTGGAGGTCGTGTTCGGCGCAAGCGTAAAGGCTTTTTCGCGGAAGGGGGACAAAATTATATGTACCCTCGCCGACGGCTCCACGCGCCCGTGCGACATGGCGATAGCCGCCCTCGGCGTTCTGCCCGACAGCTCTCTCGCCGTTCAGGCGGGGCTTAAAACGGGCGTTAAGGGCGCAATATGCGTCAACGAACGTATGCAGACGTCCGCGCCCGACGTGTACGCAGTGGGCGACGCGGTGGAGGTGACCCACTTCGTCACGGGCGCAAAGGCTCTCATTTCTCTCGCGGGCCCCGCAAACAAGCAGGGCAGAATAGCGGCTGACAACATCTGCGGCATTCCGTCGGAGTACTGCGGCTCGCAGGGTTCGTCGGTCATAAAGGTGTTCGACATGACCGTTGCCACCACGGGCATAAACGAAAGGGCAGCCCAAGCGGCGGGCATAAACTGCCAAAGCGTGGTGCTGTCGCCCTCGTCGCACGCGGGCTACTATCCGGGGGCGCGCACAATGACCATGAAGGTGGTTTTTGAGAATACAACCGCCCGCATTCTCGGCGCGCAGATAGTTGGCTACGACGGCGTGGATAAGCGCATCGACGTAATCGCCACCGCCATGCGCGCGGGGCTTACCGCAGATAAATTAACCGAGCTCGACCTCGCTTACGCGCCGCCCTATTCGTCGGCAAAAGATCCCGTGAACATGGCGGGCTACATGATAGAAAATATTATGAACGGGCTCGTAAAACAGTTTACGTGGCATGATATCCCGGGGTTAACGGGTGACGAGGGCGCGTTTTTGCTCGACGCGCGCACGCGCGGCGAATACGCGGCGGGTCACGTCGCGGGCTTTATAAACATCCCGTTAGACGAGCTCCGCAGCCGCCTCGCCGAAGTCCCCGCGGGCAAGCGCATATACGTCATGTGTCACAGCGGGCTGCGCAGCTACCTTGCCTGCCGCATACTTTCGCAAAACGGCTTCGACTGCTTCAATTTCTCGGGCGGGTACGCCTTTTTAAGGTCTGTTTGCCTTGGCGGGGGAATGCCCGAAAATATGTTTTCGTGCGGCATGGAGCGGTGATGAAAACAGGTTAGTTGGGGCATATTGCGGCGCCAATGCATATTGTATTGCGGCGAATGATATGGTCTCAGCTTGTAAAACGCCCTGCGAAAGTCAGGTTATACTGACAATTATAATGGTCTGTCCGTGCAAATATACAGCGCTCACAGTACAGTATGTCACATATATTTTGCCCCATTCATGCGGCGTAACGCCGCAACGCTCCATATAACAAAGACCGCGCCTTATGGCGCGGTCTTTGTTATATGCGCGATGTATAAAATTGAGCGAGGCAGACCATAATATGGTTATGAAAAAGAGCATCAAGTCGCGTTTTCACAATGTTTCAGAAAGCACGGTAAGCGCCAACGAGTGCACCGGGTCTCTGCAAAAAATTTCTCTCGACCCCGAAGAGGTCAGGCGCTTCCACGACGAATACGTAGGCGACTGACGGTATAAAGAAGGGCGGAGGGGCGCGCAAATTGCGCGCCCTTCCGCCCTTCTTTGTCACTTAATTATTTGATATTTTATAAACAGGTTGTCGTCGTTTACAGGGTAAATCAACTGCCCGCCGCTCACAATCTGCTCAATTCTGTCGTCCCAGGTTTTGTTTACAAGCGTCACCTCGTTAGGCAATTTTTGTTGCCGCGACAAACTATAACATTCCGCAGCAAAGTATTGGCACGTCAGTTCAAAGCTGTCCATGGCGCCCATGCTGTAAAATCTGAGTGCCATTACGCTGCCGTAATCAAACTCTGCATGCGCCCCGCTGTTGATGTCTTTAACGGTTATCACGGCGTTTTTTCTCAGCACTGGCAGCAGGTAGCCCGCGGCGGGGATTTTGTCGCTCGAATATTCAAGCACAACTTTTTCGCTCTTCAAAAAATCCACAGACCCGACAGTATGTGCCAGATAGCGGCACAAAGCCCGTTTCGCCAGCTCCTTGCATTTCTTTATTCGCCGAAAAATCATTACGAATAAAATCACGCATACAGCGACAAGCAGCAATACCGCGCAGAGGAAAAGTATATTCGGTAAATCTTCCTCGCCGAGGAACCCGGTAAGGGCGGCGGCAAATACAAGTGCAAACAAAATGCACAGCGCGGCGTAGAACGCCACGGTCAGCTTTATCAACGCCGAACGTTCTTCGGTCAATGCCCGGGATTCTTCGCATACATAATTATCTTTCATTTTTTCACTCCAAAACAGTCCGTTTAATGCACATTGCTGCGCGATAGCAGAGGTATAAACATTATGGCGAGGATTGTCTGCCGCAGTCCGTAGTTTATGTTCTTTAACGTTCGCGCAAGCTATATGTCTTTTAAAGTTTTAATTGCAGATACACCATGTCGACGAGCTGAACGCCCGCCTCAAATATGGGGTGGTCGTAGTTTTGCGTGAAAAAGTCTGCAACCGTATGCGAGCGGACAAAGCCGCACGCCTCGTAAAAGGGCACGGTCAGCGGGCTGTCGCCCGTGCCGACTTGCAGAATTTTGTATTTGCCGCGGCAAAGGTTCTTTGCGTATTCAATCATGCGCCTGCCGTACCCTCTGCGCCGGCAGGATGGGTCTACTGCGAGGTTTTTTATTTCTGCAACGCCGTTGCCCTCGTCGGTAATCACGCATACGGCTTTTGTCCCGCCGTCGTCTAAAACGTACATACTTCCGCGGTTTAAATACCTGTCTATCATGTCCTCTTGCTCGTCGGCGAGCAGCAAAAGGGGAAGGTATTTCTTTTTGTCATCTGTCACTTCAAATATGTTCATAAAAAGCTGAACCCTATGATATGCCGTATTTAATGAACGTATTTCTTTCGGGCTTTTTGATTGTCTGCTGACCGTTCGCCACAATATATGCGGGCTTTGAGCTAAAACCGTAGTCAAAGGTCACCTCTAATGGCATCTTGCCGCCCTGCGCGGCGCGGTAACACGCAGCTTCGAAATACTCGCGGATTATAATGTCGTCTACCATGAATGCGCCTTTTTTGTCAATAAGGGCGGGCAAATCCCATATGGGGCGCATGTCAATTTCCAGCCGCGCGCCGCTTTCGGGGCATTCAAGCACGGCTATGCTCTCCTCTTCGTCCAGCTTTTTCAGCTCCTCTTCGGAAAGGTTTTCAAATTGCTCGTCCGTAAGTTCGTCCGCCTTATAGCAAAACTTGATGTGCGCGGTGCTGCCCGACAAAAAATTTGTATCTTTAAGCTGTTCGGCAACATATTGCGCCGCGACGAGCCACATTATTTCCCGGCATTTGGAATTGTAGCTGTTTCCCAACCAAACTATGCATATTGCGGCTAAAAACAGCGCGGCGACAACAAAGTAAACGGCTGTCATCGCGGGCATGCCGTCCTCTAAGCCCGCCAGCCTGCAAACGGCAAAGGCGCCCAAAGTCAAAGCCACCAGGGCGATGCCCGTGTATGTGCAAATTCTCTCCTTTTTTCTGTAAGATTTAGCGTTCTCAATAGCTTGCCTGTCCATATTCAACTCCGAAATTTTTATTGTCTGTCAAATGCGCAATGCGCGCCGCGTTATGAGGCGCGCATTGCGCTTAACTGCAACATATGTGCCGCCAAACGGCTATTTGTCCTCCTTTAAAGTGCCGTCGGGGTTGATGTCGGAAAAAAGCGGAGGGGTAAGCCCCTTCTTTCCCCGCCTGCGGTAGCGCACGCACTCGGTCAGAAGATATTCAATCTCACCGTTGAGCGAGCGGAAGTCGTCCTCCGCCCAGCGTTCAAGTTCGGCATAAAGCTCCGCAGATATCCTCAGCGGCACTTGTTTTTTAAGCTTTTTATCTTCCATGAATTTTCCTTTTTTTACGCGTTGGGCATGGGAGTGACTACGGGCTTTCCGTCCTTATCCAAAAGGGGAGTCAGCCCGCCCGCGTAGCCGTTTTCAACGCGGAACAGATAGTTTACGCCCGTAACCTTGTCTACAAGAATTTCCGTCCTCGTAGCCACGCCTTGTTTGTAAGTGAGGATAAATCTCTCGTTGTTGTCAGCCATTTTGGTTGCCTCCGTCAGTTTTATTATATTTATAGCGTTGCGCCGACGGCGCAACTCATAACCGAAAATATTGCGCTGCAATACAACCTGAAAGGTTACAATTCATGCCGCCGTTTGTCATTTCGACCGACGTGGAGAAATCCCGCCGCGGCATTGCCCGTCGCTATTGCTCCGTGATGTTTCGGCTGCGCTCAACATGACTATGGCGGCGGCGTACAAACGGCGCAACTCACGGGCGCATATTGTGCGCCCGATTTAAATAAATGCAGTTTGCAATTCACGCCGCGGCTCAGTAAATTGACCCGCTGTTGACTATCGGCTGCGCGTCCTTGTTGCCGCAGAGCACGACTAAAAGGTTAGAAACCATGGCTGCCTTGCGCTCGTCGTCTAGCTCGCACACGTTATTGTCGGCAAGCTTTTTAAGCGCCATATCCACCATCGAAACAGCTCCGTCGACAATCTTCTGGCGCGCGGCGATAATCGCCGCCGCCTGCTGTCTCTGCAACATCGCCGCGGCAATTTCGGGCGCGTATGCAAGGTTAGAAATCCTCGCTTCAAGTATCTCCAAGCCCGCCATATCCACGCGCTCCTGCAATTCGGCTTTAAGAATATTTGCAATCTCCTGCGAGGAGCCGCGCAGCGACTTTTCGTCGCCGTTGTCCGAAACGTCGTAAGGGTACTGCCTTGCAACCTGCCTTATGGCGCTGTCGGTCTGCGTGGCTATGTAAGATGAATAGTTTTCCACCGCAAAAACCGCCTTGGCGGTATCGACCACGCGCCAGATTACAACCACGCCTATCTCTATGGGGTTGCCCTCTTCGTCGTTGACCTTCTGCTTTTCGTTGTTGAGCGTCATGGCTTTAAGGCTTATCTTTCTTCTGCCCAGCGCGCCGAAGCTCGCCGCGGGATTTACCGCAGAGCACAGGGGGTTGACGTAATAAAATCCGTCGTCTTTCAGGGTGCCGTAGTACTTGCCGAAGAAGGTTAAAACTATCGCCTCGTTGGGCGCAAGCACCTTAAAGCCGTTCAGCCCTATAATAAGCAGCACGATCATGATAAATCCGACGATAGCCAGCGCCATGGCGGGAGGGGTGTCGTAACCGCTGCTCAAAGCAATGCCGGCAATTACGAGTGCAATCGCCGCAAGAACAAGCACAATGTAAATTGCAAGCGCTATGCCGCCCTTTGTGCCGCGGATTACTTTTTCGTTCACATTCTCTTTCATTTTAAAAATCTCCTTTGATATCATTTTGATATCACTTTAATTATATATCATAAAATTAAAATGTCAATAGGTAAATCGAATTTTTTGCAAATTTATTGCAATTGGTGTATAATGTCGTTATGAAACTCAATTTTGAACTCGTGCCGGACAGCTGCTGGTACTCCAACCTGCGCTCGCTGCTGCCGCCCGGCGGGTGGGATATAATAAGAAAAAAGGCATACGCACGCGCGGGCGGGCGGTGCATGATATGCGGCGCAAAGACGGCGCGCCTTGAAGCTCACGAACAGTGGGAGTACGACGAGGATAACGCCGTGCAGAAACTTGCGGGAGTTGTCGCCGTCTGCCGCGCGTGCCACGAGGTAATCCACATCGGCAGAACTCAGCTCATGGGCAGGGAGAGGGAGGCGGCAGACCACTTTATGAAGGTAAACGGATGCTCTTATGCCGACTACCGCAAAGCTCTCGGCGAGGCGAACGAGGCGCACCGCCGCAGGAATAAAGTAGGCGAATGGAAGCTCGACCTGTCCGTGCTAAAAGATTTAATTTAGCCCTTCGCCGCGGTATATGCGCGGGGCAAATCAGTAAATATTGAGGC
>DVHK01000119.1 GCA_018712135.1 Candidatus Coproplasma avicola | reverse complement strand
CGACCAAGTGAGCAACGCGAACGCGCGGAGAAATCTCGCCTTACTGATAGATTTCTCCTCGTCGGGGCAAACTCCGCTTTATGTAAGCCATATAAATATAGCTTGCAACTTTATTCCGTTGCCCCTCCTCTTCGCGCAAAAGCCACGGTTTTGCGCGAGTGCTAAGGCTTTACACTTTTTCCGGCGGCTTAGTCGAAATGACAAAGGCGGGTATAATATTTTCCATAAAATACAACCGCCGCGCGGTCGTTTATGCGACCGCGCGGCGGCTTTGAAGCAATTATTAATTTAAAACAATTATTAAGAAATAATTATTAATGTATATATTCCTTTATTTTATCCCTAATATATCCTGTCCCGCCGCTCACCTCAGACCGAAATCCACGGTGAATGTTGAGCCTTTGCCGAGCTCGCTTTCGACCGAAATGCGCCAGCCCGAGCGGTGACAGATTTTGCGGCAGACCGCAAGCCCTAAACCGAACCCGCCGTTCTTGCCGCCGTGGGATTTATCGACGGTGAAGAATCGCGAAAAGACTTTATCCATATTTTCGGGCGCGATGCCTATGCCCGTATCCGCCACGACAAGTTTTTTATAGTTGAGCTCTACCGTGACGGTACCGCCTTTCTTGTTATAGCGGATGGCGTTGCGTATGAGATTGCCCGTCAGCTGGGTCATCAGCTCGTGGCGGCTCTGCACGATTACGTTGTCGTCGATTTTATCTATAATGGTCACTCCGCGCTTGTCGGCTTCGGGCTTGACGACGGCGATCATTTCGCGCGTCAGTTTGGAAAGATCTACGTCGTAGGGCGGAAGGGTGTCGTCGTCGATTTCGTTATAGTTTATTATGCAAGCTATCAAGTTGGTCAGGCGCTCGCTCTGCGAAGAGATGGTTTTATACGCCTGATTTTTTTGTTCCTCTGTGAGCATACCGGAAGAGAGCAGCTCGGCATAGCCCTTTATCGAGGTCAGGGGGGTGTTCATTTCGTGCGTGATATTGGCGATGAACTCGTTTTTGGAGTTCTGCGCGCGCTCGACCAGCTTTTTCTCCTCCTCCACCTCGCTCATCTTCCATTCTATATTGCGGTTGCGCTCGTTCAGAATTTCAGCGAGGGTGGAAAGCTCGGGATAGCGCGTTGTGACCGTACCTCCCCCCGCCGCTTCGCGGGTGAGCGATTCCACGGGGCGCAATATAAAATAGGTGGCGATAAAAGTAAACACGAGGCACCCGAGCACGTCGATTATAAAGTAAGCCGCCAACGACGGCAGCAGTTGGGCATACATAGACCAGCCGCTCTGTAAATTTTCGGCGACGCGTATAAGATATGTCTGCCCGTCGACATCCACTGCCCGGCAATAATAAACCATGTCGAGGGAAAGAGTATCCGACGAGCGCACGGCGTAGCCTTCGCCGCTTTGAATGGCCTCGACGACCTCTTCCCTGTCGGAATGGTCGGTTTCAATGTTGTCCGCCCGGCTGTCGGCGATGACGTGCCCCTCGCCATCCATGAATGTGACGCGGGCGCCGTTAAGCTTAGCCGAATAATCGCTTGCGCCTTCCGCCGTCAGCGGATATTCTTCCGCATTGTAAATATTGAGGTAAACTTCGAGCGACGTGTGCATTTCGTCTACCGTGATGTTGTAATAAAGCTGCGTTGAAACGAGCGAATAAATGACAATAGCAAGCATCGTAACGAGCAGCGAGATAAAAAGAATACGTTTACGCATAATTACTATTAAATATGTGAAATGCAAACTGCGTTTGCGTGAAATAGCGGCAAACATGCCGCTGTGAAATGCCGCCAATACTCCTTGTTCGTCGCTACCATTGTCATTTCGAGCGTGAGCCGAGAAATCTGCGCGAAGCGCGACAATGGTAGCCCCGAGATTTCTCCACTGCGGTCGAAATGACAAGGCGTAAGGAGTGTTGGCGCCGTGAAATGCAACCTTGCAGGTTGCGTTGCGGTGAGCATCCCTGCGGCTCCGCCGCATAATTTTTACCAAAACGTACGGCGCAGCCGTACATTTCACAAACGCAGAGCGTTTATTTCGCGCACAAAGCGCATTTCACGCAGAGCAATGCTCTGCATTTCACCTGATATAACGTCACTCGGGGCATACCCCCTATTGCGCGACTTTTGTTACACGTTAAGTTTATACCCCACGCCGAAAACCGTTTCGATGGAAACGCCCATCTTGCGCAGGCGGGCGACGTGGTTATCGAGCGTGCGCGTTTCGCCGTTTTCGTAGCCCCAGATTTCGTTTAAAAGATTTTCGCGCTTTAAAACTTTGCCCGAATTTTCGATGAAGTACTTCAACAGCTCGTATTCCTTGCGGTTGAGCTCCATGTGCTTGCCCTTGAATGCAATGCTCATGCTGTCGTAATCGAGGGCGAGGTCGCCGACGGTCAGCACGTTGTTCTGGCGCTTGCGGCGGAGAGCGGCGTTTATGCGCGCGGTCAGCTCTAATACCGAAAAGGGCTTGGAAACGTAGTCGTCCGCGCCGAGATTGAGACCGTTGACCTTATCTTCCTCCTTGCCGAGTGCGGACAGCATTATGCAGCACACCGAGGGGTGCTCTGCCTTGACCTGTCTAAGCACATCGAACCCGTTGCCGTCGGGCAGCATCACGTCGAGCAGGGCGACGTCGGGTTCCTCCTTTGAAATGGCGGCGATAAAGTCGGCACAGCACGAAAAAGCTTCAAAAGCGATGTTGTTCATTTCGAGCGCGACGCGTATGAGTCCGCATATGCTCGCATCGTCTTCGAGAATAAAAACTTTATTTTTCATAAGATACCTCTGCAACTATTTTAACATGCCGTAAAAAATTTTACAAGTTACAAGTGTAAAAGGCTTGCAATATAAGTGTAATAAATTTGTAACAAATTGCGCGGCGCGGTTTACCGCGCCGCGCCGGCGGGCAAAATGTTACAATTTTGCGGGTTTTTGCCAATAAAATTTGTTAAAAACGGGTTGAAATTAATAAAAGCGTATGTTATAATTTTTACGCAGAAAAATATTTTTTTGGAGAGTTAAATGAAAAGCCAGAGCGTAGTTACAGATTTGCGCAAACAGATTTTCACCGAAGTCGCCCGCGTGGCGTATGAATCGACCGATATCCTAAGCGACATCGAGGCGATTCCCTACATAATCACCCCCGACGAAGAACCCAAATACCGCGAAAACATTTACCGCGAAAGGCAGATAGCCGCCGAGCGCGTGCGCCTTGCGCTGGGACTTTCGCTCCGACCCGCGAACAAACCCGTTCACATTACGGCGGGCGTTGCAAACTCGAACATTGCCGACAAATATTACGAACCGCCCCTCATGCAGGTCATACCTTCGGCGTGCGACAAGTGCCCCGACAACGTGTACGAAGTTACCAACATGTGCCGCAACTGCGTGGCGCACTCGTGCATTAAGAGCTGCCCCAAGGGCGCGATTTCGATTGTAAACGGCAAGTCGTTCATCGACCAGTCCAAGTGCATAAAGTGCGGCAGGTGCAAAGCTTCCTGCCCCTACGACGCCATTTCGCACAAAATACGCCCCTGCGCACAGGCTTGCGGAATCAACTGCATATCCTCCGACGAGTTCGGCAGGGCGCACATCGACAACGACAAGTGCGTCGCCTGCGGACAGTGCATGTCTGCCTGCCCCTTCGGCGCGATTGCAGACAAGTCGCAGATTTTCCAGCTTATTCAGGCGATAAAGCAGGGCGATAAGGTGGTAGCCGCAGTTGCACCCGCAATTGCCGGACAGTTCGGCCCCAAAGTAACCCTTGCAAAAATAAAGACGGGACTCAAAAAACTGGGCTTTGCCGACGTTTACGAGGTTGCCGAGGGCGCCGACATGGGCTGCATTGCCGAGGCGCACCACTATGTGCACGAAGTTACGACGGGCAACCTGCCCTTCCTTTTCACCTCGTGCTGTCCCGCGTGGGCGGTGCTCGTTAAAAAGCAATTCCCCGACCTTGCGCCCGAAGTTTCGCAGGAGCTGACGCCCATGGTTGCCACGGCGCGCAAGATAAAGGAAAGCGACGAGTCGGCGCGCGTAGTGTTTATAGGCCCCTGCGCCGCCAAAAAACTTGAAGCTTCGCGCAAGGCGATAAGGAGCTTTGTCGACTTTGTTCTGACGTTTGAAGAGCTCAACGGCATGTTTGCCGCAAAAAATATTGACCTCGCCGCGTGCGAGGAGGACACGCTTGATACCAAAGCTTCGGGCGCGGGGCGCGGATACGCCGTTTCGGGCGGGGTTGCCGCGGCGATTGAAAAGTGCATAAACGAATACTACCCCGACACCGAGGTGAAAATAGAGCACGCGGAGGGGCTTGCCGACTGCCGCAAGATACTCATGCTCGCCAAGGCGGGCAAGCTCAACGGCTACATGATAGAGGGCATGGGCTGCCCCGGCGGCTGCGTCGCGGGCGTGGGCACCATAATCGACCCCGTAAAGGCGAAGGTATTTGTCGACATGAGTGTAAAAGGCTCGGAGGAGAAAATTCCCCCCAAGGAACTTGAAGAGACGGCTGAAAGGCTGACCAAAATGAACTGATGCATACAAAAAGCCGCGGGCGACTGCCCGCGGCCGTATTTTTTGCAAACCTGAAAATTTTTTCTGATTAATGCATGTTTGCGCACTCGTACACGTTAAATTATTCAACCCCGCGTCGGTAGATACCGCCGCGGGGCACAATTTTGCGGCGGCGACAATATGTCGCCGCCGCTCACCTTAAATTTTAATTGCCTCGGTTTAACCTTTTATTTGGCGAGGTACTCCTCCACCGTTATGTATTCGCCGCCGTCATAGACGAGCGCCTGCGAAATATCGGCGAGGGTCGCCTCGGCTTCGGAGTACTCGAACGACATATCCATATCCATCTGCACGGCTACGCCGTTTTGCGTTACGGTACCGGACAACTTTCCGTCCGCACCCGTGAGCGCGCCGTCGCCGTCGAACGCATATTCTATGGCAAACGCGCTTATCTCAATAATCTGTCCGCCCGCATTTACGGTCAGACTTCCGTCATCGACGGAAATGACCTTGCGTAGCTCCGCATATGAATCTTTTAATCCCTTTACGCCCGTAGCGGCGTAAAGGTCGTTAAGGAGCGCCGAGCCGAGAGGTTCGTCCCTTCCCCACAGGTTGCTGTCGTTCAGCAGAACGCCGATATAGTCGTAAAGGCTCTGCCCCTCGGCGGGCGCGGGCGTTTCGAAGGAAACCTGTGAGGCATAACTATCGAGGATCGTATACAAATCCTGCGCGTCTATTACGTAGTTGCACGCGCCGATAAGATTTTTTGCAATATCCGTGTCGTAAACGTCGCCGACGGTCGTCTGATCGGTAAGCCCGGCTACGAAGTCGTCCAACTGACCGATTAAGCCCGATGCCAATGCAATGAGATTGACCGAAAGGCTGCCGTCAGACAGAGTTACGGCGCCGTACTTGTCGGCGAGCGCCGCCGCGGCAAACGACGTGCCGGTGTCGAGCGCCTGCATATTCATTCCTCCCGTCTGACCGAGAATGTCCGATACATCTGTACCGCCCTGCGAAGATTGCGAAGCAATAAGATGCACATCCGTAAAATCGGTAACCGCAGATTCATAGGTCTGTTCGGCGGAAAAATTGACCATGTCGCGAATAAACGCATAGCTTATTGCGGGTTTGAGCGTATACTGATCGGGAGATGTGACGCTTATATCCGCGTCGAGAGTTTCAAGATCCATCTCCATTTCTATACCGTACTCCATAGTGAGAGTAACGGCATTCTGCTGCGCCGTCATAGTCATGTCTGCCGTCATAGCCGCAGACTTATAGTCCGCGCTTTGGGTAGCCTGACGAGCCTCTGCGATAAACTGCTCTATCTCGCCGCCGCCTTCACCCGTGCCGTCGCCGCAGGCGGCGAGGGCAAACGACCCCGAAGCAATTGCAACCGCGCCTAAAAGCGCGATAAATCTTTTTGTCTTTTTCATTGTTCATATACCTCTCTTAAATCATTTGGGTATATATATTATATCACGCCGCATATGCAATTTCAATACCTTTTTTAAATTTTGATGCCTGCGTAAAATTTTTGCCGCGTTCGTCCTTGTTCGTCCTTTGCCGTGAGCGGCTCACTCGGCCATGACGCTTTTAAGCGGCATCCTTTTTATGCGCAATGAAAAGAAAACCATGGCAAGCTCATACACCGCGGTAAACGCAACCAAAGTTATAAGTAGGCTGAACCAATCGAAGTCATATGCGGGCATGTCGGCGACATCCGAAAATACGAACGTCGTTACCATTTTAAGCAACCCGTACTGATAGAGAGTGCCGATTATAAATCCGATACAGGCAAACGGGCGGTATGCGCCGAGAACGGCATTTGAACAGGCAGCATTGTCATAGCCCATTACGCGCATCATGGCAATCGTCTTTGAATTGCCTTTGACGACTTCTGACAGCGACAACAGCAACGACAAAAAAGCGAGTATCAACCCTATCATAAGTATCATCCACGCGAATGTCTGACTTGCGAGGTCGACCATGGATATCGACATCTGCACCATTGCCGAAAAACAGAATGCGGCGAACGCTATAAAGAACGCCAGCACTTTTTTGCTTTTAAGCGTCGCCCGTTTGAGGCTTTGCAAGAATGACCGCTCCTTTGCGCTATCCCCGCCGTTCTTTACCTTTATCTGCCTGCGTTCATGCATTAAATCCAATACCGGACTCTTCAATTTGAGATATGCGTAAAGCACGGCGAAAGCGCAAAATGCGAGCGCGGGGAAAACCACCAAAGACAGCGGCAGCACAAAATGAAATTGCACGGAAATGTCGGGAAGAAATCCGTCGGCATTCTGCACCGCATAAAAATTGGGAAGATAGGCATAAGCCGCGCAAAACCCCGCGGCGCAACCGAACAATACGCTGAACCCGAACACCCAAAAATACCTTGCGACGGAGATGTTGGAATAGCCCATGGCTTTGAGTATTCCAAGCTCCTTGCCGTGCGTATCGATATAATTTTTGATGTAAAAGACGAGCAAAATGGCTGATGTAACGCCCAGACAGCCGCCCGTGACGGCGACCGTGATTTTGCCCATAGAGACCTGCGCCTGATATATCGCCCTGCCCGCCATGGTCAAAGCCGAGCTGTCAACGGAGGCTAAGTCGATATTGTAATTCAAAAACATGGTGCAGACGAATACGGCGCAACAGGTTACTATTGAAATGCTGAAAAGTCTGGCAATGTCTTTCAAGCCGATAATCATAGTTCACCACCCTATTTCATACGCCGTTTTGCGGACGGGATTGACTGAAACCCGTGAAATTATGCCGCTGTTCATCATTATGACCGTGTTTGCCATTTCGGCTATGTTCTGATTGTGCGTGACCATAACGATAGTAAAGCCGCTCTCTTTATGCAAATGCGATATATAATCGAGAACCTGTCTGCCCGTATTTTCGTCGAGCGCGCCCGTCGGTTCGTCCAAAAATAATACTTTTGGCTTTTTTGCGAGCGCGCGGGCTACCGCCGCCCTCTGCTGTTCCCCGCCCGAAAGTTCGCCGGGATATTTTTTTGTCTTGCCTTCAAGCCCCACAGCCTTTATAATGTCGCCATAATCCTTATTGCCGGCAAGGTCGGCGCCCATGCGCACGTTCTTTTCGACCGTAAGGTTGGGCAGCAGATAGTATTGCTGAAAAATAAACCCGACGTTGTCCCTGCGGAATTTTGTGAGGTCGGAATCGGAAAGCGCCGTGATGTCGGCGCCGTCATATAGGACGCGGCCGCTGTCGGGACGTTCGAGTCCCGACAGAACATTTAAAAGGGTGGATTTGCCCGAACCCGACGCGCCGAGAATGACGACGAAATCCCCGTCGGAAATTTTTAAATCTATGCCTTTTAGTACGCGCGTGCAACTTTGCCCCGAGCCATAAGTTTTTACAAGTTGTTTTGCCTCAATCATTGCCTGTTTCCCCCTTTACTTCTTTAAGTAGTGCCGCCATGATTTCTGTCAGCATATTGCTCATCTCCGTTTGCGTAAAAGCACACATATTTGTGGCGCATAGTACGGCAATGCCGTGAGTATATATCCAAAGGTGGCGATAGATTTTTTCCGCCGCCTGTCGGTTTATTGAATAACTGTCCTCCACCGATTGCAGAATGACGGAATAGTTATCGTCAATTACGGGCAGAACATTGACCATAGTAGGCTTCTGTGTCTGCTCCGCCATAAAGAGCAGTTGAAAGAGTTTCGGCTCGCGAATAGCAAAATTAACATACTGCATACCCACTCCTTTAAAGGCGGGCGCGGCTTTCAAACCTTCTTTTACGTATGATGCGTAAAGCGCCTTTGCCGCCTTAACCGTTTCCGACATAACTTCTTCCATGCCGTCAAACACGGTAAAGACGGGACAGGCGGAACTGCCCAGCCTTTTACCCAAAGCCCTTGCCGTCAGCTCGGATGTTCCGCCTTCCCTTATGATGTTTAATGCTGCATTGACTATCTGTTCCTTTGTGAATTTGGCTTTCGGCGGCATTTTTATCACCTCTATTTAGATTAAGCGTTCTATAACGTTTGTTCTATTATAGCACCGTTATTTTAGCCTGTCAACATCTCTCAGATAAATTTTTACGCTTACATAACAAAAAATTTGTTTAAAAATTGATACTTATTAACAAAAAAAGTCAATTATTTATATTTTTCTATTGTAAATTTGCCGAAGCTGTGGTATAATATTGTGCGTAAAAAATAAAAAAAGGGGATAAAATATGAAAGACACAAACTGCGGTTATTGTATGCGCGGCGAACTTTTGGAAAAATTCGGCATTTACATATGCGACCTCGAAGTTTCGACGCTCATACTCTTCAAAGAACAATCCAAGCGCGGCAGATGCATAGTTGCCTATAAAGACCACGTCAGCGAAATTGTGGATATTTCGGACGAGGAACGCGACAAATTTTTTGCAGACGTCGCGCGGGCGGCTCGCGCCATTCACAAAGTTTTCAAGCCCGACAAATTAAACTACGGCGCCTACGGCGACACGGGATGCCACCTGCACATGCACCTTTGCCCCAAGTATAAGGACGGCGACGAATGGGGCGGAACGTTCACCATGAACCCGGGTAAGGTATTCCTTACAGATAAGGAATATGCCGAAATGATAGAGCAAATTAAAGCGGCCTTGTAAAATTTTTTATTAAAATAAGGGATTTAAAGCCGCGAAACGTTTTTTGCGGCGCAAATAAGGAGAATAATGAACAATGGCACACAACGTAATTGCAGAAGCTAAGCGGTGTTTAAACTGCAAAAAACCTTTATGCAGACAGGGCTGCCCCATAAACACCGACATTCCGGGATTTATTTCTACATTTTTGAAGGGCGACATTGAGGGCGCGGGCAAAATGCTGTTCGACAACAACCCCCTCTCCGTCGTCTGCTCGATAGTATGCAACCACGGCAACCAATGTCAGGGGCATTGCGTGCGCGGACTCAAAGGCGAGCCTGTTGAAATTTCGACCATTGAAAACTACATTTCTGAGCGCTACCTCGACAGTTTAGTGCTCGAACGCGCGCCCTCGAACGGCATAAAAGTTGCCGTAATAGGGTCGGGCCCCGCGGGCATAACCATTTCGATAAAGCTCGCTCAGCTGGGCTATGGCGTGACGGTGTTCGAGAGCAAGACCGACATAGGCGGCGTTTTGCGCTACGGAATACCCGACTTCCGCCTGCCCCACTCGATAATAGACAGGTACAAACAGATAATGGTGCACCTCGGCATAAAAATCAGGCTGAACGTCACCATAGGCAAAGCGTTCGGCGTTGAGGAGCTGTTCCGCGACGGATTTAAGGCGATATCGATAGGCACGGGCGTGACGTGGCCCATCGCGCTCAACATAAAGGGCGAAACGCTGGGGCACGTGCACTACGGCGTGCACTTCCTTGAACGTCCCGAGGGGTACGAGCTGGGCAAGAGCATGATTGTAATCGGCGCGGGCAACGTTGCCATGGACGTGGCAAGGACTGCACTTCGCCGCGGCGTGCGCAACGTAAAAATAGTCGTCCGCTCGGACAGGTACACGGCGAGCGACGAGGAAAAAGAGTACGCCGAAATCGAGGGCGCGCAGTTTATCTTCAACAAGGCGCCGATAGAGATAACCGACGAGGGCGTAATTTTTGCCGACACGGTGTGCGACGAAAACCACAAAGTAATTTCGGTTTCCAAAGAAACTCAGCTCATGAAGTGCGACACGGTTATGATTTGTGTTTCGCAGCGCCCCTCTAACCTCATACTGACGACGACAAAGGGGCTTGAAACCAGCGACCGCGGGCTTGCAAAAATAGACCCGCAGACGGGCGAGACCACCCGCCCCGGCGTTTTTGCCTCGGGCGACGTTGTAAAGGGCGCAAAGACGGTTGTAGAGGCGGTTGAACAGTCAAAGCGCGTTGCATTCGCCATGCATGAATACCTGCAAAGCCTGCCCAAAGAAACCAGCTGAAAATCATTTAAATAAAACGGGCGCGGAGCAAAAATTTGCTCCG
>DVHK01000118.1 GCA_018712135.1 Candidatus Coproplasma avicola | reverse complement strand
TGATAGATTTCTCCGTGCGTGCGGCTACGCCGCACTTAGTCGAAATGACAAACAGGGCGAGGTGCCCCCGCTGCCGTGTTCCGCAAAAGGCGTTATCACTTTTTCTCACTCGTTTTGCGGACAACATTTTTTATTGCTTATGTCATTTCGACTAAGTGACCGAAGGGAACGCATGGAGAAATCTCGCCTTATTCAGCTTGTTTTTCGGACAGGATGAGTTTTCGGGCGGTACATAAAAAAGAGCCGTTATGGTTTGTGCTTTTTGGTGGAAAGAAAAATGAGTATGAGCGCGCCCGCGGCGAGCGCCACGATTACCACCGCCGCAACCGCGGGGTTGCCCTCGCTCTGATTTTCTTCCTCGGGCGGCTGTTCTGCGGGCAGCTCATTTAAGGGGTAGTCGTCGTTGGCGCCCTCGATATAGCCGAATGTTTCGCCGCACAGCACGTATGAGTACGCCGTCGCGCCCGAATAGTAGGTGCCGTAAAACGCCGCCTGCATCTCTATTTCGCCGAGCGCGGGGAGCGAGGGGTCGCCGCCGCCCGCGGTGTATGTCACGGTTATGCTCTTGAAAAGGTAGGTCGCGGGCGGCGGCTGGCTCAAAAGCGAAAAGTCGCTTTTAAGCACGTACCCGTAAACGGCGCGGTAGATGCCCTCGTCCTCGGCGTACTGAACGTAATACCATTGCCCGTCGTCGCGTATGACCTGTACGCAGTACGTGTACGGCACGGCGAACAGCGAAGTCGACAAATCTTTTTGCGAAAAAAAGTACGCCGAAGTCGTCACCGCCTGCGCGTACTGCCCGTCGGATTCCGAGGCGTATGTAATGCCGCCGCTTTGGAGCAGTGCGAGCGCGCAAATTATTATTAATAATAATTTCTTCATACCCGTCAATTATACAGTCGCGCGCGGGGAGTAATGTGGGAGGTTTTGTCGGAAAATTATGACTAAACAGGAAATTATAGAGCGCATAGCGCGCATAGACGCTGTGCTCGCCGCGCGGGCTAAAAGCAACAAGCTGCTCGCCTACAACGCGGGGCGCAAAAAACATAAAAAACAGCTGGCTTTTCACCGCTGCAAAAAGCGCAACCGCTGGGTGTTCGGCGGCAACCGCTCGGGCAAGACCGAGTGTGGCGCGGTTGAGGCAATCTGGATCGCGCGCGGCATTCACCCCTACCGCCCTAACCGCAAAGACGTGTTCGGGTGGGTGGTGTCCCTTTCGCAGCAGGTTCAGCGCGACGTCGCGCAGAGCAAAATACTGCACTATCTGCCCGCCGAGTGGATAGCGGACATCACCATGCTGTCGGGCAGGAAGGACAGCCCGTCGGGCGGGGTCATAGACCAAATCAAAATCAAAAACGTATTCGGCGGCATTTCTACGATAGGTTTCAAAAGCTGCGACCAGGGCAGGGAGAAGTTTCAGGGGAGCTCTTTGGACTTCGTATGGTTCGACGAGGAGCCGCCCAAGGACATCTACGAGGAGTGCGTCATGCGCGTAATGGACAAGCGCGGCGACATATTCGGCACCATGACTCCCTTGAAGGGCATGACTTTCATCTACAACGAAATTTATTTAAACCGCAAAAACAACCCCGAGGTGTGGTGCGAGTTCATGTGCTGGGACGACAACCCCTTTTTATCCAAAAAGGAAATAAAGCTGTTGGAGGGCGCGCTCGACAGTCATTCGCTCGACAGCCGCCGCTACGGCAAATTTTCCTCGGGCGAGGGGCTTATTTATCCCGAGTTCGACCCCGCCGTGCATGTAATACCGCCCTTTAAAGTTCCGCCTGAGTGGCAGGACAACATTTCGATTGACCCGGGGCTCAACAATCCCCTGTCGGCGCACTGGTACGCCGTCGACTACGACGGCAACGTATACGTCGTGGCGGAGCACTTCGCGGCGGGCAGGGATATCGACTTCCACGTGCGTTCGATAAAGGATATATGCAGGGCAATCGGGTGGAGGGACGACGGCAGGGGCAGGTATTCGGCGCTGATAGATTCGGCGGCTTCGCAGCGCACGCTGGCATCTTCCAAGAGCGTGGCGGAGCTGTTCTGCGACGGCGGGATAATGGTTGATACCAAGGTCGACAAGGACGTGTTCGCCGGCATATGCCGCGTAAAGGAGTACTTGAAGCGGGGCAACGGCAAGGCGGATATATACATCTTTGACACATGCAGGAACATGATCGAAGAATTCTTAACCTACTCGTGGGCAGCGGGCGACATCCCTAAAAAGGTGGACGACCACTGCATGGACGAGCTGAGGTATTACATCATGTCGCGCCCGCAGCCCGCCCGCAGGGAGGAAATTTCGCCCGTCGCCGCCGACAAGGCGCGCAGGATAAGAAAGCTGAAAAACAGCAAGAGGAGGTGTTATGGACAAAAATAGCGATCTTGAAAATGCGCTTAAAAAGTGCGCGGTCGGCTTCGATACCAGCGAAACGGTAGAAGAGTTTGCCGTGCAGGACGGCGAGCTAAAACTCGTCAAGCGCAAAGTAACCCGTCGGGACATACCTCCCGACATCAAGGCGGTCAAAATGCTGCTCGACGGCAGGCGGGACGGCGACCTTTCCGATGAGGAACTGATCGCCGAGCGCGAAAAATTAATGAAAATGTTAAAGGAGGAGGACTTTGATTGACAAAACCGACGCCGCAAAGGCGGCAAAACAACTTGTGGACGAGGTAAAGGGCGACTTCGCCCGCAGGCAGGAGGAGCGCCGGACGTTGGAGCGCGGCTGGCAGCTCAACATGAATTTTCTGTGCGGCAACCAGTACTGCGACATCAACGCCTACGGCGAGATAGAGGACGACGAGCCCCGTTACTTCTGGCAGGGCAGGCGGGTGTTCAACTACATTGCGCCCACCATCGACACGCGCTGCGCAAAGCTGGCGCGCATACGCCCCAAACTCGCCGTGCGGGCGGCAAGCGATGCCGACAACGATGTGCGCTCGGCGCGCATTTCTTCGGCAATACTCTCGTCGGTATCCGAAAGCTGCAACATCGACGACTGCATAACCCGCGCCACGGTGTGGTCGGAGGCGTGCGGCACGGCGTTCTATAAAATTCTGTGGGACAGCGCCGCGGGCAGCCGCATAGCGCAGGGCGAGGGAGGCGAACTGCGCGAGGGCGGGGTGCGCATAGTGCCCGTGTCACCGTTTGAAATTTACCCCGCATCCCTCTCGGAGGAGAGCCTCGAAAACCAGCCCAGCATAATCCACGCAAAGGCGCTTTCGGTGGCGGATATATACGCCCTTTACGGCGTAAAACTGGCGGGCAGGGACATAGACGAATTTTCGCTTTCGCCCTATTCGCAGTCGGCCCATTCTGCGGGCGCGTCGTCCGTCAAAGCCGTCAAGCACGGCTACGAAATAGTCATCGAGCGGTACGAGCGCCCCGCGCCCGACATGCCCGAGGGAAGGCTGACGGTAGTCGCGGGCGACGAACTGCTCTTCGACGGCGCCCTGCCATACATCAACGGCGAGGGGGGAGAGCGCGGCTATCCCTTCGTCAGGCAGACCTGCCTGCCCCTCGCGGGCGGATTTTTCGGCGGCAGCATAGTCGACAGGCTCATCCCCGTCCAGCGCGCATATAACGCCGTCAAAAACCGCAAGCACGAATTTTTAAACAGAATTTCCATGGGTACGATCGCCGTCGAGGACGGCTCGGTCGACACCGACGAGCTCGCCGAGGACGGGCTGGCGCCCGGCAAAATTCTCGTCTACCGCCGTGGCGGAACGCCCCCTTCCATGCTTTCGCTCGGCAGCGTTCCCTCGGAATTTTCCGAGGAGGAGGACAGGCTGTCGGACGAGTTTGCAAAAATTTCGGGCGTGGGCGAAATAACCCAGTCGGGCGGGTCGTTCAACTCGGTCACGTCGGCCACGGGCTTGCAGCTTTTAATCGAGCAGGACGAAGCGCGCCTCAATGTGTCATATGAGCAGATAAAGTATGCGTTAAAGGGCATAGGGCGGCACATATTGCGTCTTTACAGGCAGTTTTCGCCCCAGCTGCGCGTCATGCGGTGCGAGCGCGACGGCAAGATCGTCATGTTCTCGTTTACGGCGGACGACGTGTGCGACGGCGACGTAGTGCTCGAAGCCGACAGCGACATCAACCTCACCCCCGCGCGGCGCAGGGCGGTAATTTACGACCTTATATCCAGCGGACTGCTCTCGGACGGGCAGGGCAAGATTGCAGAGGGGGTAAAGAGCAAAATTCTGACCTATCTCGGCTATGCCGGCTTTTCGGAGGGGCGCGACCTCGCCGCCCTTCACCGCCGCAGGTGTGCCGAGGAAAACAGTCGGCTTTTGCAGGGCGACGCGCCCGTAAAGAGCTACGACGACCACGCCCTGCATATAGCCGAACACACGGCGTTTATTTTAAGCAACAATTTATCGGATGTAAGCGAGGGGGCGTTCGCCCGCCACCTCGCCGAACATAAAAAACATTTAAAGGAGGAAAAGAATGGATAACACCACAAACGAATTGCCCGCCACGGCAGACACCGCGGATGCGGAGGTAAAAGAGCAAAAGAATGCTGCGGCAGGGCTGGGCAAGTTCAGGGACGTGGATGCCCTGCTCGAAGCTTACAACAATCTGGAGGCGGAGTTTACCCGACGCAGCCAGCGCCTCAGACAGTTGGAAAAAGCGGAAAAGGATGTTCAGCCGCCCGCACAGCCGGCAAGCGGCGAAAATCCCCCGCAGCCCGGGCTTTCCCATGAACAGCTGCTCGCCGCAGCGCTCGGCGACGAGGAGGTAAAGGCGCAGATAATCGCCGAATACCTTCAAACAGCTGCAAAAAATAAGAGCGTACCCTTAATTTCGGGCGGGGTTCAGGTTTCCGCCCGCCGCAAGACGCCCGCAACCATACGCGAGGCGGGCGCGCTTGCACAACAATTTTTAAATAAAAGGAGATAATAGAATTGATTACTTTAACAAACGCTGATGCGGCGCTTAAAGATTACTACCTCGACGCCCTTTCAAGCCAACTCAACGGCGGCATTTCGCCTTTCTTCAACGCAATCGAAAAGAGCGCGCAGTACGTCTACGGCAAAAACGCCAGGTGCGCCTTAGTCAAGGGCGACATGTCGCGCGTGGTGACGGGCGACGAGGACGGCGAACTTCCCGAAGCCTCGGGCAACACCTATTACGACGTCACCCTGCCCTTGAAGAACATCTACGGCACGGTAGCCATCACCGACAAGGCTATGCGCGCCTCGCAGGATTCGTCCGGCGCATTCGTCAACCTGCTCAACGCCGAAATGGAGGGGCTTATATCCGATGCGAAGGACAACTTTTCGCGCATGTTGTTCGGCGACGGCAACGGACTCATCGCCTACATAAACAAGGCAAACAGCAGCACTTCCTTCACGCTGAGTTCGGTAAAAAGCTGGTTCAAGGGTCTGACCGTCGACATCGCCGATGCAACGGGTACCAAGTACGCCGTGCAGAACCTTAAAATAACCGCCGTTGACACCCAGACCAACACCATAACCGTAAATACGCCCGTCGTAAGTTACAGCAGCTACGAGGGCTACCCCGTCGTCATAAGCGGCGTTTACGGCAAGGAACTCACGGGGCTCGCCGCTATCTTCGACGGCGCAACGCTCTACGGGCACACCAAGGCGAGCGAAGATTTCTTCAACCCTTATGTTCAGTACTGCGAGGAGGTGACCGAAGACGCAATAATCAGCGCCATCGAAGCCATCGAGGAGCGTGGGGGCGGCAAGGTTAAGATGATAATCTGCTCGCACGCCGTGCGCAACAAAATCGCCTCGCTTTTCAGGGACATGCGCGTCATAAGCTCGCCCGAGGTGACTGCGGGATACACGTCGGTGTACGTCAACGACATTCCCGTCTATGCCGACAGGTTCTGCCCCTCCGACAGGGTGTTCCTGTTGAATCCCGACGACTTTGTCCTCTGTCAGCTGTGCGACTGGGAGTGGATGGAGGACGACGGCGGCAGAATTCTGACCCGCGTAGCCGGCAAGGCTGCCTATAATGCAACGCTCGTCAAGTACGCCGAGCTCATTTGCAGGCGCCCTTATGCGCAGGGCATGTTGCAGATCGAGTATGCCGAGGACAGCTCTTCGTCCACCCCTTCGGGCGATTCCGAGGGCTGATATGTCGCAACCGACCCGCGGGAACATGCCCGCGGACAGATGAATGAATAAGCGTGTTGCGCGCCCCGCGCGGCGGGGCGCGCATATACAAAAGGAGGTAAAATGCAGGTCAATCAATTTCTCATCGACGTCATGCGCATGGTCGGCAGGGCAGACGCCGCCGAAATATGCCTTTCGGAAGAGGATATCCCCGACGAAATCGCGCGGATGCGCACAGCCCTTCTGCTCTGCCTCAACGCCGTCCTCGACGAGCTCGCGAGGGGATATTTCCCCGTTAAAGCCCGTGAGGACATGTCGTCGGCGGACGGGGAGTATGCCTTTTCGTCATTTGCGCACACGCCTTACAGGATAAACAGGGTGCTTTCGGACGGAAAAAAGGTGAAGTGGCGGGCGCAGCCGTTAAAGCTTTTGTGCAATGCCGGCAACATAACTGTCGAATACGAGTACGTGCCCGACGCGCTGACCCTTGAAAGTCAGCTTTCCTACCCCCATCCCGCCGTGGGCGGCGCGCTCATCTCTTACGGCGTGGCGGCGGAATATATGCTCATTGAGGGCGACATATCCTGCGCCGAAATGTGGGAGAGCAAGTATCGCGCCGAAATAGACAGGCAGCTTTCGCTGTTGCCCGTCAGGGGGCGCATACCGCCCAGGAGGTGGATATGAGGATAGCTGCGCGCAAAACCACGGTTTTCCCCGCCCGTTCGCGCAAAACTGCCGAGCTGTTGGACGGCGGATATACCGCATATACCGTCAATTTGTGGGAGGAGGACGGTGCCCTCGTTCCCGCCGCCGCCCTCGCAAGCGAAAAGGCTTACCCCACATGCCCCGTAAACGTGACGGGCGGGTACTATTCCGAGGGCAACGGCGCGCTCTATCTTGTTTCGGGTTCGCTTGCATACAGGCTCAACAAGGGCGGCACCGCCTATACCACTGTCGCGCGCAACCTCTCCGACGGGGCGTTCTTCGCCGACATGTATGTCGAAGGCTATGCGTCAACCGTGCTATTCGACGGCTATAACCGCATTACGTATTCGGGGCAGTCCCAGAGCACCGTCGTCGCGGACAAGCGCTTTTATGCTGGCGCCGAGCACTGCGGCAGGCTGTTCGCGCGTGACTATGACGAGCCGTATAAGCTGTGGTGGTCGGCTTCGGACGCCTTTGACTGGGAGGAGGGCATAAGCGGCAGCGGCTACGTATATCTCCCCGCGGCGGGCGGCGAGGTTTTAAGGCTTTTCAGCTACCGCGAAAGGCTGATAGCCGTGCGCAGGCGGGGAATTACCGTTGTCCACGCCTACGGCGACCCCGAAAATTACAAGGTGGGCGCCACGGCGAACTACCTGACGGCGGACGGAATAATCGAAAGGACGTGCGCCGTCTGCGCGGGCGACATATATTTCTGCACCGAGGGCGGACTGTATGCGTTCAACGGCAGTTCTGTCGAAAAGCTCATGGATTTCGGCGGGCGCATATCGTCGCCGCAGTCCGCCGCCGCCTGCGGCGAAAGGTATTACCTCATCTGCACGGACAAATACCTCGGCGAGGGGTGCGTGCTCTGTTTCGACGGCCTGAAAAAGAGGTGCGCCGTCTGCGACATAAAACCCTCCGCGCTCTTCGCGGCGGAGCAGGGCGTGTACGCCGTCGTCGGCACGGGCGTGTATAAAATATTGCCGTGCTCTGGTTCGGGCAGGTGGGTTTCTTTGCCCTTCCGCATAGAAGGCTCGCGCTCCGCGCTCATAAAAAACATAAGCGCGGCGTGCGGCGGCGATATCGTAATAAAAGTTTCCGCGGGCGGATATGAGCGCACCTTTTCGGGCGGGGATATACGCGGCGCAAATATTTCAGGCGGCACTTTTGTTTTTGACGTCGATGTCAACGGCGCTCTGCGTTCGTTGCGCGTTGAGGCGGAGATATAAGGGGGTGAATGCATGGAATTCGACATAATAGACCTCACCGAGGAGGAGACGGAAATGCTGACCACGATACAGCTTAAACTGCTGCGCACGGCGCAGCAGAACAAGAACGAGCTGTATCACGAAATGCAGGCGGAGCTTGAAACCTACCGCCTGATGTGCAAGACAAACAACGTTTATCTTTCGTCGCTGTACGAGGACAAGCAGGCCGAACTTCAAGCCGAGTTCGACTATCAGGTGGCAATTTTGAAGGAGCAGCTGCTCTTCAACATGAGCCTCAACGAACCCACGTCGGACGACGAACTGGGCGGCAGCGGAAGCGACGATTCGGGTTATATAGTCGACTACGAGCTTTCCTATCTCGAAAGGTATATAATCGTCAGGGACTTCTACCTCGCCATAGAGGACGCGTCCGAAAGGCTGGCGCTGTACGCCGCCGACGAAACGGCGCAGGAATACCTCGGCGATTACTACACTTCGCTGTACAACTATCTTTCAACTTTCACCTGATTGCGCTTTTGCGCTTTTTATAAGGATGTTTTTTTGTGCTCTTTATGGGGCGGCGCGGCAATGCTTGCCGCGCCGCCCTTTTTTGAATGATGAAAACCTGCTATGCGGGCGGATATTTGTTTCTTGTGTCATTTCGACCGAGTGAAGAGAGTGGAGAAATCTCGCCTTGTTTTTGTTTTGCTGATAGATTTCTCCTCGTCGACACAAATGCCCGTTCCGCGCAAGCCGTGCGCAGCCCGCCTTGCTCTTTTGAGGCATTGTGTCTCCTCTTCGCGCAAAAGCCACGGTTTTGCGCGAGTGCTTTGGGTATACATTTTTTGCGGCGGCTCAGTCGAAATGACAAACGGGAAAGAGCGCTCACTGTCGGAATGACAGAGGCGGGTGTTCTTGCCCGGGAGGGGGTAAAGACGGGGCTTTCTCACCTTATTGACAGATTTCTCCATATGTGCCGCGTTTTTCTCCGTGCGCGCCGCGTTTTGCTTTACTTTTGCGCGCGGATATTTTATAATAACTGGTATGAAGATATCGGACGGCTGGAAGGACTACTCAATAATCGCCACGGGCGACGGCATGAAGCTCGAACGCTGGGGGCAGGTCTGCCTTCTGCGCCCCGACCCGCAGGTAATATGGAAAAGCTCGTCCGACCTGTACGCCTACCCCGGCATACACGCCGTTTACCGTCGCAGCAACAGGGGCGGAGGGGGGTGGGAAAAGCGCAAGCCCTTCCCCGAAGAATGGCAGATAAATTATAAAGACCTTACCTTTAAAATCAGGCCCATGGGCTTCAAGCACACGGGGCTGTTCCCCGAACAGGCGGCAAACTGGGATTGTATGCGCTCGCTCATCGAGGGCGAAAGGCAGCGCTTTCCCGATAAAAAAATAAAGGTTTTAAACCTGTTCGCCTACACGGGCGGCGCTACCGTCGCGTGCGCAAAGGCGGGGGCGGAAGTCACCCACGTCGACGCGGCAAAGGGAATGGTCGAGCGCGCGGGCGAAAACGCGCGCCTTTCGGGCATTAATTCGGGGATAAGGTACATTATAGACGACTGCGCAAAGTTCGTCGCGCGCGAAATACGCCGCGGCAACCGCTACGACGCCATAATAATGGATCCGCCCAGCTACGGCAGGGGCCCTGGCGGCGAGATGTGGAAGATAGAGGACAACCTGTTTTCCTTCGTCGAGCAGTGCGCAAAGGTGCTCGCCGAAAATCCCCTTTTCGTTCTCATCAACAGTTACACCACGGGCTTGCAGCCCTGCGTGATAAGCAATATTTTAAAACTCACCCTTAAAAATTTCAGCGGCGAGGTGCAGGCGTACGAGATAGGTCTGCCCACAGAGGAGGGCATTCCGCTGCCCTGCGGAAACAGCGGAATTTTTATCGGAAAACGTTAAAAAGGTTACAATATGCAGGATAGCGATCTGGTAATTTTATACGAGGACAACCACATAATCGTCGTCATGAAGCCGCAGAACGTGGCTTGCTGTCCCGACGAGAGCGGCGACGACAATCTCTTCGACTGCGTAAAGCGCTACATAAAAAATACTTATTCAAAGCCCGGCAACGTCTTTTTAGGGCTCGTCCACAGGCTGGACAGACCGACGGGCGGCGTTATGGTTTACGCCAAAACCTCAAAGGCGGCGGCCAGGCTCTCCGAGCAGATGCGCACGGGCGGGTTTGAAAAATTATATTTCGCCGTGCTCTGCGGCAGTCCTTCAAAGCCGCGCGCCACGCTCGAAAACTATCTGCGCAAAAACTCGCTCAACAACATGGTTTACGTGTGCACGCAGACCGAGGAAGGGGCTAAGTTCGCCTCGCTCGAATACAACGTGCTCGACACGAAGGGCGGGCTTACGCTCGCCGAAATAAAGCTGCACACGGGCAGAACGCACCAGATACGCGTGCAGATGGCTGCCATAAACTGCCCGCTGTACGGCGACATGCGCTACGGCGGCGAAAACGCCGTAAAGGGTAGGCTGGCGCTGTGGGCGTATTCGCTGCGCTTCTCGCATCCCACCACGGGCGAAAAACTGCGCTTTGAAATAGAGCCGCCGAGGGACGAAAAACCTTGGAATAACTTTAATATCAAGGTGTAATAAAAGTAATTTGGGTGAAAATTTGCCCCGCATTTTCAAATTGATTGACAACGCGGGCGTATTATAGTAGTATTTAAAGGTGCGTTGAGCGGGTATATTGTCCGTGCGCGCATAGCGGCGGCATGGTTCCCCGCAAGCAACTTTTAATAAAAGGTTTTGTTATGAAAAAACTCAAACTCTCACTCATCGCCGCATCGGCGATATGCGCAGCGGCGGCAACCGCCCTGACAATGACAACCGTGGCGGCAGCCGACGATTACAGGGACGTAACCTTAACCGGTACGAACGTATTCTATGCCGGCGTGGGCGGCGCCGAAATTTCGGTGGCGCGCGTCAGCGACGATTCCGAGGACGGTCACACCGACTACACGTCGTTTGAAATGGGCGACGGCGAAACGGTTTCTTTCCGTAAAAACCTCGCTTACAGCTGGTTTGCCGCAGGAGAAGACGGATTCGGCGCGCATAATACATTCAGCATGACGATAGGTTTCGAGGATATCGCCTTTGAAAGCTACGTCATAAGGTTCCAGTCGCAGCAATACAACATAACCGAGGACGGCGTAACCGAAAATTACCTCGTTTTCAAGCCCGAAGGCGACAGCCTCAACCTTTACGTTTCCGAAACCGAGGATATTGCGGAGGACGAGCAGGCTTCCGCGGTTATCGACGACTATTCTTCGATAGAGGTTGCTTTCGGCGATTACACGGACGGCAACTTTACGATAAACGTAAACGGTCAGGCCGCGGGCGAATTTATAAACGTGCGCGGAAATTACGCGTCATACGTTTCGTCGGGCGACTCTGCCGCGACGCCCATCACGTTTACGGCGAACTTTGCCGAGGACGCCGCCGACGATGCGCAGACCGTCATGATCATGTATCAGCTCAACGGTCAGAGCTTTGAAGTGTTCGGAGCCGAAGCCGACGACGATGGCGGATATTCCGGCGGCACCGTTCACGACAACTGCGCCCCCGTCGTCTGCCTCGACAGCGGAGTAAATTATCTGACTTACGGCGAGGCGGTCGATTTTGATTATACGACGATCGACGTAATCACGTCTTCGCCGAGAACGACCGTTCAGTATTACGTTCTGACCAACGAACAGTTCAACGCCGAAGATTTCAACTATAACGATACGTCCGAAGAAGCCGACCTCTTCATGGAAGTCACCACGTCTTCCGATTATAAGCTTCTGCGCGACCAGTACACATATGTTCCCGACCTCTCCGCAAGCGACGGCGTGGTTGAAAACGAGTACGGATATTCAACTTACGGTCTCGTCAAGGTCTGCCTGTACGTAAGGGATACGACCTCGTCGCGCGCGCAGACCGACTATGTATTCCTCGACTGGTATGTTCCCGCAGAATACAGGATGGACATCGCCGACATCAAGGGCACCGAACCCGCGGCGGGTACTTCGTTCATAAGAATAGTCGAAGATAAGCAGGGCGCAACGTACGGCGACGAAAACGTCGTCGACCTCGATACTTACACCGCGTATATTCAGAGCGTGGAAGAAGAGTATCAGGCCAAGATAGACGCGTATATTGCAGAAAACTATCCCGACGGTTTGTTTGCCAGCTCGGATGCGCAGCTCTATCTTCCCGATTTTTCGGGCTATGTTACCGACAATCTCGGCGGATATACCGACTTGAAATACAGCATTTATTACAGTTCGAGCAGCACGGGTTCTTCGTCCGCTCTCTCGTATAACGAGCTTGCTATGGATATAAGCGAACCCGACGTCACCTACCGCTTTACCATTTACGTCACCGACGCGGCGGGCAACGAAATGTATTATCCCGACGAAAACGGAGAATTGCAGACTATCTCTACAGACGACATCTGGGAGGAGGATTATGCAGATCTGCTGCCCTTCTTTGAAGTAGAAGTTTATTACAGATCCGCTACCGTCGAAGATCCCGGAATTCAGTCGATAGGCTACGTGGGTTCGACCTACAACAGCGCGTCTTTCGACATCACCGGCGTTTCCGGCACATATTCGACCGAATATAACCTTTACATCTTCGACCGCGACGCTCTTTTCAGCGAAACTGGCGTAGACCTCACTTATGACGAGGTTGTGGCAAATATCGACGCGCTCTTCTTCAACACCTACGAAGGCGTCGAAAATACCAGAAGGTACTTTACTCTCGTCACCGACGACGAGCAGTACGAAGATTACGAATGGAACTCTTCCAACGTAACTTTCGTTCCCCAGTCGCCTTCCGAATATTATGTCGTGCGCCTCAGATTGGAAGATACGGGTCTTTCCAACCAGACCACAAACTCATTCCTTGTAGTCCGCGCATCCGCGAGGGCAAACGAGCTCTACGGCGAGGATAACTGGCTTGAAAACAACATCGCTTCTATCGTGCTGTTCAGCCTGGCGGGCGCGTTCTTCATCGCGTTCATAGTTCTCCTCATCGTCAAGCCCAAGGATAAGGGCGATATCGATGAAATTGCCGTGCAGGTTTCGGGCGGAGACAATGCCAAGCCTTCAAAGGACGATAAAAAGGGCAAATAAATTAAAGCAATAAGCGCTCCCTTCGGGGAGCGTTTTTTTGTGGTTAAATTCGGGTGACAATCTAAGCGGAGTCGGGTGAAATGCGCTTTCGGCGCGAAAGAGTAACACGGCTTGTAGTTTCGACCGAAGCACACAAAAGTGTGCGGGGCGTAGAAATATATCGGTAAAGCAAGTAATAATGCGGAATAGATTTCTCCGCGCGTTCGCGTTGCTCATTTGGTCGAAATGACATAAGTAATAAAAAGTTGTCCGCAAAGCGGGTTGTGCGCGGCTTGCATGAAAGGGGACATTTGTGTCTGCGAGATTGCGGAATATGGTACAGCCGAACGCTGTCCGCAAGGCGGGTCAGGCAAAGCGACAATGCCGTTTGCGAAGTACGGCAGCGGCGACACGCCGCCAACAACACACCAACGGAACGCTGCAAAATTTTTTGCCCTTTCGGGGTATTAAAAAAGCGTACAGCTATTGCGTTTTTTCACAATATCTGGTATAATATTTAAAATAATGTACAATGGGGTGCGTTGTCGCCCCATGTGCGGCGCGGCGGTAAGCCGCCGCGCCGCACGTTCTTTTGAAATATGGCAGAAAAAAGTTATAACGCAAACGATTTAAAAATTTTAGAGGGGCTGGAAGCCGTGCGCGTCCGCCCCGGCATGTACATCGGCTCGACGGGCGTAAAGGGACTTCACCACATTTTGTGGGAAATTGTCGACAACGCCATTGACGAAGCCGCCAACGGCTATGCCGACGAAATTACCGTCACGCTCCACGCCGACGGCTCGGCGTCGGTAGAGGACAACGGCAGGGGTATGCCCACCGACATCAACACCAAAGCCCACATGAGCGGCGTCGAACTCATCTTTACAAAGCTGCACGCGGGCGGCAAGTTCGACAGCAACAATTACGCCTTTTCGGGCGGTCTGCACGGCGTCGGTGCATCGGTCACCAACGCCCTTTCGGCGTGGCTCAAAGTTGAAGTCTACCGCAAGACGATATTTAAGATGTCGTTCAAAAGCACCTACGACAAAGCCCGCAAAAAATGGCTGTGCGGCGTGCCCGATTCCCCCCTCGAAGATACGGGGATAAAGACCGACAAGCGCGGCACCTACGTGCGCTTCATGCCCGATAAAGAGGTGTTTGAAACGACCGAATGGAGTTACGATGCAGTCGGCAAGCGCTTGAAGGAGCTCGCATTCCTGAATAAGGGCGTAAGAATCAACTTTACCGACGAGCGCACACATTACCGCGAAGAGGAGGTCGCCGCGGACGACGGCGACATAGTTATAAAAAAAGTCGCCCTCCCCAAAAAGGAACCCGTAAGTTACAAGTACGACGGCGGGCTCATAGACTTTGTAAATTACCTCAACGAGGGCAAATCGCCCCTCTATTCAACGCCGCTGTATTACTCGGTCGTCAAGGACATCAAGGTCAAGGGCGCGGACGCAGGCAAAATCAAAATAGAATTTGCCGTCAGCCACACCAAGGACGACGAGGAGAGTTTGTATTCCTTTGTCAACAACATCTGCACCATCGAGGGAGGCTATCACGAAACGGGCTTCCACAACGGACTTTTGAAGGTAATCAACGACTATGCAAAGGCCAACGGAGTGCTCAAAGCCAAGGATCCTCTCTTCATCGCCGACGACGTAAAGGAGGGGCTTACCGCCGTGCTCACCGTCAAGATGAACAACGTCGAGTTCGAGGGTCAGACCAAAACCAAGCTGGGCAATCCCGAGGCAAAGGCGCCCGTAGAGCAGGCCGTAGCCGAGGGGCTTGCCTCCCTCATGGCGGCGCGCGGCAATAAGGGCATATTCGACGAAATCGCCAAAAAAGCTAAGTTTGCCGCCGATGACCGCATAAAGCACCGCGCCGAGCGCGAAGTGGCAAAGGCGGCTTCGGACAACGACGAACTGACTCTCGTCGGAAAACTCGCCGCGTGCTCGGGCAGGAATCCCGAGCTCAACGAGCTGTTCATAGTCGAAGGCGACTCTGCGGGCGGCACGGCAAAGCAGGCGAGGGTAAGGCAGTACCAGTCCATTCTGCCCCTGCGCGGCAAGCCGCTCAACGTGCAGAAAAAGAGCGCGTTGCAGGCCCTGCAAAACGAGGAGCTCAAAACGCTCGTCTCGGCGATAGGCGCGGGGTTCAACAACTCATTCGACGTCGAAAAAACGCGCTATAAAAAGGTAATAATCCTTTCCGATGCCGACCAGGACGGACTGCACATACGCTGCATACTTTTAACATTCTTTTTCAAATATATGCGCGACCTCGTCAAGGCGGGCTGCGTGTATATAGGCATGCCCCCTTTGTATAAGGTGTATAAAAAAGACATAACCGAATACGCCTACGACGACAAGGAGCTCGACGAGGCGATTAAAAAGGTGGGCAAGGGGTACCAGATTCAGCGCTACAAGGGTCTGGGCGAAATGTCCGCCGACCAGCTGTGGGACACCACCATGAACCCCGCCACGCGCAACCTCATTCAGGTCACCATAGAGGACGCGTCCGAGGCGACGCGCATAATCGATATGCTCATGGGCGACAAGGTGGAGGGGCGCAAGCAGTTCCTCGCCGAAAACGCCAATTTCAATAAAGTAGACGGGTTTATAGAAAAGGTAAACTTCAAACGCGATGAAGGGGAGGCTTACGACTGATGGCTAAAAAGAAAAACGACGACTTTCAGACGGCTATCCCGCAGGGCAATATTCTGATTACCCCCTTAGAGGAGGTCATGCCCCAGGCGATGCTGCCCTATGCCGAATTTGTCATTCTCGACCGCGCGCTCCCGCGCGTAGAGGACGGTTTGAAGCCCGTTCAGCGCCGCATACTGTATACCATGATAGAGATGGGGCTCACGCCCGACAAGCCGCACAAAAAATCGGCGCGCATCGTCGGCGACTGCATGGGTAAATACCACCCCCACGGCGACAGCTCGGTTTACGACGCCATGGTAAGAATGGCGCAGGACTTCAACATGCGCATGACCTTAGTCAACGGTCACGGCAATTTCGGCTCGGTCGACGGCGACCCTGCCGCGGCGATGAGGTATACCGAGGCGAGGTTGGAACCGCTCGCCCTCGAGCTGCTGCGCGACATCGACAAGGAGACCGTGCCCTTTTCGTTCAACTTCGACGACAGCCTGTTGGAGCCCGACATTCTCCCCGGCAGGTTCCCCAATCTGCTCGTAAACGGCGCCAACGGCATAGCCGTCGGGCTCGCCACAAACATACCCACCCACAACCTCGGCGAGGTCATCGACGGCGCGTGCGCCATGATCGATAATCCCAAGATATCCCTCGACCAACTCATGAAAATTATACCCGGCCCCGACTTTCCCACGGGCGGCTACGTCATCGAAAACGAGTTGAAACAGGCATATAAGACGGGCAAGGGCAAAATAACCATGCGCGCGAAATACTCCGTCGAAAACGGCGAGGGGGGCAAAAAGCTGATAGTCTGCACCGAACTGCCCTATCAGACCAACAAGGCAGAGTTGCTGCGCAAAATAATGCTGCTGCGCGAGGATAAAAAGGAGATACTCGCGGGCATTTCGGAGATTGTCGACGAATCCGACCGCACGGGTATGCGCGCGGTCATTGCCTGCAAAAAGAACGCCGACGTCGACGCCATTTTGGCATATCTTTTAAAGTATACCGACCTCGAATGTACCTTCGGCATAAATATGGTGGCAATCGCGGGCGGCAAGCCCCAGCAGCTGGGACTGGTCGAAATTCTTAAATATTACGTCGACTATCAGCGCACGGTAATCGTCCGCCGCACCAAGTACGACTTGAAGCAGGCGGAGGCCCGCTGCCACATATTAGAGGGTTTAATTGTCGGCGTGCACAACATCGACGAGGTCGTCGAGATAATCAAAAAAGCCGAATCGACGCCCGATGCGCGCAGAAAACTAATGGTGCGATTCTCCCTCACCGAGCGCCAGGCACAGGCAATTCTCGATCTGCGCCTCGCCAGGCTGACCAAGCTCGAAGTCACCAAGCTCGAAGAGGAATTAAAAGAACTTAAAAAGAAAATACAGGAGTACAGAGCCATCCTCGCCTCCAAGGACAGGCAGATGGGCATCGTCAAGAGCGAGCTTTTGGAAATAAAGCGCAAATATCCCAGCCCCCGCCGCACGAAAATAGTGGCCAAGGTCGAGGATATCGACGTTTACAGACAGGATATAAGGCGCCCTTCAACCGAATGGATAGCCGCAATCACCGCGGCGGACAGCATAAAATTCATGCAGAAAACAGACTTCGACTCAAAGTTCAAAAAGGCGCTCGCGCCCTCCTCAAAGCCCGAAGTCATGTTCAGGCAAACGCTGCCCTGTCTTTCGGACGGCGTGCTTTTAGGTTTCACCAACTACGGCAACGCCGTAAAGCTCGAACTCGAACAGTTCAACGACGTCGAATTCAAGGGCGCGGGAATAAAGCTTAAATCCTTCTACGACGCCGCCCTCAACGGCGAAAGGATAGTAAAACTGTTCGACATAACCGCAGGGCTCCCCCAAGGCGACGTAATTTTTTTCACCCGCCAGGGTATGGTCAAGCGCAGCGAATGGGCGGAATATAACCTGTTGAAGGCGGTATATCCCGCAATCAAATTAAAAACGGGCGACGAAATTATAAACGTAGAAGGTTTTGTCGGCGACGAATATACCACCATGTGCCTCGTCACCAAAAGCGGCATATGCCTCAACGCCGTCATGGACGACATCCCCTGTCAGGGCCGCATAGCCACGGGCGTAAAGGGTATGCTTGTCGACGCGCAGGACAGCGTAATTTTTGCCACGCAGATAAACGGCGAGGGCGAAATTATCATCGTGACCGACAAGGGGCTGTTCAAGCGCGTAATATCCTCGCTCATCGACCCGCTTTCGCGCGGCAGAAAGGGCGTAATGATTACAGACTCCAAGTCCAACGTGCTCTTCGCCGATTACGTAACCGTGCCATACATGCTCGCCGTCACCTCGGAAAGCGGTGCCGTCAGCGAGCTTGAAACCGAAGATATATCCATCGAATCGCGCCCTTCGCGCGGCAAGTCGATGAAAGCCTTCGGCATAACCACGGTAAAGGGCGTGTGCGCCCTCAAATACAAAAGTCAATTCCCGGACGGGAATGTGCAGATGAAACTTTAACAGGCATATATATGCCTGTTAAAGGGTGAAATGCTCGTTTCACTCGCGTGAAATACTGCGTGTGAAATGAACGCCTGCGGCGTCCGTGAAATGCGCAGGCGCAGCCTGCGCGTTAGGGTAAAATTATAAATAATAATCGTCAACCACAACGCAACATTTATGTTGCATTTCACGCGCCATTGTTCAGCATTGAAATATCCAATAAGGATGATGGCGCATTTAACGGCACGGCAGTGCCATTTCACTCACGGCATAGCTGTGCATTTCACTCCGGAGGTTATCTATGCTCGAAAAATACATCAACGCCGCCGCAAAGCGCAGTAAGGCAGATATCGTTTTAAAAAATGCGCGCTTCGTCAATACCCTCACAGGCAAAATCCAGGCGGGCGACATTGCCATATGCGGCGACAGAATAGTCGGCATAGGCAGCTACGAAGGTCAGAGGGAATACGATATGTCGGGGCTTACAGTCCTTCCGGGATTTATCGACAGCCACGTCCATATCGAAAGTTCCATGCTCTCGCCAGAGGAATATGCCGCGCTCGTCGTGCCCCGCGGCACGACTTCGGTGATCGCCGACCCGCACGAAATTACCAACGTCTGCGGCATGGATGGGGTAGAATATATTTATAAAGCCTCGCAGTCGGTTCCGCTCGACGTGCACATTCAGCTGCCCTCGTGCGTGCCTGCAACGCCATTTGAAACGAGCGGCGCAATTCTCTCCGGCGACGACATTGCCGTGGGTATATGCCGCAGCGAGGTTTTCGGGCTGGGAGAATTCATGAACTTCCCCGGCGTCATCGGCGCCGACGGCGACGTAATAAAAAAGCTCGAAGCGGCTCACCGCGCGGGCAAGATAATCGACGGTCACGCGCCCTGCGTGACGGGCGACGACCTCAACGCCTATCTCTGCGGCGGCATCTCCACCGACCACGAGTGCGCCACACCCGAAGAGATGGAAGTTAAGGCGGACGCGGGCGTATATGTCCAGCTGCGCCACAGTTCGTCCATACACGACATTGCCGCCAACTGCAAGGCGGTAAACGGCGGCAATATGCGCCGCTTTCTCATGTGTACGGACGACCGCCACGCCGCCGATCTCAGAACAAAGGGGCACATAGACGACGCCCTGCGCACGGTCGTCGCGGCGGGGCTCGACCCCGTCTGGGCGGTGACTATCGCCACATTGAACGCCGCGCAGTGCTACAATTTGAAGTGGCGGGGCGCGATAGCTCCCTTTTATTTCGCCGATCTCGCCGTCGTCGACGACTTGCAGCACTTCAACGTGCGATATGTGTTCAAGAACGGCGTTCTCGTCGCACAAAGCGGCAAGCCGCTCTTTGACACTTCAAACAGATATCTTCCCCAAAGCGTGCTTAATACCGTGCATATCAGCGAGTTGAAACCCGAAGATTTTGTCCTTAAATTAAAGGGTCAAAGGGCGCGCGTAATGACCCTCGTCCCCGGCACGGTTCTCACGGGTTGCGAGGTTATGAACGTGCGCAGCGCAAACGGCGACGTCGTCCCCGAAAACGACGTTTTAAAACTCGCCGTCGTCGAGCGGCACAAGTACACCGGCAACATAGGCAAGGGGCTTTTAAAGGGCTACGGCTTCAAGGGCGGCGCGCTCGGCATAACCGTCGCGCACGATTCGCACAACATAATCATCCTCGGCGACGACAACGCCGCCATGGCAAAAGCCGCCAATTGTTTAAGGGATATAGGCGGGGGAATGGTCATCGTTGAAAGCGCCACGGGCGCCGTTCATTCGCTCACCCTCGACATAGGCGGGCTGATGTCATCGCGCAGCGCCGACGCGCTGATTGCCGAAAGCTCCGCGCTGTACGAGCGCGCATATGCCATGGGCACGGACAGGCGGCTGGCGGCGTTCATGACCCTCGCCTTTTTGTCGCTCGCCGTCATTCCGCACGTCAAACTGCTCGACACGGGGCTGTTCGACGTAGATAAATTCTGCTTTACCGACATAAACGCAGAGTAAAAGTTTGCAATTCAGGTCGCAGATTTTTAATCTGCGACCTGAATTGCGTAAAGCTGCGCCTTACGCATGAATTGAACGCCGCACGTTCATGAATTGTAAGCGTCGCTTGCATTGTAATAAAACGCCTTGCTATAAACAGCGTATGCAGCGGGATACCCTGACCCTGTCATTTTGACTAAACGCGGCAGTATGCCTTGTTTGTCATTTCGACTAAGTGCGACGTAGTCGCACGCATGGAGAAATCTATCGGTAAAGCAAGTAATAAGGAATAGATTTCTCCACTCACTGCCGTTCGGTCGAAATGACATAATTAATAAAAGTTGTCCGCAAGAGCGGTGGGGTAAAGTGATACCGCCCGATTGCGGAGCTTGGCAGCGGGGACACCCCGCCGGAACGTTGCTGTCCGCAAGATAAGCTGTATAATGTGAAAAACCCGATTGCGGAGCCCGATGCAACGGAACGTTGCTGTCCGCAAGACGAGTTTTGTAGAGAGACAATGCTTGATTGCGGAATCCGACAGCGGGGTCACCCCGCAATTTTTTTGCGTTTTTTCCAAAAAATACAAATAAACGCGTTTACAACGGCGGCAAAATATAGTACAATAAATACGTATTAAAATAGCGTTACTGTGCGCGCCGCCCTTTTGGGGTTATGTGCGCGGTCGCGATTAAACTTTTTTCAGCACATCAAAGGGAGCAATTACGCAAACATGGGACTTTTCAAGTACATCGCAAATGCCGACAGCCGCAGAGCACTCCGCAAGCTCGACAAGCAGGCTAAGATAATAGAAGATCTCGAACCCAAGTACGCCGCCATGAGCGACGAAGAACTCAAAGGTCAGACCGCCGTTTTAAAAGACCGCCTTGCAAAGGGTGAAACGCTGGACGACATTTTGTACGACGCTTTCGCCGCCTTGCGCGAAGCCAGTTGGCGCGTACTCAAAATGAAGCACTTCCACGTGCAGATCATCGGCGGCATCTGCCTTCACCAGGGTCGAATTGCCGAAATGAAGACGGGCGAAGGCAAAACGCTCGTTTCAACCCTCCCCGCATACCTCAATGCGCTTACGGGCAAGGGCGTTCACATAGTAACCGTCAACGATTACCTTGCAAAGCGCGACGCCGAGTGGATGGGTAAGGTTCACAAATTCATGGGGCTTACCGTCGGCGTCGTCGTGCCCGGCATGGACGACAAGCAGAAGAAGGAAGCCTATCAGTGCGACATCATTTACGCCACCAACAACGAGCTGGGCTTCGACTACCTGCGTGACAACTTAAAAACTTCCATTCCCGCGATGGTTCAGCGCGAGCTCAACTATTGCATAATCGACGAAATCGACTCCATTTTAATAGACGAGGCGCGCACGCCCCTCATTATTTCGGGCAAGGGCGGCGAAAGTTCGCAGCTCTACGTCGACGTAGACAGGTTTGTCCGCACGCTCCACGGCGGTTTCGACGACGACAAGAAGGCGGCGGAAACGCGCGTTCCCGTCCGCAAAAAGAAGGGTCAGGAATTCACCGAAGAGGAAAAGAAGGTCAACGAACAGCTCGCCGCCATTTTGAAGGACATGGAGGACTGGGACTATATCATCGACCGCAAGGACAAATCGGTCACCATAACCGAAAACGGCGCAAAGAAGGCTGAAAAGTTCTTCAACATAAAAAACCTCGGCGACATCGAAAACGCCGACTTAAACCACCATATCCAGCAGGCGTTGAAGGCGCACGAGCTCTTCGCGCGCGACGAAAACTATATCGTCACCGAGGACGGCGAGATCATGATAGTCGACGAATTCACGGGTCGTCTCATGGTCGGCAGGCGCTATTCCGACGGACTTCACCAGGCGATAGAGGCAAAGGAACACGTAAAGGTGCGCGAGGAGAACAAGACCCACGCAACCGTAACATTCCAGAACTATTTCAGACTGTACAGCAAACTTTCGGGCATGACGGGTACCGCAAAGACCGAGGAGGCGGAATTCAGAACCATTTACTCGCTCGACGTCGTGTGTATTCCCACAAACAGACCCGTCGCGCGCATAGACTATCCCGATAAAATCTTCTCCACCGTCGAGAGCAAAAAGAAGGCTATCGTCCAGGAAGTAGTCGAGCGCCACGCGAACGGTCAGCCCATTCTTATAGGTACCGTCACGGTAGACAGATCGGAAGAGATTTCCCGACTTCTCCGCCGCAACGGCATAAAGCACAACATCTTAAACGCTAAAAACCACGCCCGCGAGGCAGAAATAGTTGCGCAGGCGGGCAGGTTCGGCGCCGTCACCATAGCCACCAACATGGCGGGGCGCGGCACCGACATTCTGCTCGGCGGCAACCCCGAATATCTCGCCAAAAAGCGCATGAGAGAGGAGGGCTACGACCACGACATGATAGAAGTAGCCATCTCTTACGCCGACCGCCCCTTCACCGAGGAGGAGCAGACGGCGAGAAAGAGATACGCCGACCTATACGCCATGTACAAGGCGGAAACCGACGCAGAAAAGGAAAAGGTTATCGAGGCGGGCGGACTTTGCATAATAGGCACCGAGCGCCACGATTCGCGCCGCATCGATAATCAGCTGCGCGGACGTGCGGGACGTCAGGGCGACCCCGGCGCTTCGGTATTCTTCATCTCTTTGGAAGACGACCTTGCAAAGCGCTTCGGCGGCGAAAAGCTCAAAGCGCTGTACTCTACCCTCATGGACGAGGACGACTGTCTGCAATCCAAAATGCTCTCCCGTTCGATAGAGAACGCGCAGATGGCGATAGAAGGCAGAAACTTCGGCGCCCGCAAACACACGCTGCAATACGACGAGGTCATGAACGAGCAGCGTAAACTAATATATTCCGAAAGGCTCAACGTGCTGCGCGGCGGCGACGTGCACGATCAGATGCTCAAATACATCCCCGATTACGTTGCAAAGGTGCTGCGCGAAACGGTAAATACCGAAGCAATGCCCGAGCTGTGGAACGAGGAAGCGCTCAACGCCGCATTGAAACAGAAAGTTTATCCCGACGAATGTCAGTTTGAAATTACCCGCGAAATGCTTGAAAAGTGGGATTATGAATACGCCGTAGAAAAGATTACCAAGGAAGTAACAAAGGCTTACGAGCAGAAAATAGAAAACATTTCAAGGGAAACGCACGGTCAGGTCGACTATCACCAGGTTGAGCGCAACGAACTTCTCCGCGCGGTCGACCGCAACTGGATCGATCACATCGACGCCATGGATCAGCTGAGAAAGGGCATAGGTCTTAGGGGCTACGCCCAGCAGGATCCGGTAATCGCATATAAGCAGGAAGGTCACGAAATGTTCGAGGAGATGATCGAACGCATTCAGACCATAACCATTTCCCGCTTGTTGAAGGGCAAAATCATACGCGTTCCTGCTGCGCCTCCCCGTCCCGCACGCCCCGCACAGGGCGGAATGACGAGGCTGCCCAACGGCATGGTAGTGCGCCAGGGTCAGCCCCTGCCCGGTCGCCCCGCTGCACAGAACGCACAGTCGCCCGCAGGTCAGGGCGGACAGCAAGCTCCCGCCGGCGCAGCCGAAAATTCTGCCGCGCCCGCCGCACAGGGCGGTGAAGGCGCTCCCGGCGTTCAGGCAGATAAAGACGGCAACTTCGTGCCCGAAAACGTAAACATTCACAGACCCAAAAAGGATTGATAATTAATGTTCAAAGCAGACGATTACAGACTGAGGCTGAAATCGCTCTCTGAAACGCTTGCAGAGGCGAAATACGCGCTCGATATCGACAATCTCGGCGGCAAGCTCGACGAGCTCAAAGCCGAACAGGAGAAGCCCGAAGTGTGGGGCGATCTTGAAAAATCCAAAAAAATCGGGCGCGAAATATCCTCCATCGAGGGCAAAATCGACGCTTACAACAAGGGTGAAAACGCCATCGAGGAGGCAAAGGCTTTTATCGACCTCATCGAGGAGGCGGACGACGAAAGCCTCATTCCCGAACTCGAAGACATGATAAAGACGGCGGAGGACGACATAGAGAATATGCGCATCCGCGCCCTTCTCCGCGGCAAGTACGATTCGAACAACGCCATTTTAAACCTTCATGCGGGCGCGGGCGGAACCGAGGCGTGCGACTGGACGCAGATGCTCTACCGCATGTACTGCCGCTACTGCGAAAAGCAGGGTTTCAAAGTTACCGAGCTCGACCTCGAAAACGGCGACGAAGCGGGCATAAAGTCCGTGTCGTTCAAGGTTGAAGGCGAAAACGCATACGGCTTTTTAAAGGCTGAAAAGGGCGTGCACCGTTTGGTGCGCATCTCTCCTTTCGACTCCAACAAGCGACGCCACACTTCGTTCGCCTCGCTCGAAGTCATGCCCGAGGTCGACGACGAGGGCGAAGTCGTCATCCGCGACGAGGATATCCGAATAGACGTATACCGCTCCTCGGGTGCGGGCGGACAGAAGGTAAACAAGACCGAAACGGCGATAAGAATTACCCACTTCCCCACGGGCATAGTCGTTACCTGCCAGAACGAGCGCAGCCAGCTCCAAAATAAGGAAATGGCGTTCCAGTATCTGCGCGCAAAGCTTTTGGAGCGCCAGATTGCCGAGCGCGAGGCGGCGGACGCCGAGCTCAAAGGCGAAATCAAAAAGATAGAGTGGGGCAGCCAGATACGCTCTTACGTGTTCTGCCCTTACACGCTCGTTAAAGATCACCGCACCGGCTATGAAAACACCAACATTCAGGCGGTCATGGACGGCGACATTCAGGGTTTTATCATCGATTACTTAAAGAAAACAGTTTAATTTTGAATAAAAACATATACCTCCGCGCATCGCGCGCGGACGCAGGTTTTTATCGGGTTATATACAAAAAACGGTCAGTTCCCGCAAGGGTACAACTATATAAATGATAGGAGAGGAACTTATGGCAGAAAAAGTGCAGGACGCCAACAGCGTCATTAAAATGTCGGAAGCGGGCGAAGAGCTCGTCAAAAAGCTCGTATCGCTCTACAACAGCCAGCGCTTTGTGCGCGAGGGCAAAGAACTCAGGGAAGAGCTCATGTCCTGCGGCATCGAGGCGGGTGCAAATCTCGCGTGCATAGACTCCGTTGCCGACCACGCCGCAAAGGTAGGCGCAGCAAACGCCGCGCTCATAGGTCTTACCCGCGTGACGTACATAGCCAATGCCATGCTCATGATGGAGCTTTACACCTTAAAGCAGGTCAAGCCCCTTTTGGACTATGTTGGTAGCCTTTTAAGGGCGCTTAAACATCTGTTGCAGAACGTTCCCGAAACGCGCAGGGTAATCCGCGTAAAAACGCCTCTGAGCGTCGTCAATAACCCCGCTGCCGCGGATTCGGCATATTCTGAGGGCGAAAGCGGATTTGAAATCGAGGACGGCTCCTCTGACGGGTTCGACGACCTCGTATAAACCTTTTATATAAAAAAGCCGCGTATGCGCGGCGCGCCTGTCCGAAGGCTTAAATTGCCGTCGGGCAGGATAATTGCGGAAAAAAATCGCCGCGGCGGCTGTTGCCGCCGCGGCGTTCTCAATTGATATGTACGATATTTCTAACTATAAAATCAAACCCGAGCCCGTCATCCTGGGGCTTGAAAGCAGCTGCGACGAAACTGCCTGTGCCGTAATCAAGGGGCGCAGGCTGCTTTCAAATTGTATAATCTCATCCGCCGCCGAGCAGGCAAAGTACGGCGGCGTCGTGCCGGAAATTGCTTCTCGCGCGCATACCGAGGCTGTTGAAGAGGTAACTTCGCGCGCCATCGCCGAGGCGGGCATCGCACTTTCGGATATCGACGCGGTCGCCGTCACTTACGGCGCGGGGCTTTTGGGCGCGCTGCTCGTCGGACTGTCGTTTGCAAAGGGGCTGGCGTATGCGCTCAACGTGCCTCTCATCGCGGTAAACCATATCCGCGGTCATCTCGCGGCGGCGTATCTCGACGACCTGTCGCTCAAACCGCCCTTTATAACCCTTTTAGCCAGCGGCGGACACACCGCCATTTTAAAGACGACGAGTTTTACGCGTTTTGAAGTGCTCGCCCGCACCCTCGACGACGCCGCGGGCGAAGCTTTCGACAAGTGCGCCCGCGTTTTGGGACTGCCCTACCCGGGAGGGCCCCACGTTCAGCGCGCGGCTGAGGGCGGCAGCCCGACGATAGATTTTCCCTCGGCGCAGGTCAGGCACAGCTCCTCGCTCGCCTTTTCTTACAGCGGCTTAAAGACGGCGGCAATCAACTATTGCCACAACCTTGCCCAAAAGGGGCAGGAGGTAAACGTCGCCGACGTCGCGGCGTCCTTCCAGCGGGCGGCAATCGAACCACTAGTCGAAAATACCGTCCGCCTCGCGGTGCAGAGCGGCATAACCACCGTCACGGCGGGCGGCGGCGTAATCGCCAACGGCTATCTGCGCTCGCGGCTTTCGGGGGAGTGCAAAAAGGCGGGCTTGAAACTCGTCCTCCCCGCGGTAAAGTTCTGCACGGACAACGCCGCGATGATCGCCTCGGAGGGGCTCAATAAGTATATGACGGGCGACTTCGCTCCCCTCAGCGTAAATGCCACGGCGCACATTCCGCTTTAATCGCTGTGCGAACATATTTTAAATTTATCGCATTTTGACGATCAAAAGCGTTTTATGCATTAAGTTTGCGGTAAAAATATCAACAAATAAGGAATTCCTTACCAAACTTTTAAAAAATTAATTAAAAATTTGCAAAAATTATAACAAATGGAGAGAATATGATTGAATTTACCTTTGCCGACGGCGAGGAGATGGGCGCCTACGACGGCAAAAACGTCATTACATTCAAAAGCGCGTTCATAAATAATTATAAGGAGAACGCTCACGGCATCGCACGCTCTAAGGCGTGGAAAACTTCGGGTTCGGGCGCAATCTTCCGCGAAAACTATAACGACCCATCCGACCTGACTTTCGACAGTTCTGTCACGGGCGTTTACCCCGCGGGAGAGGGCGACGAGGTCATTTACTCGTTCAGAATCAACCAGACGTCGGGCATATACAAAAAGCACGTCTCCGACGACAAAACGCCCGAAACTCACGTCATCAACTCGGTCGATATGTCGTTTGGCGGCGGCAGTTTCAACGCCGCAAAGGGCGAACTCGCCGTCAGCATGGGCAGGGGATATTACAATTCGGACATCGCCCTTTTCAACGTCGCCACGGGCGACTATAAAACGGTCACCGAGGGCGACACCGCCGACGAGGATCCCTTCATTTCTGACGACAATGCCGACGAAATTTATTACGCCTCGCGCGCGGTCGGTAGAGACGCTCACGGCGAATTTGTCGAGTTCGCGCCCTCGGCAATTTACAGGCTAAATCTATCGACCATGCAGCTCGACGAGGTGGTTTCTTCCCCCAAATACAGTTATTTCCGCCCCGTAGCTCACGGCGGCGGGCTGTACGCAATCAAGGCGCCCTCGGGCAAAAGGCGGGGCAATCCTTTGCTTGAAATTGTTTTGATTCCCTACCGCATTTTGCAGGGCATCGTCGGGTTTATCAATGTATTCGTCAACGCGTTTGCGGGCAAAAGCCTTACTTCTGGCGGAGCCAACCCCGCCAGGGGCAGGGACTACGATTCGCGCAAAATCGCCATTGCCGGCAACCTTATCGACGTTGAAAGGGAGGCAAAGGCAAACGCCTCAAAAAAGGATTCCGACTACGGTATAGTCCCCAAAAGCTGGGAACTTGTAAACATTCAAAGCGGCGAAGTGCTCGCCTCGGGCGTCGCCGACTACGACATCGCCCCCGACGGCACAATCTATTACACCAACGGCAGGCGCATTTTTTCGTTGAAGGACGGCAAGCGCACAAAAATATGCAACACCTCGCTCTGCCTGCGCATTAACTGCCGCCACGAGGGAAAAGTTTCCGCCGACCTGTTCAATTTCTGATACAGTTAATGCAGATTTTATAATACAGTCAATACAATTAATATAGTTAATACAAAATTTTGCCCGACCAACATTGCGTAATTTGCTTTACAAGCGCGGCAAAATTTATTATAATAAAGTTACAACTTAACTTTAAAGGCGTTTACAAAGGACAACGCCGCATTTTTGAAACCTTGCAGAGAGTGCGCGGGCGGTGAAAGCGCACAGGGGAAATTTTGCGGATATCACCTTTCAGCCTGCGCCCCCAACAGCGATAAGTAAGGGCGCACGGACTCGCAACCCGTCACAATTGCGGCAAATGTCAGTTTGTTTTGGTGGTTTACAAGCACTTCGTTTAAAGTGTCCAAATGGGCTAAAAACGGGGTGCTTTTATTGTTAAACCGAAGTTTTTGCAATAATTATTTTCGTAAAGGGAATTTATTTTCCCGACATATGATTTTTTTGAGGTATTTATGTACGAAAAAGTAGATACATCTTTAAATTTTGTAGAAAGAGAAAAGAGCATCAATAAATTTTGGAAAGACAACGATATTTTTGAAAAATCTGTTGCAAAGAACGAGGGCGGGCAGGAGTTTTCCTTCTACGACGGCCCTCCCACAGCCAACGGCAAGCCCCACATCGGTCATATTTTAACGAGGGTCATGAAGGATATCATTCCCCGCTACCAGACCATGAAGGGCAAGCACGTTTTAAGAAAAGCCGGCTGGGACACCCACGGTCTGCCCGTCGAGCTTGAAGTAGAAAAATCGCTCGGCATCGACGGCAAACAGCAGATCGAAAGCTACGGCATCGAGCCGTTCATCAAGCAGTGCAAGCAGTCGGTGTGGAAATATAAGTCCGAATGGGAAAAAATGTCCGACCGCGTCGGCTACTGGGTCGACATGGATCACCCGTATGTCACCTACGACGACAATTATATAGAGTCGGAGTGGTGGGCGCTTAAAGAAATGCACAAAAAGGGGCTGCTGTACAAGGGGCATAAAATCGTGCCCTATTGCCCCCGCTGCGGCACGGCGCTCTCCTCGCACGAGGTCGCGCAGGGCTATAAGCTGGTAAAGGAAAATTCCGTCGTCGCGCGCTTTAAGGTAAAGGGTAAGGAAAACCTGTATATCCTTGCCTGGACTACGACCCCCTGGACGCTGCCCTCAAACGTTGCGCTCTGCGTCAACCCCTACGAGCCTTATGTTCAGATTGAGAGCGACGGCGCACAGTACATTCTCGCAAAGGCACTCGTCGGCAAGTTCTTCGAAGAATACACCGTCATAGCCGAAAAGCCCGGCAAAGAGTGGGAGGGGCTTGAATATCAACCACTCTTTAACGAAACCTCGCAAGAAATTGCCCGCATCACCCCCGCAAATTCGCCCGCCAAGGCGCACTACGTCGTGTGCGACGCTTATGTCACCATGGGCGACGGCACGGGCGTCGTCCACATCGCGCCCGCCTTCGGCGAGGACGACTATAAAGTCGGCAAAAAGTACAATCTTCCCGTCGTTCAGCTCGTAAACGAGCAGGGCTGCTTCGACAAGCGCTTCCCCTCGCTCGACGGCATATTTGCAAAAAAGGCGGATAAAACCATAATCGAGCGCCTCAAAGAGGAGGGCAAGCTCTTCAAAGTCGTGCCCTTCGAGCACGATTATCCCCACTGCTGGCGGTGCGACACGCCTCTCCTGTATTACGCCCGTTCGTCGTGGTTTATCGAGGTCACCAAGGTCAAAAACGACATAATTGCCGCCAACCGCTCGGTAAACTGGATGCCCGAAACCATTAAAGAGGGCAGAATGGGCAACTTCCTCGAAAACGTCATCGACTGGGGACTTTCGCGCGATCGGTACTGGGGTACGCCGCTGCCCGTCTGGGTCTGCCCCGACTGCGGCGAGATCGAAGTCATCGGCTCCAAGGCAGAGCTCAAAGAAAAGTGCCATGTCCAAGGGGAGATCGAACTGCACCGCCCTTATCTTGACGATCTCACCTGTACCTGTCCCAAGTGCGGCGGCAAGATGAAGCGCACGCCCGAGGTCATCGACTGCTGGTTTGACTCCGGCTCCATGCCCTTCGCGCAGTACCACTATCCCTTTGAGAACAAGGACCTCTTCGAGGAGACCTTCCCCGCGGACTTCATCTCCGAGGCGGTCGATCAGACGCGCGGCTGGTTCTATACGCTGCTCGCCATCT
>DVHK01000117.1 GCA_018712135.1 Candidatus Coproplasma avicola | reverse complement strand
CAGCGGCATATATGCCGCTATTTCATGCACGGCGGAGCCGTGCTCACTCCCCTACCCCCTTTCGGTCAACTGTTTTACAATGTTATAGAGGGGCGAATTTGAAAGGTCGGTTTTTATTCCGCGGTAGACTGTGAGTTTGCCGCCTTCAAACGAAATGAGTTTGAGCTGTTCGAACACCTTCAAAGCGAAAAGCGCCTGCAATGGCGTTGAAGCGAGGGCGTTTTTTTCAGCCGCTTCGCACGCGTTGGAGCCTTCGATGTTGTAGGCGTTCGCCGAAAGAATTTTAAAGGTTTTTAACAACTCTCCCCTTTCCGCCGACAACCCGTTGAAATCGGAAAAACCGTTGTAATCGGGGCATATATCCACCTCTTTGCCTTCGAGCGAAGGCAGGGTGATTGCCGCAGGGCTGTCTAAAAGAACGATGCGCGTATAGCCCGACAGGTCGCAGTCTGCCTGCGGCGAAACGAGAATTGCCGACGATATGTTTTTATTTGAAAGCGTAAATAAATTTATGTCGAGCCTGTCTGCGCTCTTGTAGCGGGCGAGCGTGGAGTAGCTGAACGCTATGAACAGCGTACCGTAATAGCCGCACTCTTCCATAGCCTCCTCCGCCTGCCCGGGCGTAACGGGGTGGAGCTTACACCTTACGGGAGGGAGCGAAGCCAGCTCGATATTGTTTTCGGCAATCTGCGGAATGGCGAATGCCGCGCTTTCGCGAAAGTAAGTTACGTCGCGCACAAAGCCCTTTATATATTCTTTGCCGCGGAAGGTTGAAACGTTGTATTCAAAGACCAGCTTTTTGGGGACGGCGGATTGCAGAATGCGCGAATACTGCGCGCCGTTGAAGTACATCAAATCGATATACGGACTCTTTACCGAAAGGTGGGGAGACTGCGCTTTTACGGGACGAACCTGACATTCGCCGACGGTTAAACTGAAAAGCGGTCGCTTGAAGCCGACGCCGAAAGGTTCCAGCATTTCGAGCTCCCTCGCAAACTTCTGTGAGACGGGCGAGGTCAGCTCGCCGCTGACATAAAGCGTGGGCGTGAAAGCGCCGACGGGATAGTGCTCATCCAGCCAGACATTGAGCGCCTGTTTGAGAGCATCGAAATTTTCGTCGGTGACGTTGACGCCCGCCGCCTGCGAGTGTCCGCCGAACTCGGCTATGAGAGAGCTGCACGCCTTTAAGGCTTCGAATATATTTATTGCCTCGACCGAGCGCGCCGAACCCTTTAACATGTCGCCGTTTTTGACAAAGAGCAGCGCGGGGCGGGCATATTCTTCGGCGAGGCGCGCAGCAACTATGCCTACAAAACCCGTGTTCCAGCTTTCGTCGCGCAGCATTATAATCCTGCCGAGCGCGCCCTCGGCGTTGAGCTGAGCTTTGGCGGAGAGATACAAATCGTCGCAACACTTTTGCCTTTCGGCGTTGTACGAGGTGAGTTTTACGGAAAGGTCGAAGATATCCTTGTCGTTATCGGCGCAGAACAGCCTGAGAGCGGCGTTTGCATCGCCCATTCTGCCCGCCGCGTTGATTTTGGGTGCGACAGAAAAAGCTATGGTCTGCGCGGTGACGCTTTCACCCGATCTGCCGATGAACGAAGAATACGGTTTTTTGTCGCTGCCGTTGATTACGCGCAGTCCCTCGGCAACTATATCGCGGTTTTCGGCAATCAAGGGAACGCTGTCCGCAACCGTGGCTATCGCCGCGAAGTCGAGAAACTTATACGCCCGCTCGCCGATGAGCGCGCAACCGACCTTGAAGGCGACGCCCGCGCCGCACAGATTGTCGTAGGGATAATCGTCGGCTATTTTGGGGTTGACGCATATGCAGTCGGGGAGCGCGGCGGGCAGCTCGTGGTGGTCGGTTACTATAACCTCGGCACCCTGCTCCTTGATGTACTCCACCTCTTCGGCGTTAGATATGCCGCAGTCGACTGTGATGAAGAGCTGGGGGAAATATTCCTCGAAAATTTCGTCTATCGCCTGAATACCCAGACCGTAGCCCGAGGTGCGCTCGGGCACGTATACTATGGGGTCTATTCCGAATTCCGCAAGCACGCCGCGCATTATGGTGGAAGCGCAGATGCCGTCGGCATCGTAATCTCCATAGACAACCACCTGCCACCCTTCGTCGCGGGCGCGGGTAATTAAAGACACCGCCTCGCGCATGCCGCTCATGAGAAAGGGCGAAAGGAAATGCGCCTTTGAAGGGTGAAGAAAAGCCGAAATTTTCTTTTCGTCGTCTATACCCCTGCCGAAGAGAATTTTAACCGTATCGGCGCACAGCCCCGTGCGCGAAGCCAGAGCGTTTATTTTATTGAGTTGTTCGGGCGTAAATTCGCACTCGGGAAGAATTCTTTTCATGTTGTTTTTTAATATAAAGCGCTATGCCGCAAAATAAACGGCAAAATTTATATAAATAGTAAAAAAGGCGGGTTGAAAAACCCGCCTTTACGTTAAAGCTTATTTAACGCGTCTGTCCATTGCGTTAATCAAAGAATATGTGGCGGGAGCAAAAACTTCCGACGCATAAGCCGCCGCGAGGACGGAAATTATACTTGCCGCGAAGGGCGCGAGCGTTGCCGCCGAAGGCGACGCGATTACGGCAAAGATGCCGAACACGACGATCGCGATTATGGCAGCCACGCAGATTATTGCGCCCGTCTTCCAAGTAGCCTGCGCACTTTCGGTGATGAGCGCAAGATTTTCAACTTTGGCGTTTGCCTCGTCCTTGTACGACTTTTTGATTTTATCGAACAGCACGCCGTTGCATATCATCGTGATTACTACCGTGAGCGCGGCGAAAGCGATCGCTTCGAGCCCGACGGGACAGCGGGTGATTGCGAGCAGAGAAGCGTAAACGCCTACTGCGGCGAGCTGCGTGCCGAGCGACGACAGCGCCATGCCGATTTTATACCTGATTGCAAAATATATCGCCTGGAAAACGACCGCGCTTGCGAGCGCTATAGCAAAGAAATTGAGCTGATGCAGACCTTCGGGAACGCTTGTATTGACGTTGAATACCGCCGTTGCATCCTCCAACCCCTGCTCATCGAAAGCCTGTTCGAGAGCGCCGACCGCCGACGAAAGACTTTCGTCAGACACAGAAGTATAGAACTTGTATATTACGGTGTTGGGGGTATGTCCCGTACCCTGCGAAAAGCTGACTTCGTAAGCGCCGAGCGAAGAGAGCGCATCCTGCGCAATGCTCTTTGCGGCATTGCCGCTTACGTCCTCGGGGACGGAAGTAGTGACGGTGACGCTTTTGTACGATGCGAACTCGTCGCCGTAATTGAAAAATCCGTTTGACACAAAATGGCAGATTGTGCCGACCGCCATGCCGATGGCGATTATTACAACGGTTATTATCAGGGCAATGTGGCGCAGTTTTATTATCTTATTCATCGCCGTATACCTCCCTCTTGAAGCCGCCGAAAGCAAACTTGTTGCGCTGGGGCGCGCTGCATACGTGCCACATGAGCCTTGTGAACCAGTAGAGCACATACGAAGCTATTGCGCCTACGACGAGGGTGAGACCGCACGCCGCAGCCGCGCCGGAAGCGACAGCCGCGATAAGAATTGCCGCGACGAGAACAACTACATGTATATCTATTATTCCGAGAAGGGTACGCTTGTAACCCGCCTTGACCGCAGCCTGCATTGTTTTACCCGTTTTGCACTGGGCGCGGACTTCGCCGAGAACAATGAGGTTGGTGACGGCAAAGAGAAGCATTATGCCTATGCAGGTGGCGATTACGGGGAAAGTTACCTGTATTCCCAGAATATATATTGCATATAAAAATACGAGCGCGAGGATGACGAAAGACATCGAAAGCACGCCGCCCAGCTTTTTATACTTTATTACGGCTGCAACGCAGAGAGCCGCGAGCACGATTATGCAGGCGATGAACGCCATGAGCGCCGCATTTTCGCCGCCGGTTGCCGTGGAAGAAAGCGCCGAGCCTAAATCCTGATAGTCCACCGAGAGAGTGCCGCCGTTGATTACCGAATTGAGCGTTGCCGACACGTCGCTCGCCATCTCGGCGGTGTTCATTGAGAACTGCATGGTGTCGGAATCTATCGCCGAGGTGCAGGTTATGGCGAGCATGTTGGTATCGCCCACGCAGACATATATTACCTGGCTTTCGGACGACGCCGCGAGCGTGGATATGTCGTTTATCCTCTGCCTTCCGGTCTGGGTGAGGGAGAAACTGAGCACATGCGAACCGCCGAACGTGTACGAGGAAACAGACGAGAAATACTCGGTTATATCCTCGTTTGCGGTAGTGAAAGAATACGTCTGCGAACCATCGCCGAGGATGTCGGCATCGGTATATTCGTCGGCATAGCGCGTCATATCAACGGTGGTGCTGCTGTCGTCCTCGCCGAGCGTTATGCTCGAATCGGTCGTGCGAAGGGTAAGTTCGCCGTCGGCAAGGAGATAGCCGAGAGTGCTGCCCGCCGTGGAAAGAGCCGTAGAACGGCCGGAAGAGTCGTTGCCCTTATATGCGGCATATGAATAGCCCGACGGAACGCCGACGGTTATAGCCGCGCCGTCTACTACGGACACGTAATAGTCCGAAAGCCCTCTGTCGCCCAATCTCTGCGAGATTTTGCGAGCATCGGAAGCAACTGCCGCCGAGAGCGACTCGAAATCGTCGTAGTCGCTGTTTTCAGCGGAAAAATATACGCCGCCCACCTGTTCGTAAGAGGACTTGTCCTCTTCGGAAAGGGCGTTGTATTCGCTTTGGGAAAGAACACCTTCGGGATAAATGGTTGTGTAAACGTATCCCGAGTAATCACTGCCGAGAGAGATGCTTGCCGCTATGGAGTTGTAGCGCTGTATGGCGCCGACGTTGAAAGATGCTACGCCGAACACTGCCGCAACGACAATTGCAATTACCACTATCGCGGTGATTATTGCCGATTTGACCTTACTCATCAAAAGACTCCTTGAAGGATTAAACTGATAAAAATCAATACTACAATATTATAAATAAAAATATACCGTCCGTCAAACAATTATTAACCGATTGACAATATTTTTAACGCGCTTTTCACTCAGCCGGGCATTTGTCGCGCGGAAAATCCGCATGTGCGGTCGCTACGCCGTTGCAATTTTGGTTATTTGGATTATAATGAGCATAATGCACGCCGCCACAAGGCGAGATTTGCGTTAATTTAAAATAAATAACGGCGCAAGTGAAGTCACGTCTTCACGCAGCGCAACTCAATTTGTCGACACCTCGACCTCAGCAGGTGAATGTGGCGCAATTTTACAATTATAGGGCTATTTGAGATTGCGCCACAGAGGGCAGAGCCCTCAGACTAACGGCGAGTTGGTGCATATCCTCTTATGCACAACGAGCGTTAATATATTCACTCCGCCATACCCTTTTTGACTGCGAGAACGTGCATTGCACATTCGGCGCGCTTTTTCATCATTTCGCAGGTTATGGGGTAGGGATTTTCGATATCGCCCGTAAAGTGATAATTGTTGGCGCTGCAACCGCCGCTGCAAATGAACTTTGCAAAGCAGTTCTGACAGTTTTTGCGCGTGAACAGACAGGACGAGGCGAACTTTTGCCTTATGCCAGGATCGAGCGCGCCTTCATACACGTTGCCCATTTTAAAGGCGGGGTCGCCCGCAAACTGGTGACAGGGATAGATGTCGCCGTTGGGCACGACAGAAAAATATTCGTTGCCCGCGCCGCAGGCAGACACGCGCTTTGAAAGGCAGGGGCCGCCTTCGAGGTCGATGTTGAAGTGGAAAAAGTTGAAGCCTTCGCCCTTTTTATATTTTTCGATATACCTGTCGCACAACCTTTCGTACTCCTCCTTTATGCGGGGGAGATGTTCGGGCTTTATCATTAAATCTTCTATATCGGTGACGACGGGCTCCATGGAGATGGAATCGAAGCCCTGTTCGGCGAGGAAAATGACGTCGTTTGAAAAATCGAGGTTCTTTGCCGTGAACGTGCCGCGCACGTAATACGACTTATTGCCCCTGCTCTGCACGAATTTTTTTATTTTGGGGAGGACTATGTCGAAGCTGCCCTTGCCGTTGACGGTCTTTCTTATGGCGTCGTGCACTTCCTTTCTGCCGTCGATGGACAGAACGACGTTTTCCATTTCGCGGTTGAAAAAGTCTATGGCGTCGTCATCGAGGAGGACGGCGTTGGTAGTTGTGGTGAATAAGAACTTTTTTCCGTATTTTTCGCCCTGCTCGCGCGCATAGGCGACGACGTTTTTGATGACGTCGAGGCACATTAAAGGCTCGCCGCCGAAAAAGTCGGCTTCGAGAATTTTGCGATTGCCGCTGTTGGCGATGAGGAAATCTATCGCCTTTTTGGCGGTCTGCTCGCTCATGAACTCGCGGGAGGAATGATATGCGCCCTCATCGGCGAAGCAGTAGCGGCAGCGCAGGTTGCAGTCGTGGCAGATGTGTATGCACAGCGCCTTTACCTCGTTGGACTTTACGGGGTAAGTTTTGACTTCGGGGGCGTTTAAAAGCCCCTGCTTTTCAAGCTCGGCTACGTCCGACTTTATCGAGGCGATGTCCTCATCTGTGAGGTAGGAGATATCTACGTCCTGCCCCTCCTCGTGCGCGAGGTAATCGGCAGTTTTTTTGTCGCAGGAATGCAGACTGCCGCTGCCCGTGTCGTAGATGTAGTGATTGTTTTTGTAGTTAAATACGTGTACCATATAATATTAGTTAAATGCACGACTTCGTCATGCGTTAAATGCAGCTTTCAGCTGCGTGAAATGCGCCAAAAACCAGGTCAAAATGCCTGCCGTACCAATGGCGCGTGAAATGCAACATAAATGTTGCGTTGTGGTTGACGATCATTATTTTAAATACTTTTTACCATAACGCGCGGCAATGCCGCACATTTCACAAATGCCGCAGGCGGTTATTTCACAGCGGCAGACGCCGCTATTTCACGCAACCCTCCGGGTTGCATTTCACAATGTGCGGAGCATTGCGCGCACATTAAACGAGGAGCAGATATATCTGCTCCCCGCCGAGTTCTGAAATATAAATTACTTTACGTCCTTTTCGGGATTCTGTTCTCTTGTGATTCTTTCGCAACTCTGGTTGCCTACCGTGCAGCTCGTTTTGCACGCTGACTGGCAGGTCGACCTGCATTCGCCGCAGGCGGTTATCTTTTTCTGTGCGGGTTTTGCTATGGTTTTAATCATTTTGCAATCTCCTTCAAATGGTATTGATTAATGTATTTATTATATTATAGTTTAACGCCGCGCAAAAATCAAGTCTTTTTTTATTAATTTCATGCTTTTTTGACGTTGACTGCGATTATTCCCACAATTCCGCCCGCAAAGGCGCCGATCACAAGTTCGAGAAGGAGCGTCCACCCGAAATCAAACGAGCAGGCGATTGTTGAAAAGAGCAGCCACTCCTGTATAACCGCCGAAAGCCCGAGGGCGACGCCCTTAAAAAGTCCGCGCTCGCCGCGAAGAAAGAGCAGTCCGCCGAACGCTATCGAGAGCACTTTGAAAACCTGGTTTGTGATGCGTATCGCCGAAGTCGGCACGCCGAACAGAGTGATTATTCCCGCAAAAATCAACGTGTACAACAGCGTAAAGACCACTGCCGCGCACGCCGCCTTGCCCACCTGCAAAATGATGTCCTTTATCATTGATTCCTCCGCACATATGCCGCAATTATTGCGGTTTCAGTAGTCGGCGGAGGTTCGGCGCACGCCGAAAGTTTTGCACGGTGCGCCCGCCTGCGGCAGGCGCACCGCATCATAAAAAATCCCTCCGCCTACTTTACCGTATGCGGAGGGAAAAATATTTAGAACTTGTTTACTTTTCTTCGGACGAAGTTTCGGCGGGTTCCTCTGCCTTAGCCTCTTCCGCGGATTGAGGTTGAGCGGAAATTTCTTCCGTCTTTTCCTCTTCCTCTTTCTTCTTATCGTCCTTGTCATCTTTGACGTCGGATTCTACTACGGCGTCTGTCTGATAAATGGCCTGCTTATCGAACTTCATATAACTCTTGCCCGAAGCTTCGGTACCCGTTTCAAGGACGAAAGTGTTCTCTTCGTCGTCGACTTCGACGACTATGCCGCACACGCCGCCTATGGTTTTTACCTTATTGCCCGGTCTTACGGCATTGATGAGCTTATCCGCCTCTTCCTGACGCTTTTTGTTGCGGCGGGAACTTACTACGAACATGACAATTACGGCAACGACGATTACGCCGAGCAGAACATATGTCGCCCACTCGCTGCCGGTGCTTGCGCCCGAACCCGAAGTGGTGGTGTCGCCTGAAAGAATAGAATACAATAACATAAAAATTCTCCTGTTGGTTTACTCCATTATATTAATATTTTTGGGATAATTTGGCAAGCGTTTTGAAGAACAAAAACACTTTTTCACTCAATTTTCGTATTTTCGTAGCTTGCGTAAAAATCTTTTACGTAGTCCGAAAGGCTGTCGTCAAAAATCGCCTGCCTCATTCCCGCCATAAGTTTATGCAGAAAAGTTATGTTGTGCAGGCTTAAAAGCATGGCGGCGAGCATTTCGTTTACATTTATAAGGTGGCGGATATATGCCTTTGAATAGTTTGCGCAGCAGTAGCAATCGCAATTTTCGTCGAGAGGAGAAAAGTCCTCGCGGTACACCGAATTGCGCGCCACTATCTTGCCCTTGGATGTAAACGCCGTGCCGTTGCGCGCCACGCGGGTGGCGAGAACGCAGTCGAACATGTCCACACCGCGCAGCACGCCCTCAACAAGGCAGTCGGGCGAACCTACGCCCATGAGATAGCGGGGCATGTTTTCGGGCAAAAGGGGACGGATATGGTCGAGCATTTCATACATGAGCGGCTTGGGCTCGCCGACGGACAGACCGCCTATGGCAATGCCGTGCTTTGCATAAGGTAGGCACCTTTTAACGCTTTCGGCGCGCAAGTCCTTGTAAAAATTGCCCTGGACTATGGGAAAGAGCGCCTGGTCTTCCCTCGTCTTGGCTGCGGCGCACCGTTCGAGCCAGCGCGAAGTGCGCTCCATAGCCTGCTTTGCCTGCTCGTGCGTGTAGCCGTATTCGGAGCACTGGTCGAACGCCATTATTATGTCGGCGCCGAGGTTTTCCTCTATCTGTATTGCCTTTTCGGGCGTGAAGAGATGGCGCGAACCGTCCACATGCGAGTTGAAATATACGCCTTCATCCTTTATTTTATTTAATTTAGTCAGCGAAAATACCTGAAAACCGCCGCTGTCGGTAAGAATGGGGCGGTCCCAGTTCATGAACTTATGCAGCCCGCCCGCCTTTTTTACGATTTCGTCGCCGGGGCGCATATAGAGGTGATATGTGTTGGAAAGGATTATCTGACTGCCCGCCTCCTTCAAATCGCGGGGCAGCACACCCTTAACCGTAGCCTGCGTTCCCACGGGCATATATACGGGCGTAAGTATATCGCCGTGAGGCGTGTGGAACACTCCCGCGCGGGCGCCCGTGTGTTTTTCTACGTGTTGTAATTCAAACCAAAACTGCTCTGACATCAGATACCTTTTAAAGAAAAATTTTTTATTATTTTATCAAAAAGCGGACAAGTAGTCAACAAATAGCGGCGT
>DVHK01000116.1 GCA_018712135.1 Candidatus Coproplasma avicola | reverse complement strand
AAACAACACAGTGTGTTGTTTTGCCTTGCGAGAACAGTGAGCGCGTTATTCGCGCGAACGGCGACCAAAGCGACTGATTTCCTTACAGCCGCTGCGAGAGCGGCGCGAAAGCGTGGTTTCGCTTGCGCCGTTTATTTATTTTAACATTAATTGTTTTTTAGCATTTTCGTGAAAGCGCGACTTCTCTTACGCCGATAATTTATTTTGCTTTTTTCAATCAAATCTTATCTATGTCAAATTTTACTTTGCCGTCGACGAGGGTCTTTAAAACTCTGCCGTAAACTTTATAGCCGTTGAACGGGGTGTTTTTGCCCTTAGAGAAGAACTTTTCGCCGTCTATGACGTAGCTCTCTTCAAGGTCGACGATTGCCATGTCGGCGACTGCCCCCACTTTTATTTCGCCCCCTTCGAGGTTTAAAACGTGCGCGGGGTTATAGCTCATTTTGCACATGAGTTCGGGCAGGGTCATTATGCCGCTCTTTACGAGGTAGGTATAGCTTAATGCAAAGCTCGTTTCGATTCCGCTCATGCCGAACGCCGCGAGGTTGTACTCTACCTCTTTATCCTTTTTTGAATGGGGCGCGTGGTCGGTGACTATACAGTCGAGCGTGCCGTCCTTCAACCCCTCGATTATCGCCTGTCTGTCGCGCTCCTCCCTGACGGGCGGGCTGACTTTGGTGAAAGTGTCGAAGTTAGTTATTATGTCGTCGGTTAAAATAAAATAATGGGGACAGGTTTCGGCGGTGACCTGAACGCCGCTTTTCTTTGCCGCGCGTATTATTTCCACGCCCGAATAGGTTGAAACATGGCAGATGTGCACGGGCAAATTTAAGCTCTGCGCAAGGCAGATGTCGCGCGAAATCATTATGTCCTCCACCGCGCGGGGCTGGCCTTTTAGCCCGCAGAGCGTGGAGTTATAACCTTCGTTGACGACCCCTCCGTCGACCAGGGTAATATCTTCGCAATGGCACAGGCACTTTAAACCGAAGTCAGAGGCGTACTCCATGCCGAGGCGCATTATGTTGGAATTCATGACAGACTTACCGTCGTCGGAGAGAGCTACCGCCCCCGCCTTTGCCATTTTGCCGATGTCCGAAAGGCTTTCGCCGCCCTCGCCGCGCGTTATGGCGCCTATGGGGCGAACCTTGCAGAGGCCGACCTCTTTTGCCCTGTTGATTATATAGCCGACCACGACGGCGTTGTCACACACGGGGTTGGTGTTGGGCATACAGCAGACCTGCGTCACGCCGCCCGCGACCGCTGCGAGGGAACCCGAGGCTATGTCCTCCTTGCCATCGAAGCCGGGCTCGCGCAGATGGACGTGCATGTCGATTATGCCCGGGATGACCGTTTTGCCGCGCGCGTCGATTATTTCGTCCGCGCCCGAAATTTCCTCGCCTATGGCGATTATTTTGCCGTTTTCGGTAAGAATATCGCTCTTTTTGACGCAGTCTTTAAAAACTACGCTGCCGCCTTTTATCAAAGTTTTCATAAACCGTTCTTCTCCCTGTATTCCGAAAGGAGCGTGAGCGCCGCCATGCGCACGCACAGCCCCGACGTGACCTGATCTTCTATTCTGCTGCTCTGCCCGTCGATGAGCGAGGGCGTGAGTTCTATGCCGCGGTTTACGGGGCCGGGGTGCATGATTATGGCGCCGGGCGCGGCGAGTTTCAACATGTCATCCTTTACGCCGTAAAACTGAGAATATTCCGAGAGCGAGGGAAAAAGTCCGCCCGACTGGCGTTCGAGCTGGATGCGCAGACCCATTACGACGTTTGCGCCCTCTATCGCCTCCTCCCGCGAGTGCGCGATATGCGCGCCGAGGGCGTCGAACCCCGCGGGAATGAGCGTTTTAGGGGCGTACACCCACACCTGCGCGCCCATTTTGGAAAGCCCGAAGAGGTTTGATTTGGCAACCCTGCTGTGCTTTATGTCGCCGAGAATGGCAACTTTAAGCCCCGAGAGCGAGCCGAAAGTTTCGCGCATGGTGAGCATATCCAAAAGCGCCTGGGTGGGGTGCTCGTTCATGCCGTCGCCGCCGTTTATGACGGAAGCCTTGACCGTTTTTGCGAGCAGATGGGGCGCGCCCGCCATGGGATGGCGTATGGCTATGAAATCGGTTTGGAGAGCCTGCAACGTCTTGCCCGTGTCGATGAGGGTTTCGCCCTTCTGCACGGAGCTTGACGAAGCCGCAATATTGACCTCGTGAGCGCCGAGGTACTTACCCGCAAGCTCGAACGAGGTGCGAGTGCGCGTGCTGTTTTCGTAAAACAGCGTGACGAGCGTTTTGCCGGAAAGGCGGGAGAACTTTTTCTGCCCGCCCTTTACCTGCTTTTTGTAATCTTCGGCGAGATCGAGGATCTGAGTTATTTCCTGCGGGGTGACGTCGCGCAGTCCCAGAAGATCTTTTGAATTGAGCATAAAATATTGTCTTATCCTTGGAATTAAATTTTTTACGAAATAGCGAAAATTTTAAAATGAGTTTTACGATGCGGCAGCGCCGTTTCCGGCGACAAATAAAAATGCGGAAATAATGCCGTAAATACCGTGCAATAAATCCGCATGTCTGATTGTGCTATTGATTTGTGCCATGAAAATATTCAACTCTATTTTCCGCCGGGAACTTGATTTTAGTTTTATCAAGTATACCATTAATTAAGGCAAAAGTAAAGAGAAAAGGCAAAAATTTTTATAAAATTCTTTGAAGGCAAAAGTTTACTTTGTCGCACGAAGTGAGAATGTATTCTATGCCGTTTCTGACATGGCGGAAGGGAAAATATACGTCGCCGTGCAGATGACCGAAAACAACCTTGTCGACCTTGTTTTCTTCAAAGAGCTGCGTAAACAGGGTGGGTTGAAGTCTGAGCCCCATGGGGGGATAGTGAATGAGCGCGATGAGCGTATCCCCCTCCCCGCGCACCTTTTCGACTTCCTTGAAGCAGAGCCTGAATCTTTCGGCTTCGCGCAGGTAAAGCTTTTCGTCGTGCTCGGTATAATCCTGACTGCCCGGGCATGTCCAACCGCGTGAACCGCAGATGACGACGTTTGAAAATTTTACGCAATCGTTCTGCAAAAAATAAAAGCTGCCGTCGGGTGCGGCGCGGCGCAGCTTGGTTATTCCGTTCCACCAGAAGTCGTGGTTGCCGCGTATGAATACCTTTTTTCCGGGCAGACCTTTAAGGCTGTCAATGTCGTACAGCCCCTCTTCTATCGTCGTCCCCCAGCTGATGTCGCCGCAGATGACGACGATATCGTCCTCCGAAACTTTGTCGCGCCAGTCGCTTTTAATTTTTTCAAAATGACCATCCCAGTTTGCGCCGAATACGTTCATAGGCTTATCGGCGAGCCCCGAAAGATGCAGATCGCTGATTGCAAAGACCTTCATACAACATATTGTAACATATTTTTGCAAACTTTTAAAGCATTTTCAGCGCACAAAAATAATAGACATTTTTTGGATTCGTGTCCATTATTTTATATATTATGCGTAACATAGTACTATGTATTTATATATTATGTCTGACATAGTACTTAAAATAAGCTCAAAAAATGCAATTTTGCGGCGCAACCGCAGGCTGCGCCGCTTGATTTCCTCCCCTATTTACACTTATTGCAGGATTTGCCCTGAGGATATAAGGGAAGCTCAAAAAATCCCGCGCAAACCTCCTGCGAATAGTCCTGTGCGGGGGGAATTGCGCAATATCCATACGACGGTAGAAGAATCTGAACGTCGATGGACACCTTTAATATTATTGTTATGCAGGCGTTTACCGTAAAGGTCTGACTGTCGGCATTGAATGTGCCCTCGGCGCACACCGCCGAAGCTTCCGCAGTCACCCTGTAAGGCATTATGGACGGCGCGGGAACGAACAGAAGAACGTCTTCCGACACCGAGATTGTAGCCTGCGCCACTCCCTCTGCGCCGTTGGCGTCGGTGTAAGCGACTTCTACGGGAATGGATACCGTTGCCTGCACGCGCGCACAGCCGGGTTTGTCGGCGAGACGGTCGACAGTGAGGGAAGTTATATCGCCCGAGGAAGTTGTTGAACGGGCGCTTACGAACGTCAAGGGATATGTAGGATTGGCGGGCGTAAGGTCGGTGAGAGTTAGAGTGTAATTTTCAATCTGAATCTGCTTTATGCAGGCGTCGAAAATTTTCTGCGCCTGAATACAGACCTTTTCGCACAGTCCGTTCAGCGCGTTGCCCGTTATCGTGCCGGGGCACTGCGACGACTGAAAGTTTGAAAAAAAGGACATTTTTTACCTCCGTAAAAATTAATTGTGTGGGTTACTTTATTTTATGAGGCAATTGAAAATTTTGTTATAGACTATTTTGTGATGAAAGTTGAACACAGTTATTTCGCCATGAGGGGTTTCTCCGTGCGCCGCCGCGATAAAAATCGCGGCGGTTTAGTCGAAATGACAAATATTTAGAGTTTGCAGTGGCGGAAATAAGGAATAGATTTCTCCGTGCGCTCGCTTTGCTCGCTTAGTCGAAATGACATGGTGGAAGGTGGTTTATCCAAAATGACATGGGCGATATTGCGACAACTTAATTAAAATGATAGATGCAAATTAATTTTTTTCTTGTACGCATCTTATTGAGCGCATTATTCGCACGAGGTGATTTACCGCGCACATTTTTAAGGTAAATTATTGCACATACTTACAGGGCGCGCTATCATGTGCTATCATGCGTTCGCGTTTTTAGGGACAGAGATAAATTTTGCGCGACGGGTAAACTATGCCGCCGTTGAAATTTTGCAATTTTTCGCCGTCGCAGCCCGTCATTTTTGCAATAGAAGCAAAATCGTCGAAGGGGCGCGCAATGACGTATTTGCACGGCAGCGGAGGCACCGGGCTGAGCTGTCCCTCTTCCCTGTAAAGGACGGGGCAGGAAAATATCGCCTCCGCCTCCACGGGGGTTGCCGACGCCGTTATACGGATAAAGGGCGGACGGTCGCAGATGAGCGTAAACATTTATATATTCTATGCCGCAGGCGGGCAATTTGGTTACAAACACACATAATTTAGGTGCGGAATTTGTAGAATAAAGCGTAATGGCAAGCAATATCTACAAATCTGCGGCGCAGGTTACGGTCTTTTCGACCATAGAAAAGACGCTTTCGTTCGTTTACAGAATAATACTTTCCCGCCTGATAGGCGCCGAGGGCATAGGCATTTACCAGATTTGCCTTTCGGTATTTTCAGTATTCCTGACGGCGGCGTCGAGCGGGATTCCCGTGACCGTTTCGCGCATGATAGCAAAACAGAGCGCCACGGGGACAACCGCGGGCAAGCACGCAGTTGTCACGGCGGGGGTTGTGAGCACGCTGATGTTCACCATTCCCGCGGCGATAATTATTTTTTTCGGGCGGAACTTATTATCGTTCCTCTTCCCCGACGAAAACAGCCTGAACATCTTTGTACTTCTTCTGCCGGGACTGATACTGACCTCGGTATACGCCGTGATGCGCGGAACGTTCTGGGGCAACAAGCAGTTTATGCCCTATTCGCTAATCGAGCTCGCCGAGGACAGCGTGATGGTAATACTCGGCACGATACTCGTATTTACGGCGGCGACCCCGACCGACGGGGCGTACCGCGCAACGGTGGCAGTGCTGATTTCGTACATATTTTCCTTTATTGTGTCCGTGGGGTGGTACCTCACGCACAGCGGAAAGTTTGTAAACCCCAAAAACCAGATAAAGCCCCTTTTAGCTTCCGCCATGCCGATAACCGCCATGCGCACTTCGACATCCCTTCTGAATTCGGTCGTGGCAACCTTTCTGCCCGCGCTGCTGATAGGCGCATGCGGGTACGAAAGTTCGGAGGCGCTTGCGCTGTACGGCGCGGTCACGGGCATGAGCATACCCGTGCTGTTCATTCCAAACTCCCTGATTGGCTCGATCGCCGTAGTCGTTGCGCCCGAAATGAGCGAAAATTACTATGCGGAGCGCAGAGAAAAACTTAAAAGCGACGTTGAAAAGACAATAAAAGCCGCCGTGCTGATAGCGACGATTCTCATTCCGCTGCTGTTCACGCTGGGCAGGGACATAGGCGTGATGCTGTTCGGAAACGCATTCAGCGGTGAAGTTATTACTGACTTTTCGTTCATGCTGCTGCCCATGTGCATTTCGATGATAACGACAACCGTGCTCAACTCCATGAACTGCGAAGTAAAAACGCTCATCTACTTTTTTATAGGCGCGCTGTTTATGCTGACATGTATTTTCGTACTGACCCCTTATACGGGCATCTATTCGTACATGATAGGGCTTGCGGGGAGCAACCTGATAACGGCGGCGCTCAACCTTAATCTTTTAAGAAAGATGTGCCCGAAGGTTGCGTACATGAAATACACGCTAATGTGCGCGGCGATAAGCATATTCGGCAGCGTGTTCGGACTGCTGCTCCGCGGGCTGACAGACGACCTTGCTCCCATACTGAATATTTTTGTATGCGGCGCAGCCGTTGCTGCCTTTACGGTCACCGCGCTGCTGGCGCTCAGGCTTGCAGACCTGCAACCCCTTAAAAGACTGATTTTTAAGAAAAAGAGCTGATTTTTTAAACGCCGTTAAAAATGTCGCATGTACTACTGCGGGTGAGCGCGGTTGTAAACAGCGGATTACGGACGGGCGGCGCGTTTTGCAAAACGCGCCGCCCTTTTTATACACGTTTAGGCGATTATTTGGATTATGTAAGGAAAACATTACAAATCTTAAATTAATGTTGACAACATATATGGGACAATATATAATTATATCGCATATATCGCAGCCGCCTATATTGCAGCCGCAAGTTACAGACTGCGGCAATAATGCGTAGCGGAGCAGGAATATGAAAAACAAAGTAATTTATTTAACGGGCGCGGGATTCAGGGTTTTTACGACCGCGGCGACGATTGCAACCCTCGCCTTTACAATTTTATTGATATGCATTCATGAACAAGTTCCCGCATATGCTATTGCCGCGGCGGCTTTCGTGTTTGCCGTCTGCGGATTTGCCTGCTTTTTGTGCTTTAACCACCGCATAATTTTTTCGCCCGAGCAATCGACGATTAAATATTGCGCGCTGAAATCGGTTGTTGTACCTGTCGCCGACATAAAGAGAACAGAAATTTCAACGCGCGGTCAAACGGGTTTTATTAAATTCTGCAACATTGTTTTAACGCTCAAAGACGGCAGACGATTTACTTTTTCTGGGTGCAGTTCGCTGAGCGAGCAAAAAGCCGAGTCGAGGACGCTCCGCAAAATTGCGCGGCTGCAAGAATTGATAAGCGCAGGCAAATGAAAAGTTTAATTACATTTTAATTTATATCGTTTGTCGCCGCCCGCGCTTTTATGCGCGGGCGGCGACATTTTTACGGCATATTTATCAGGCAGATTTTTTCTTCTCTGTAAAGTATGACAACACGCTCAAAGCCGAGCGCACGGCGAGAACTATTAAAAAAGCGCCGAAGAGCCGCCGTAAAACGTCGGAAGGGAGAACGAGCGCCACCAGACCGCCGAGGGCGGAAGTTATGGCAGCAGGCACGATCAGCCATAAGAGCCCATCGGTTTTAATTAGTCCCTGCTTTTTATGGACGGCGAGCGAAAATGCCGACATGGGCAGAAAGGATATGAGATTTGTGACCTGCGCCGCGTGCTGGGGAACGCCGCAGAATACCGTGAGCGCGGGAATCATAATAGTGCCGCCCCCCATTCCCATGCCGCCTATAAGCCCCGACACAAAGCCGGCAATCATGTAAATTATAAAAGCCATTTTATATCATCATCCTTATGCCCGCCGCGAGCATTACGGCGATAAAACATATCTGAACGGCTATGGGCGGCAGCTTGCCCAAAAGCTTTGCGCCGATCACTCCGCCCGCGATATTGCCGACCGCCGCGGGGATTATTACATTGAGATGAGCATATCCGCCGATTATATACGCAACCGCGCTGACTGCGCACAGCGGCGCGATGACGGCTATCGCCGTGGCGTGCGCCTGTTTTTGGGGATAACCCAAGAGCCCCGAAAGCACGGGCACGGCTATCATTCCCCCGCCGCCGCCGAACAGACCGTTTATTATTCCGACGAGCGCGCCGCCCGTAATGCACCGGCGGGCGCTGTGTTTGCCTGTATTTACATTCATACGAAGTAAGTTTGTGCAAATTGAATGCGATTATTTTAATTTTTGCGTGATTTTCACGCAGAATTAGTTGATTAAAAGGGCGATTTATATTAAAATGTAATGGTACGATCGGACGGGGGCGTATTGCGCCCCTTTGCCCGCAAGACGGAAAATTTTGCAACTATTTTTAAGGAAACAGATATGAGCAAAAAATTTAGAACGAAAAACGCAAAGTACAAACGTTCGGTATTGGGCGCGATAGCCGTTATTTCGGCATTCGCCATGTTTGCAGGCGCGTGCGCGCAGGCGACCACGGATGATGAAGAAGATACCGGAACTTCTACGCGCGTAGACGAACAGGTGCTTAAAAACGGCAACTTTGAATTTTTCGACGACAACGACGGAACTTACCTTTTGAGCTCGCCCGACAACTGGACGAGCGGTACCGGCAGCGGCGCTTCGGCTTCGGATTCGGCCTCGGGCATAATAGGCACGACGGCTGAAAACTGGAACAGGCTTACCGACCCCGATCTGCCCCAGACCCTGTGGAACAACGCCGCGTTAGACTCGGGCGACGAAGATTACGTCAACTATAACGCGACCCCCACCGATCTGCCATTTGCCGACCCCGCCTCCGCCATCGTTGAAAGAGAAGACGACGACGAGGACGACGAAACCGACGATTACTACATCGCCGAAGGCGCCGAGTATATCGACAATCCCTATACCCACGGATACCGCTGGGTTGAAGAGGACGGCGAAACGGTGCTTTACAACGCCGCGGGCGAACAGGTTGAGTACTACACCGACGAAGACGGAAATTATTACACATCTTCCGACCTCACCGAGGAAAGCAGAATAGAAAACAACGTGCTGATGATTCACAACTATGTGGACGACGACAAGCAGGGCACGCAGACCTATTACACCTCCTCGACCACCCTTTCGCTCGAAGCCAACACGGCGGCAAAGATAAGCGTATGGGTCAAGACGAGCGATTTGTACTTCGGCGGCAACAACGACACGCGCACCGAAGTTATAGACCAGCGCGGCGCTTATATCCAACTCGAACAGACCGTCGGCGGGACTTCGCTCGACAATTTCAGGATAGAAAACATAAACACCGCCATACTCAATCCCTACGACGAAGAGAGCGGCACGTGGGCGAACGGAAACAACGGCTGGGTACAATACACCATTTACGTCAGCGCGTGCGATTACGCCCCCACCACCCTCACGCTCACCGTGGGACTGGGCGAGGCGAGCAACTACACGCTTGAAGGTTATGCCTTCTTCGACGACATCACTTACGAAAAATACCTCAGCGTGGACGAAATGGTTGAGGCGGCAGGCGGTCAGGAAGCCTTTGACGGACTTGTAAACGACCCCGCCCTTACCACCACCTGCAACCTTTTAAGCGAAGCCGACGAAAAGATTTTCCGCGTAGACAAGGAAGTGTTTGAACAGAACGACAGTACCGTCGACCATTACAGCAGCAAGTACAGCTATCACCTTGACCTGGCGATAGCTTCCGAAAGCGAAGTGGGCGACAGAACGGACGTCAGCTTAGACGCGAACAATCTTACGGCGGGACTTACGGTAGACGGCGACGGATATACCAGCAGCAAAGGCGAAGTTAACTACGCCGGCGATAACATCGGCAAACCCGAAGAGCAGACGACTTACCTGCCCGCGGGAATGGATTCGATAAATACCGCCGACGACATTATAGCAAACCTGACCGTAACGACGGCCGATTCATGGTCGAGCGCGATCGGCGGAAATTATCAGACGCTGATCGACGACGCGCTCCGCACGGCGGTAGACCTGCCCGGGGCGGGCGATGAGGCCAATGTGCTGCTCATGCTCAGCGCGAGGGGCGCGGCTTACGAATCGGTAATTTCGGACGACTCATTCACCATCGAGGGCAACGGATACAAACTCGTTTCCTTCTGGGTAAAGACGAGCGAGCTCGACGGCAGAACGACGGTGACTGTTTCCGCAAGACAGGCTGGCAAAACGGACAACTACGGTTCGTTTGAAGTCGATTCGACGACGGTAGACGCCGTTGAGATAAACGACGTCGAAGACGTTTACAACGGCTGGGTACAGTGCTATGCGCTCGTTTCCAACTCGCTCGACGAAGAGCAGAGTTTTGAACTGGTTGTAAATTACGGCGTGACCGAGATAAGAGAAACCACACAATCGAGCTATTTCGGAGGCTGGGTTGCAGTTGCAAACATTTCGGTTCTCACTCTCGACGAAACGGCGTTCGGCTATGCCGACAGCAGCACGAGAGCGGCTTCGCTTTCGATAACCGAGGCTTCCTCCTCCGGCACGGAATTTGACAGCGTATTCGGCTCGGACAATTCGATAGAAACGCAGATTTCCCGCCCTTCGAGCTACAACGGCTATAACGGCGGCAGCGCGGCGACGAACAGCGTGCCCGTTGAAATAAGCGAATACGACAGACCCAACAGCACAAACGACTACGCAGGTCTTATCAACAAAGACTACTTCGACGCATACAAGGAAACGTACGCAGACCTTGTTACGACTCTCGTAGACAGCCCCATAGCGGCGCTGTTCGGCGAAAATGCCGACTGGGACACGGTTATCGGCGCAAGGACGACGCAGCCCCTGCTCATCGTAAACACCGTGAGGACGTTTGCAGAGAGAAGCGCGATTTATAACTACGGTTATGTGGGCGAAGATTCTTCGGTAAGCTCCGATTCTTACCTTGCGGTAAGCGTGAGGGTAAAAGTTTCCGAGGGCGCAATTGCGACCGTCTACCTCGTAGACACGCAGACCAAACAGCCCCTCGCCTACACCACTCCCGAATACACGTTCTGGTACGACAACGACGGCAACGTCCTGAAAGACGAGCCCGCCGAGGACGCGACGAGAGAGGAACAGCGCGCAAACATTGCATACAGCCTGCGCACCGACGGACTTTACGAGGACGAGGACGGCAACCTTTACGCCAACCTTTATAACCTCGAACACGAATACTACGACGAATACGCAAGCTATTACGACGGCGAAGGAAACTTTGTATCGTTCGAGGATCTTAAAGACGGCGAAATTTATTACGCCAATGCCGACCGCACGGCTTACGCCCCCCACTATCTTGTGACGAGCGACGGCGACGCGGTATACAGCTATGTTTCAGGGCTTGACGGCGACGTAATTTACAACTACTTTGTCGACGGCGAAATAGACGAAAGCCTTGAAGTAAGACCCTTCGACACCGAAGTTGCACATCCCCGCTACACGAGCCAGACCAGCACGCCTTATTCGTTCACGGTAGACGCGATTGCCAACCCCGAACTTGCAAATAAATGGATAACGACGACGTTCTATATCCACACGGGCAGCGCAACCAAGAATTACAGGCTTGAACTCTGGAGCGGCACGCGCGACGCGCAGACGACCGACGGCGTTGAAGAGGGAAGCTATGTATTGTTCGATTACAGCGCCGTAACCGTCGACGAGAGCGGATATAACTCGCTCGTCGAGCAGTACACGCAGGACATCATAGACGCGTACAGAGACGCGCTTACAGCGGCAGACGACAGCATCGTATTTGATTCAAACAACGAGAATATCGCCTACTACGAAGAACTTGCGCGCGAACACGACGTTACGGTAGACCTTTACGACTACTCCGCGATGTACTACACATACACCCTTTACGATTCGGCGACATACATCCCCTTCAATGCGGACACGGCCGCCGAAGACGAATCGGGTTATAACTACGCTTACGACGATTTCAGCGAACAGCTTGCGGTGCTTAAAATAAACAACACCGAACAGAGCGGCGCGCCCATGATGAGCATGTTCATAGATTACTCGGCAGTAGATCAGAGCATATCGATGAACACCTCTTCCGACACGGGCGACGACACGGAGGAAGACGACACGACTGCCGCCACCGACGACACGAATATCTGGCTGCTCACATCGTCGATCATAATGGTTGTTGCAATTCTTATAGCAATTGCCGTTCTGCTTTTGAGAAATCTCCGCAAATCCATAAAGAGAAGACCCAAGGTAGGCAAGAACACCTATAACTATAAGAAGAACAAGCGCTATGTAAGGACTTACGTCAAAGAGCACGGCGAAGCGCCCGTAAACGGTGAAAACGATGCCGGAACGACGCCCGCAGACGACGGCGGTGTTGCCGAAGAGCTGCCCGCAGAGAGCGTTCAGCCCGAGGAACAAACGACGTCCGGGGACGTAAATGACGCTGAAAGCGCGGAAGAACAGCCCGAAACGGAAGTTACTCCCGATGAAAACGGCGACGGTTCCGACGACGACGGTTCCGACGACGACGGCAAAGACAACTAAATAAAACGCCTGAAAGGCGAAAGACAACCGCCCGTTAATGCACCGCATTGACGGGCGGTTAATTTTGACCTGTAAAATACATTTCGTCAGCATATGGACGATAAATAATTTCGAAGGCGGTTTAAAATATTCTGTATAAAATAAATTACCCGCGCGGACTTTGACGTCCGCGCGGGTAATTTAATTATTTTAAATGCTGATGATTCAGTTATTTATGCGCAGCGCCTTGGGCAGATGATTTTTTGCCACACCGCCCGACACCTTGCACCAGCCGAGGGAAAAGCCGAGATAAGAGGCGACAGCCCACCCCTCTGTTTGTCCGCACGGGAAAGTGTTGCCCGAGAGATAGGAAAGCGCAGTACTTTGGTCGAGCTCGATAAAGCGGGCTTGCCGTGGCGAAAGACACATTGCAAGCGAATGGGACGGAATAAACCTTCCGTTTGAAATTTCGCCCAGTTCTATGCCCGCACGGAGCGTCTGAACGCCGAAGTCGACATAACCCTCGGGAAGGCTGTAAAGCCTGTCTGCGACCGAATGGAGGCGCTCAAAACCGATGCTGAGACAGCGCGAGGCGAAGTCTTTGAACAGTGCCTCCGCCTTTTTATCGGCGCGCGGTCTGACCGCGTGCGCATCGCTGCCGCGTTGGGTTGCGACCCCACCGTATTTTTTGAGCAAAGCGGCGTAATGCCCCTCGCCGCGCCCCCTGTGGGGCATGAGTTTGCGCTCCTCTGTCAGGCAAAATTCGGGGTGGGTTTGCAGGAAATCGGCTATCTGCCCCTCGTCCTCTTCGCGCGCGAAAGTGCAGGTTGAATATACCAGCGTGCCGCCCTCGGCGAGCATCTGCGCGGCGCAGTCGAGAATGCCGCTCTGACGCGCGGCGCACATCTTTACGTTTTCTTCACTCCACTCGGCGACGGCGTTTGGCTCCTTTTTGAACATCCCCTCGCCCGAACAGGGAGCGTCGACGAGGATTTTATCGAAAAAGCCCTGCGCGCGGAGAGCGAGAGTCTGCGGGGAAGCGCAGACGACCGCGGCGTTTTTTATGCCTAAGCGTTCGACATTGGAAGAAAGAATTTTTGCGCGGCGGAAATTGATTTCGTTGAGATAAATTATACCATCGCCCGCCATGTATTGCGCGAGCTGCGTCCCCTTGCCGCCGGGGGCGGAGCAGAGATCGAGCACGCGCCCGCCGCGCGCATTGAGAAGGGGCGCGGCGCACATTGCGGATGGCTCCTGAACGTAATATGCGCCCGCGGCATGGAGAACGGTTTTGCCCGGTTTTTCGTCTTCGACGTAAAACCCGCTGCTCTCCCACGGGACGGGCTGCAATGCAAACGGCGAAATTTCTTTGAACCTTTCGACCGTCGTCTTTAATGTATTTACGCGTATCGCCTTTGCGGCGGGGAGGTCGTATGAGGCAAAAAACTCGTCGGCTTCGCCGCCGAGCTCGTTCTTCATGCGCCCGACAAACTGCGCGGGAAGGTCAATCATCCAACATCTCCCGAAGCTGCGAAATATTTATTATTATAAGCTGCCCCATCTGGCGGGCATTTTTGGTGCGCACGGTGGCGTCGTCTTCCTCGCAGACGTAAACGGTGCAGTCGCCAAGTTTCTGTGAATAGACTCCGCCTTCCTCGTAAATTCTGCCGACGAGGGGAATGGATATTTCCACATCGTCCTCGATATTGCGCGAAAATGTAAACGCCTGTCCGAAGAGCCTGCCGCTCTTTTTGCGCTTGCGGCGACTTAAATAAATGTAAAATTTTGTGCGGTTGCGGCTGCGCTGTTCGCGCGCGGCGTCGCGCGCCGTAATATACCTTTCGTACGCCGACGACGTGGGTTTTACTATATTATGGTCGCGTATTTTACCCTTTTTTACTCCGAGCACACCCGCGAGTTCGGCGGGGTGTGCGCCGTGCAGGCGGCACAGCTCTTCGACTATTTTCATCGTGGCATAGGCGTCGTCCGCCGCGCGGTGGGGGGTGAATACGACGTTGAGATTTTCGGTTATGTATTCCAGCCCGAACTGCCGCGAAAAATCGCCCACGTGCGTCATGTACATGATCTGACTGTCGAGAAATTCAAAATTGAAGGGTGGAAGATGAAAACGGCGGGTTTCGAGGTCGAGATACTTGACGTCGTTCATTATCGCATGCCCGAAAACGAGGTTGTTTTTATCCTCCAACAGCTCCTTTATGAAGGAGTACACCGCGGGAAAGGGCGGGTGTTTTTTGAACTCGGCATAGTCGTACGGAAGTTCGAGCCCCTTTTCTCCCCTTCGGTCGGTAAGGTGAAATCCCCCCTTGGGGTTGATGAGGATGTCCTCTTTTTTAATGATATTGAATTTTTCGTCGCAGACGACGTAACCGAACGCGCAGATTTTTGCCGTCGTTTTGTGGACGCTTGCACATTCGATATCGAAAAAGACTAAATTCATACTCTATCATTATATCAAACCGCCCGACATTTTGCAATGTATTTTATGAGGCAAAAGACATTTAAAGTTTTTACCGCGCGAAAGGACTCATAATGTCCGCAGCGCAGAATTAAGATTGCGGAGTTCCCGAAAAGTATATTTGCTTATTATCTGTCATTTCGACCGAGCGACAGCGAGCGGAGAAATCTCAAAAGAATTAGCCATTCTACAAAGAGATTTCTCCATGCGTTCGCTTCGCTCACTTAGTCGAAATGACTATTTGTTCAAATCAAACACCTTTCGGGAATACCTTTAAGATTGACAAAATGCGGCATAAGTGGTATTGTATGGTAGTAAAAGGAGATTTTATTTATGAAAGTTGCTGCATTTGAGGTTAAAGACTATGAATTGAAGGATTTTGAGCGAGCGAAGGCGTACGGACTTGACATATCGCTGTATGCCGACAATCTTTCGGATGAAAATATTGAATGGGTTAAGGGCTGCGAGGGCATAACCACCCTCGGATTCAGCGACCTGAGCGCGCCCATGATTAAAAAACTTTCGGATGCGGGAGTAAAATACATAGCTACGAGGACGGTCGGGTTCAACCACATAGATCTGGCCGCCTGCAAAAAATACGGTGTGCGCGTGAGCAACGCCTATTACGAGCCGTACAACGTTGCCGATTTTGCCGTCATGCTCATGCTCATGCTTTTGAGAAAGGCCAAAATTTCGGTGTGCCGCGCGCTCGTAAACGACTTTTCGCTGGACGGAATGTGCGGCAGGGAGATGCGCAATCTGACCGTTGGCGTTATAGGCGCGGGCAAGATAGGACGCGCGGTTATAGGCAACCTGCAAGGGTTCGGCTGCAAAATTCTTGCCTACGACCCCTATGCAAAGGACCACGCCGACGGCGCGGAGTTCGTCGACCTTGAAACCATTTACCGTGAAAGCGATATAATTACGCTGCACGTTCCCCTTACGCAGAGCAACCACCACATGATAGACGGCGCGGCGATTGAAAAGATGAAGGACGGCGTGCTGATTATAAACACCGCTCGCGGCGGACTGATAGACACCGATGCGCTGATAACCGCGCTTGAAAATGAAAAAGTGGGCGGCGCGGGGCTGGACACGATAGAGGCCGAGGACGGCGTTGCGCACATAGACCTGCGCGCGAGAATCGTAAACAAGCGCGACATTTTCTATTTGAAACAATTCCCCAACGTTATTTTTACTTCGCACTATGCATTTTTCACCGAGGAGGCGACCTCGGCAATGGTGGAATGCGGGCTTAAAAGTCTGGCATTCTTCGGCGAGGGGAAGGACAATCCCTTTGAAATAAACTTCTGATTTTGCATAAACGTCTTTAAATAATACCAAAAACACGTGCGCCGCGCGGCATTTTGCCGCGCGGCGCACTCTTATACTGCCCATGCAAAGTCCGATTAAAAAGACAACAACGTTAAAAAAGCGCGCGTTGAAAAGAGCCGCCCGCGCGAAAATTCGCGCGGGCGGCAAAATTATTTATTGAATTTACTAAATATTGTGTTTACAAATTACTGCGCCTGCCGAGCGGGACTTGCAGTAAATCAGTCACCGTTTGGCTCGTCGGTGGGAATGTAAACGACGTCCTTGTGGGAGGATTGTTTTTTGTCGTCCTCATCGCCGTCCTTTTCGTCCTTGTCATCCTTGTCCTTTTTGAAGAGACGGAATTTTTTATCTTCATCCTCTTCCTCTTCTTCCGCGGCGACAGGTTTCTGCTTTTTGGTTATGCGCATCTTTTCAATGCGGTGCTCGGATACCGTGAGCACATGGACTTTTACGTAGTCGTCCTCACACTCGCAAGTTTCACCGTCGTCTGGAACTTCGCCGAGCATTTCGTACACGTAGCCTGCAAAAGTTTCAAAGTCGTTATCTTCATCCTCGGGGAGTTTGAGCCCCATAGCCTCGCAGACTTCCTCGAAGGGTGCGAGACCGTTGACCTCCCACGTATCTTCGGAGAGCTGCTTTATTTCGTAGTCGGTGGCTTCGCCCTTTTCGTTGAGGTCGCCGACGAGGAGTTCCAAAAGGTCGTGCAGCGTTATTATGCCGTTTACGCCGCCGTATTCGTCGAGGACGATGGCGAAGTATTCGCGCGTAGTCTTCATGCGGTAGAAAAGATCGTCCGCCTGCATGGTTTCAGAGATGAACACGGGGGGCATTACCGCCTGATTGCGCACGTTTTCCTTGGATTTATCCGAGAGACGGAAATATATTTTTGTGTTAAGGACGCCTATTACGTCGTCGGTGTCTTTGCCGCATACGGGATAATAGGTATGGCTGGATTGTTTGATGGTCTCCTCCCATACCGAAAGGTCGTCGCGCTCAAACAGAAAATCGACATCCTTGCGGTGGGTGCAGACCTCGCCGACGTCGTTTTCCTTGAACTCGAATATGTTCTGGATAAACTGGTTTTCCTTTTCGTCGATAGAGCCCTTTTCGCTGCCGGCTTCCGCCATGAGCATGATGTCCTCTTCGGAGACTTCCTCGCCCGAGTCTTCGGGTTTGATGCCGAACAGGCGCAGAATGCCGTTAGCCGATACGGTTAACAGCCACACGAAGGGCGCAAACGCATACGAAACAAAGTTGAGTATGCCCGAGAGAATGAGCGAAAGTTTTTCGGCGTTGCGCATTGCTATGCGCTTGGGGACGAGTTCGCCGAAGACTATCGAGAAGTACGAAAGAATTAAAGTGATGACTATCATGCAGATAGTGCTGACTACGCCGTAATAAGGGCTGCCCGAGCCGACTATGGCGACGGCGAGAGGTTCGGCAAAGCTGTCGGCAGCGAAAGCCGAGCCGAGCAGCGACGCCAGCGTTATGGCAACCTGAATGGTTGAAAGGAATTTGGAAGAATTCTTTGTGAGGCGGCATATGCGCTTTGCGCGCTTGTTGCCATCCTCGGCAAGTTTTTCCATTTTGGTAGCGTTTGCAGATATAACGGCGATTTCCGCGCTTGCGAAAATGGCGTTGAGCGCAATGAGCACTACCTGTAATACGAGTGCTAAGGCAATTTCGCCTGCAGTCATGATAAGTTTAGCATATTGCGCGCCGACTTTGCGCGCATTGGTGGAAGTAAAAAATTTTTGGATTTTTATTTATTTTCTACTTTTTTACAACACAAAAAACACAACCCTTCTACATCCGGCGCAGAAAAGTTATGTTCGGCAAAGTCAAGTATTAAGATGCACGCACGTCGGGGCACGCTACTTGGGCTGTCGTCCACTATGCTTAAATCCTCCTGTTGGTTTATATATTATCATATGCAGATAACAATGTCAAGAAATTTCATTACATTGATAAAAATTGCCGCGGGCGGCGAATGCCGCCCTCGGCGTTAAGAGTTATTGGAAATTTGAGGCGCAGTTACATCCCCGTTGTCGGCGCGTGAACGCGCCAGATACATTCGACTGCGCTCAGTATGACAACGGGGAAAGAACTAATATTTTATTTAGATTCTTTTATCTTTCTTATAAGTTGTGTGCAGAACTTCGTGCGCCTTGTGGCTGTTGGGGAAGATGAAATAATCTTCGTAAAGCATATCCATGACGGGGGAATTGGACGAACGGCGCAGTTCGGAATGACCGTCGGAGAGGTACAAAACCTTTGCGCGCGCCTCTTTGAGGTTGATGTCCGAGTTGTTGCGCACGCTGTCGGACAGGGTGGGCTGTCCGCCGCCGTTTACGCAGCCGCCGGGGCACGCCATAATTTCGACGAAGTCGTACTTCTTCTGACCCGATTTAATCTGTTCGAGCAGCGTTACGGCGTTTTCGAGCCCCGAAGCGACCGCCACCTTTAAGGTGTGACCCGCGACGAGATAGGTTGCCTCCTTTATGGGGTTGGAGCCGCGGACGGCAAAGAAGTCCAACACTTCAAAATTGCCGTCGAGCATGTGCGCCGCAGTGCGCAGCGCCGCCTCCATTACGCCGCCCGTCGCGCCGAAAATTGCGCCGCCGCCCGTAGCCGTTGCAAAGGGATTATCGAACTCCTCGTCGGGCAGTTTGGTGAACTCTATGCCCGCCGTTTTGATCATGCGCGCGAGCTCGCGCGTGGTGATTGCGGCGTTGACTTCGCCCTCCATTTCGGGGCGGTGACATTCGTACTTTTTAGCCGTACAGGGTATTATGCTGACCGTGTACAGATCTTCGGGGCGGATGTGATGTTTCTCGCACCAGTAGGTCTTTAAGAGCGCGCCAAACATCTGCTGGGGAGACTTGCAGGTTGACAGGTTGGGTATCATTTCGGGATACTTCTGCTCGACAAATTTTACCCACGCGGGGCAGCACGAAGTGAACATGGGCATGGGCTTGCCCGTCTTTATGCGATTGATGAGTTCGGACGCCTCCTCCATTATAGTCAGGTCGGCGGTGACGTCCATATTGAACACCTCGCACGCGCCGAGGCGGCGGATTGCCGCCACCATCTTGCCTTCGACATTGGTGCCTATGGGCATGTCGAACGCTTCGCCCAAAGTGGCGCGCACCGAAGGCGCGGTGAAGAACACGACTTTTTTGGTGGGGTCGGCGAATGCGTTCCACACCTCGTCTATTGTAGAGCGCTCGGAAAGGGCGCCTACGGGGCAGGCGACGATGCACTGCCCGCATCCGACGCACACCGACTCCGAGAGCGGCATGTCGAACGCGCTGCCTATGTGCACGTTAAAGCCCCTGCCTATCGGCCCTATTGCGTTGACGTGCTGTTTGCGGCAGGCGGCGACGCAGCGCATACAATTTATGCACTTGTCGTTATCGCGCACGACGTAAGGAGCCGAATCGTCGATGGGGAGGACAAAATCTTCGCCCTTGAACCTGTCCTCGTCTACGCCGTAACCCAAAGACAGTTTTTGAAGTTCGCAGTTGTGGTTTCTTTCGCACGAAAGGCACTTCTTTTTGTGCTTGGAAAGAAGCAGTTCGAGCGTCATTTTGCGGCTTTCGCGGCACTTCTGGGTGTTTGTGCGCACCTCCATGCCTTCGGCAACGGGGTAAACGCAGGCGGCGACGAGTCCCCTCGCGCCCGTGGCCTCTACCACGCACATGCGGCAGGAGCCCACACAGGATACGTCCTTTAAATAGCAGAGCGTGGGAATGACTATGTGCGCCTTGCGCGCAGCCTCTAAAATGGTTGTTCCCTCGGGAACGGTGACGGAGATATTATTTATTTTTAAAGTTACATCCTTAGCCATTTACTCACCTCAACTTCTTACAACTGCGCCGAATTTGCAGTTTGCCATGCAAACGCCGCACTTGATGCATATATCTTTGTCGATTACATGCGCTTCCCTTACCTTGCCCGTGATCGCGTGCGTGGGACAATTGCGCGCGCACAGAGTACAGCCGCGGCACTTTTCGGGGTCGATGGAGTAAGTAAGGAGCGCCTTACATACGCCCGCGTCGCAGCGCTTGTTTTCGATATGGTCGACATATTCCTGGCGGAAGTAGCGCAGGGTCGACAAAATGGGGTTGGGCGCCGACTGACCGAGCGCGCACAGCGACGACTGCTTCATATGAGAGGCGAGTTCTTCGATTTTGACGAGATCTTCGGGTTCGCCCTTGCCTTCGGTAATTTTTGTCAGCAGTTGCAGCAACCTTTTTGTGCCTATGCGGCAGGGAGTGCACTTGCCGCAGCTTTCGTCGGCAGTGAATTCGAGGTAGAATTTGGAGATGTCGACCATGCAGTCGTCCTCGTCGAGAATTATCATGCCGCCCGAGCCCATCATAGAACCGATGGCGATAAGACTGTCGTAATCGATGGGCGTGTCTATGCACTCTGCGGGAATACAGCCGCCGGAGGGGCCGCCCGTCTGCGCGGCTTTAAATTTTTTGCCGCCAGGAATGCCGCCGCCTATCTCCTCGACTATTTCGCGCAGGGTCGTGCCCATGGGAACTTCGACGAGACCGACGTTGGTTATTTTTCCGCCGAGGGCGAAAACCTTTGTGCCAGCAGAAGTCTGCGTGCCGATAGAGGCGAACCACGCCGCGCCGTTGACGATTATGGGGTTGATGTTAGCCCATGTTTCTACATTATTTATAATCGTGGGCTTGCCGAACAGACCCTTTACCGCGGGGAAGGGCGGACGGGGACGGGGTTCGCCGCGGTGACCTTCGATAGAGGTCAAAAGAGCCGTTTCCTCGCCGCAGACAAAAGCGCCCGCGCCCAAGCGGATTTCGATGTCGAAATCAAAGCCCAGACCCAAGATATTTTTGCCCAAAAGACCGTATTCGCGCGCCTGTTTTATGGCGATATTGAGCCTTGCGACCGCGACGGGGTATTCGGCGCGAACGTATATGTAGCCCTGATGAGCGCCTATCGCATACCCCGCTATCGCCATTGCCTCTAACACGCAGTGAGGATCGCCTTCGAGAACCGAACGATCCATGAACGCGCCGGGGTCGCCTTCGTCGGCGTTGCAGACGACGTACTTTATTTCGCCCTGCGAAGCCTTTGCAAACGACCATTTGCGCCCCGTGGGGAAGCCAGCGCCGCCCCTGCCGCGCAGTCCCGAAGCCGAAACTTCGTTTATTACGTCGTCGGGGGTCATGGAGGTTAAAACCTTTTCGAGGGCGGCATAGTCGCCCGCGGCGATTGCCTCCTCTATGTCCTCGGGCGCGATTACGCCGCAGTTTCTAAGCGCAATGCGCATCTGCTTTTTATAGAAGGGAGTTTCGGCAAAGGGAATTATGGAGCCGTCCTCTGCAACCGTACCCTGATAAAGCAGTTCTTTAACGATTTTACCGCCCTTGACGAGGTGCTTTTCAGCGACGGTGTGGGCGTGTTCGGGCGTCATCTGCGCGTAGAAAGCGCCCTCGGGGTAGACTATCATTATGGGCCCCAGCGAGCACAGACCGAAGCAGCCCGTTTTTACTATGAGAACGTCGTTGATGCCGAGATCTTTTAAGGATTTTTCGAGCTGCTCGATTACCTTCATGGAGTGCGAGGACGTACAGCCCGTGCCGCCGCAGACGAGAACCTGCTTTCTGTAACCCGTCTGTCTGGCGAGTTTTTCGCCCTGTTCGCGCACGACGCGCCTTACGTCTATGAGCGCTTTCTTTTTGGCGCGGATTTTTTCGATTTCCTGAATGGTCATACCTCTTGCCTCCTGTAACCGTCGAGTATGCCCTTAACCATTTCGGGCGTCAGCCTTCCGTGGACATCCTCGTTAATCATCATTACGGGCGCGAGACCGCAGGCGCCCACGCAGCGGCAGCTGTCGATTGAAAACAGCCCGTCCTCGGTACATTCGCCCACCTTTATACCAAGCTCTTTTTCGACTTCCTGCAAAATTTTGTCGGAGCCCTTGACATAACAAGCCGTGCCGAGGCAGACAGAAATACGGTATTTGCCCTTGGGTTTTAAGGAAAACTGGGAATAGAACGTGGCGACGCCGTAGACTTCCGAAAGGGAAATGTTGAGCCCTTCGGCTATCGTCTTTTGCACGGACAGGGGCAGATAGCCGTAAATTGCCTGCGCTTCCTGCAAGATGTGCATGAGACAGCCGGGCGTGGAACGGCTTTCCTCGATGACCTCTTTAAGCTTTGCCGCCTGCTCTGCGGTGCCGAGAGTGCCTTCACATTGCTTCATAACAACCTCCTATCATATGTTTACGTCAACTTTGACATTATCAATATTTTTTAGTCAACAACATAAAATATTATATCATATAAATAATAAAATATCAATAAAAAAATATCGAATTATGTTGTAAAAATATGCCGCTTGCCGACATATGAAAATATGGCGATATATAGTAAA
>DVHK01000115.1 GCA_018712135.1 Candidatus Coproplasma avicola | reverse complement strand
GGCATTATGCCGCGCGGGGCGCATGTCAATTTATAATTTCAAAGAAATACATTATTGGCGGCGACATAAATCGCTCCCCGGTTGCTCAGTCTATCAGCGGGTGATCTACGCGTATTTCGGCGTCTATGCCGCGCTCTTTAATAAAGTCTTCGGCCTTGCGCGCCGCTTGTTCGTCTGTAATGTCCAGCCCGAAGGATATAACCATGTCAAAGTAAACTTTGGTGCCCTGCTCGCTGTTTTCAACCTGTAAATCATGGATGGTGGCGGAGGGGTCGACGGCTTTTGCGGCGCTCTCTGCAATCTCGCGCATTTCCCCGCATATACAGCCCGAGCAAACGGGATCCATATGTATCACCGCCTCTATGCCGAATTTTTCGTCTATTTCGCGTTCGATGTGGTCTATCATCGAATGAATGGTCACGAGGTCGCTGTCGGCGGGCACTTCTACGTGAAAGCTTACAATTGCCTTGCCGGGCCCGTAGTCGTGGTATACAAGGTCGTGCACGCCCAATATGTCGGGGTGTTCCATAGCTAAGCTGTCGATTTTCTGCGCCAGCTCGCGGCTCATGGGCCTGCCCAGAAGGGGCGCCTGCGTTTCTTTGAGCGCGCTTATGCCCGCCTTTAAAATGAACAGCGCCACGGCGAGACCTGCAACGCCGTCGACGGGGAAGTCGGTGTACTGCCCGCATATAGTGGCGGCAAGCACCACGGCTGTGGCAACCGTGTCTGAAAGCGAGTCGGTGGCGGTCGCCTTTATCGATTGCGAATCTATGCGCTTTGCAACCTTGCGGTTGAAGTAAAACATCCAAAGTTTTACGGCTATCGCGGCAATTAGTATGCCCGCCGTCAGCCACGAAAACTGTGTCTGTTCGGGCGCGATTATCTTTTCTATGGACGACCGCCCGAGTTCGAGCGCCATAAAAATTATTACTACCGAAATTATCAGCCCCGTGACGTATTCAATTCTGCCGTGACCGAAGGGGTGCTCCTTGTCGGGCTTCTTGCCCGCCAGCCTGAACCCGACGAGAGTTATTACCGACGACGCCGCATCGGATAAGTTGTTCAGCGCATCGCCGATTATGGCTACCGAAGCCGAAATCAGCCCCGCGGCGAGCTTGCCCGCCACGAGTACGAGGTTTAAAATTATGCCGGTTATGCCCGAAAGCCTGCCGCAGGCGCCCCTCACTTTGGGGTCGTCGGCGTCGCCCTTGGGCACGAAAAGTTTTAAAAGCAGTTCGCTCATTGCAACACTCCGCATTTTTATTCGCGCTATTATACCACAGCCCGTGCCCGTTGTAAAGCCTTTTTATCATTTTATGCGGCGGGCTCCGCAGCTGCCGAGCCGTAAACCGCCCATGTACATTCCGCCGAGACCGCGCCGCGCGCCCGAACTATAATTTTAAATTCGGTTGTTGCATTAATAAAAAATATGTGTTAAAATATTTTAAAGGGGGCGCAGCATGATTTTAAGCATAAGCGTAAACAATTTTCTCGTTTTCGGAAAGCAAGCCGGCATGTCTTTCATTGCCGATAAGTCGATAAAAAAATTCTATTCCAACGTCTGCCCGGAAGGGCAGTTTGACATTCTCAAATCGGCGTGCATATATGGCGCAAACAACGTGGGCAAGACCTGCATGTTGAAGGCTATCGCTGCCGTCAAAGCCGTCCTTTCTGACGTCGACTACTCTTTCCCCGTCAATATTTTTACGGACAGTTCGGAGTGTAAAATAAGCGTGTCATTCGCGCATGAAGGCGGGGCTTACAGCTATGAGTTCATTTACGACAGTTCTCTGCAAGACGGACAGCCGCGCGGCTTTGTGTATGAATGTATGTGCCGCCTTTTGCAAAGCGGCGACGGTACGACGGCAGAGCGAATATTCGTGCGCGATTGCAAAAGCGGTCAGTACTATTTTGAAGGAGATCAAGCCCTCGCCGAGCTGCTGCCCCTCGTTTCGTGCAGCAATATCCTCATATATACGGTAAATACCCAAAGATATCCCGCCGCCGCGAAGTGCCGCGAAATTTTAACTGCGTTTGCGCGCTCTATCGAGGTGGTGGATATGAACAACATCCCCATAGACAAAACCGTCTCCGTCCTCAAAAACAATCTCTCCATAAGGGAGAGGACGGTCGAGCTTATAAAACTCGCCGACCTCGACATAGACGACTATGTATATTCCGACGAGCTCTCCCGCCCCGCGACGTTCCGCCCGCAGGAAAATGTGTTCTCCCTGCCCGATTGCCCCGAGGATATGTACCGTTTAACCTCGGTTCACCGCGGAAAAGCCGTGCGCAGCTTAACCTTCGACTCCACCGGCACCAAAAAGATGGTCGCCATCGCCAGCTATATAATAGAGGCGCTCACCGAGGGCAAAATCCTCGTCGTCGACGAAATTGATTCCAGCCTGCACTTCAAGCTGACCCGCGCCATAGTTTCGCTGTTCAACAACGAGCTCAACGAGCGCGCTCAGCTCATCTTTACCGTGCACGACGTCACCCTTTTAGACTGCCGCAGACTGTTTCGCAGAGATCAGATTTGGTTTGCCGCAAAGCAGAACGGCGACGTGAAACTCTATCCTTTGTCTCTCTTCCTTACGGGCGGGTCAAAGGCAGAGGGGGATGTGCTCGAAAAGTATAAATCGGGCGACCTCGGCGCCCTGCCCGAGCCCGACCTCATATCCGTTCTTCTGGGGAGGGAGCAAGATGAAGGGCAGGATTAAGCGCATAACCATAATCTGCGAGGGATACGAGGAGTTCGACTATCTCCTGCGCCTTCTCCACCTCGGGCTGTGGAACGAAAAATATACTGTGCGCATAAAAAACGCCAAGTCGCTGACCAATATTCCGCCCGTCTATCAGAGCGAATTCCAGAACGACAACGCCGACCTCGTTGTGGTGTTCTGCGATACCGAGCTTTACCCATACGAGCAGTTCAAAGCCGTCTGCGACAAGATAGACCGCTTTCACGACAAGCGCGTTTCAAAGTATGTCGTTTATTTTTCCAATCCCTGCACCATGCAGGTGCAGCTGTCGCACTTTGCGCCCGTCAGCCTCGAAACCAACAGCAAGCACCGCAACTCGCCCGTTATCCGCGAGCTTACAGGGGTGGACAACTACCGCGCCCGCGACGAGCAGCGGAGACTGATAAACAAGCAGATCGACGAGCGCAATTACTATATAATGAAGGAAAATTTAGAGCATTTAAGCCGCGATTACAGGGTAAAGCCTTCTACAAATTTTATAACCCTATTAAATTACCTCGAAAATCCCGACTCTTCGTGGGTGGGCAGAATATCGCGCAAATTATAAACAAGCAACGTTCATGCTATAACCGGCGCAAAAGATAAGGCTTTATAAAAATAATAAAGTATTTGCCCGCCGCCGCTTGCCAACTGCGGCGGGGTGTGATAGAATGGTAATATCAAAATAAGAGGGAACGTGAAACTATGCGAATTGTTTTTTTTGGTGACTCGATTACCGATTGCGACAGGGACCGCAGCGACCCCGCGTCGCTCGGCAACGGATATGTAAAAATTCTTGCGGACAAGCTCCGCCCCATATATCCCGATATGGATATAGACCTCATCAACATGGGCGTTTCGGGCAACGAGGTGTGCGACCTTTTAGCCCGCGTTCAGCGCGACGTCATCGACTACAAGCCCGACGCCGTCGTCATAATGATAGGCATCAACAACGTCATCCATAAATATAAGTACGGCAAGGAACTCAACCTCAACCAGTTCGAGCGCGATCTTAAAACGCTCATAGCAAAGTTGAAGGAGGCGGGCATAGTCGTAATATTCCTTGAACCTTTCCTCCTGCCCGCGCCCGACAAAAAACGCATGCGCCCGCTCTTCAATCAGGAGCTTGAAATCATTCACCGCGTGTGCGTGGATATGTGCGACGAGTTTGTCGCTTACGACGAAATGTTCAACGGGCTGTGCCAGAGCACGCCCTATACGTTCTATTCTGCGGACGGCGTTCATCCTTCGTTCGAGGGGTCGGATATAATCGCCAACACGGCTATAAAAGCCATCCGCAAACACCTTATGTGAGGACTTTTTCATGAGTCGGAAAAATTTAAGAATAGTGCTGATAATCATGCTCGTGGTGCTCGTCGCCGTTGCGCTTTTCGGTATCATGGTGGCGGGAATCGGCGACGACAGCGGTTTCATAGCCATAATAATCGGCATACCCGCCTGTTTTCCCATAATATTCGAGCTCGCCCGAATGGACAGGGCGGCAAAGCGCGAAAAGCAGAAAGAAGAGGAAAATTTACATAACGAATAAACCAAACGCGCCGCGCGGATAAATTTCCGCGCGGCGCGTTTGAATAATGTCTTTAACCCTGAACAAATTGATAATTGTCTGCAATAGCAAATATAATCCGCGCCGCGGCTTTGCCGCGGCGCGGTGCGGTTAAATTTTTCAGCCGCACAGTTTTTTGAGCGCGAGCTTATAAATTTCAAAACACTTTGTTATCTTTTCAAAGGTTATGTATTCGTCAGCCTGGTGAATGGTGCTCTCTTCGCCGTCCTCTTCCGGGCCGAACGCCGCGCCGTATTTAAGCGCGCGCGCATATGTTCCGCCGCCTATGGCTATGGGCTGTGCGTTTGCGCCCGTCACCTCGTTGTAAACGCCCAATAATGTCTGAATGAGATTGCCGTTCCTGTCGTTGTAAAGGGGCGCCTGGTCGTGCACTATTTCGTATGGCGTTCCCTGCGCGTCGAGAATGTCGGTTATCTTTTTGCGCGCAAAGGTGGCGGGGTAGCGGATGTCGCATGTGACGTAAATTTTGTCGCCCTCCTGCGAGATGAGGTTGGGCGAAAAAGTCAGCTCGCCCGTTTCGTCTTTCAGACCTTTAAGACCCATATATTGTCCGAACAATGCCTCTTTGATGTCGTCCAGCCCGAGGTAGCCGAGTATGGCGGGAATGGCGTTTATACCCATTTCGGGGGTAGAGCCGTGCGCGCTCTTCCCGCGCGAAACAATCTTTCCGCCCTCGGCGACGAGGTTGAATTTTTTAAGTTTCGGCGCGTCTTCGGGCGCTTCAACCTCGCAGTAGTCGCAAACCATGTTGGCGCGGTTGCCGCCTTTAAGCCCGCTGAAACCTCCGCGCGCGGCAAATTCAAACTTTGCCTGCAAAATGCCCTTTTCGGCGTAAATAACGGGGAAGTTTGCGTCGGGCGAAATGCCCTCTTCGGGCATCTTTGCGACTTTGTTGTAATGGTCTATGCACGCCCAGCCAGTCTCCTCGTTGCAGCCGAGTATGAGCTTTATGGTGCGGCGGGGAACAAATCCCTCGTCTTTGAGCGCGTTCATAGCGTAAAGGGCGATCATGGCGGGGCCCTTGTCGTCCATGGTGCCTCTGCCCCAAATTTTTGCGTTCTCTTCGTCTATCTCCCCGCCGAAGGGCTCGTGCGTCCAGCCGTTGCCTGCGGGAACGACGTCGACGTGGGCGAGAATGGCAAAATCTTTGCCCGATCCCCACGAAACTTCGCCGACATAGTTGTCGTAGTTTTTTGTTTCAAAACCCATAAACTCGGCGAGCGAAAGGTAAAAGTCAAGGCATTTTGCGGCGCCTTCGCCGAAGGGCATGCCCGGCTTAGCCTGCGATTGCGATGAATCGTACGTCACCGCCTGGGCTATATTCTTTACAATGTCGTCAAAATAATTAATCATAAACCTTTCCTTATTTTTTATTTGACCCGAAAATATTATACACTTTTTTAAAAGTGTGGTAAAATATTTTAAAGCAGTTTTGCAAAATTTGTTTTCAGAGGTTTTTCAGGTATGCACGAGGGACACCGCCAGCGCCTTTGGGAAAAACTTAAACAGGGCGACAACCTTTTTGAACACGAGCTTTTGGAAATTCTTTTATTCAACGCCTATCCGCGCAAAAACGTCAATCCTGTCGCGCACGCGCTGTTGCAGCGCTTTTCAAGCATAAACGAGGTCATCAATGCCGACCTCGACGAGCTCATGCTCGTGGAGGGGGTGGGCGAAAACGTCGCTCTCTACTTGAAATGCATAGGCGAATGTATGCGCCTGAAAAATAATTGTTCAAGCTTCGCCGTAATTAAAAATAATGCCGAATTCAGGCAGTTTGCCTCCGCGCGCCTTGCGGGCAGGCGCACCGAAGCGCTCGAATTTTACCTGCTCGACAAGGGCGGCGATGTAAAACGCATCTGCACGTTTACCGACGGCGACCCCGAAAGCGTGGTCGTTCGCCCGGAAGAGGTTGTCAAACTCATTTCGGTTTACCGTCCTCACGGAGTATATATGGCGCACAATCACGTCGATTGCCCGTGTTCGCCTTCTGCCGCCGACGACGATATGACAAAAAAGGTGCAGATGATATGCAGCCTCAACAACGTGCGCTTCTACGACCATTGCATTTTCGCGCCCGACGGCTATTACAGTTATTTCATGACCAATCGCCTCGATGAAATTGCGCGTGAATTTTCGGTTTCAAACCTGTTTAAAAACAATTTGTAAAGAAAAATACGAATTTTACTTACTTTTCACACTATTATTGTTTAGTTTTAATAAATATGGGGTATATTATAAATGTAAACGGAAGGAAAATTTCGTTTGCATAAAGGGCGCGGATTTAAAGGGGGAACCTTAAAACTGCGCTCGCTCCCCACCGACCACACCAAATAATGAGTTTTCAATATTTTTCTCTCCATATTAAAAAGCGTCCGCTACATTGTTCGGGCGCTTTTTAATATTCCGCCGCATTTATCTGTTTTGTCATTGCCAAAGAGTGAAATGCGCCTTCGGCGCGTGATATAAAAACGGCAAGCCGTTTTTGTGAAATACCGCCCCAGCCTATAGAATAAACAAGCCCTGTCGCATGGCGGTGTGAAATGCACAGCTTCGCTGTACGTTGAGGTGAGTATGAATGCGCCTTCGGCGCGAAAATATACCCCTGCCATGTCATTTCGACCGAAGCACACGCCAGTGTGCGGAATGGAGAAATCTATCAATAAAGCAATAATCAGGTGAGATTTCTCCATGCGTTCCCTTCGGTCACTTAGTCGAAATGACATAAGTAATTAGAAAGCTGTCCGCAAGACGAGTTGTGTAATGTGTAACGCTCAATTGCGGAGCATGATGCAACGGAACGTTGCCTGGGCATATAAAGTTTTATCGATTTGGATATTTCATTATTATCAAAACAGTGATAACATATATGGCGTAATAAAATTTATGTAAAAGGAAGTCTTATTATGAACGGAAAAAGAATTTTAACCATACAGGACTTATCCTGCGTCGGGCAGTGCTCGCTCACGGTCGCGTTACCCGTGCTTTCTCACTACGGCGTGGAGGCGGCAATCCTCCCCACGGCGGTGCTGTCCAACCATACCATGTTCAAAAGCTGGTCTTACCTTGACCTTACAAACGAAATTCCCGAAATCTATAAAAAGTGGAAGGAAAACGACATAAGATTTTCGGCGTTCCTTCTGGGCTATCTCGGCAAGGAGAGCATAATGGAACTGTGCAGGCAGGCTTTCGACGAGTTCTCCGAAAATGGCGCGCCCGTCATAATAGACCCCGCTTTCGGCGACAACGGCAAACTCTACGGCGGCTTTGACGAAAAATACGTCGCCGCTATGGGCAAACTTTTGCAACGTGCCGACATTATTCTACCCAATTTAACCGAAGCCTGTTACCTCCTCGGCGAGGAGTATAAAACGCAGTACGACGGCGCATATATCGAAGATATCGCCAAAAAGCTGTACGCTGCCACAGGGGCGACGGCGATAATCACGGGCGTAGAGCAGAGGGGGCTCATAGGCGAGCTCATATACGACGGAAAGGCGTTTGAATACGTCCTTTCGGAAAAGGTTCCCAAATTTTCGCACGGCACGGGCGACATCTTCGCCGCGGCGTTTGCCGCGCACTACCTCAACGGATCGACGCTCGCAAAAGCCTGCGACGCGGCGGGAAGGCTTGTAGCCGACTGCCTCAAAGCCACTGCCGATTGGCACGGCTACGGCGTTCAGTTCGAGGACGTGTTGTATTCCCAGCTCAAAAAATAAAATTATGTTTAATAAGCGGGCGCGGGGCGACCTTTCAAAGGTCGTCCCGCGCCCGTCATGTTATAAGTTGTTTTATGCTGTAAGCGCGGTATATGCCTCGCTCTTTTTATAAATCGAAGGCTATCGCCGTTATGTCGTCGTTCAGCTCCTTGCAGAACTCTCTCAGGTTTGTTTCAAGGTCTTTTATGAACTCTTCGCCCGTGCGCGCGTAGGAGAGTGTGCGCATTGCTCCGTCCACGCCGAACATCTCGCCCGCAGCATTGCGGCACTCTGTCACTCCGTCGGTGAGCAGTACGAGTATATCGCCCTTTTTATAGGGTATTGTGTCCTCGAAATATCTCGGGTCGTCGAACCAGTTGGAGACGGGAGGAGAGTTGAGCATTATTCGCGTTATGCCCCCGCCCGATTTTAAAAGTATGGGCACGTTGTGTCCCGCCATGGAATAGGTTATGCTGTGTTCGTCTATCCTCGCCGCGGCAACGGTGACGTAATTTTTTTCGTCGAGGTTGAGCTCGCGGAAGCGCTCGGAAAGCGAACTTATCGCCTGCGCGGGCGAAAACGCCGTCTTGTCGTACGCCGCTTTGACGAATGCCGTCAGCATTCCAGCGGATATGCCCTTGCCCGAAACGTCGGCTATGACTCCGCACGCCGAATTTTCGACGGCAAAAATTTCTGGCAGGTCGCCGCCTATGTCGCGGCAGGGAATGTACATATACGAGTATCTTTTGCCCGCAACCCATCTGCCTGCCGGCAGCAGTTTTTGCTGAATGGCGCGCGCCGAGCGCAGCTCGCCCGCCAGCTCGGTTTGCAGTGCATCGTCAATTATCCCCATACATATGCCGTCGGCAATGGGTTTTACCGTCAGCACGAACGAAATTTCGGTTTCGCCCTCCTCGCCGTTCACCGAAAGCTGAACGCGCTGCATGGTGGGGCGCGCGGAATACAGCGCGTCTTCGAACGCCTGGTACAGCATACACCCCTTTACGCAGTCGGACGAGCCGCATTTTTTTGCGTCGCCCGTGCACCCGACAACCTTGCCGAGGCTGCCTTTGGCGCTCACCGCCGGGAACAGCGCCCTGAACGCGGCGTTGGTGTAAACGACTTTTAAGTTTTTGTCGGTGACGACCAGTCCCGAGGGAACTCCGTCGAGCAGCCGTCTGTAATATCTTTCTATCATTCTGTCGGTCGGTGCATATGCGCCGTTCAATGTGTTTAAGCTCAATCGTGGGCGGGGAGATAAAATCTGAGTTTTCCGCTCACAATTTCGGCGGTTATGCTTTCAAGATTTGCATAGTCGTAAAGTTCGCCCTCTGCCTGTATGGTAAACTGCTTGCTTTCGGGGTATATTACCGCCTTTTTGCAGCGTGACTGCGTCACCTCTTTAATGGTGTTCAGCTTGCCGAAGGCGAGCTTGGCAAAAGCTATTATGGTTTTAAATACGGAAAGGTAGTCGACTATCATAAAGTCGAGTTTACCGTCGTCTATTTTGGCACGCGGAAATAATTTTATTCCGCCGCCTATCTGCCTGCCGTTGCCCAGGCAGGCGATAAGTCCGTTGTAATGTCTGCGCTTGCCGCCGTCTATTTCAACGGAAAACGAACGCGCTCTGTACTTGAACACGCTCTTTATAAAGCCGTAATAATACTTGCTTTTTCCGGTACGGTTAGAGGCGTAGGTGCGTTTAAGCACGTCTACGTCCATTCCGCACCCCACGGCGTTGAGCGAGCGCAGCCCCGTGGAAAGACTGATATAGTCGATGAATACGGGCGCGCGGAAGGCTATTATCTGCGCGGCGTATTTAATGTTGTCCTCGGGTATGCCCGCCGCGGTGGAAAAGTCGTTGCCCGTTCCTATGGGAATTACTCCCAGCCTGCACATTGCGGGGTTTTTTATGCCGTTTAAAACCTCGTGCAGCGTCCCGTCGCCGCCCATGGCGACAAGTCGCGTTTTTTCGCCGCTCGCCGTAAGTTCCGCGGCAATTTCCTTTGCATGTCCCGCGTGTTCGGTGTAGTGAAATTCGTACTGTTTGCCCGCTCTGTCGAATACCGATTTTACAATATCAATGCTGTCGGCGTTTTTGCCCTTCAACCGCGTTGAATTGACTATAATGTGGTACATCTCTCTTTCATCCCCGCAAGCGTGGCAAGCCGCTCCCGTCTGCCCCGCCTATTTGTATGTTTAAAAGTATTATACAATATATTTGCAATAATTGCAAACAAAATAAAAATGTGCTATAATGTTTTAGATATCTTATGAACAATATTTTACCTGAAGAATTAAAACAACTCGCCGCCGTCTTTCCTTCTCCTCTGTACGTGGTCGGGGGAACCGTGCGCGACTATATCGCGGGGCTGATTCCCGCCGTGCGCGACTGGGATATATGTGCGCCCGCGCCTTTCAGCCGCGTGCTCGAATGCGCGCAGTCGCTCGGTTTTACGCTGACGGCGCAGTACGCGGCAACGGGCAGTTTAAAACTTACTTTCGGCGGGGTGGGGTATGAATTTACTTCCTTCCGCACAGACACGTATTCGGGCTGCGGACACGCGCCCGAAAAGGTGGTTTTCACGGACGACATCTGCGCCGACGCGCGCCGCCGTGATTTTACTTGCAACGCCGTTTACTATGACATATGTGCGGGTCAATTCGTCGATCCGCTCGGCGGAATCGAACATATCAGAGCTCGGAAGCTCGTGCCGTGCGCCCCTGCCGCAAAGCTCTTTTCGGAGGATGCCCAGCGCATACTGCGCCTCGCGCGCTTTGCGGGGGAACTTAACTTTGTGGCGGATGACGAATGTGTTTTTGCGGCGCGGGATTGCGCTGACGGGCTTTCGGGGCTGTCCCCCGCAATATCGTGGCGCGAACTTTCCGCAATGTTCGGTGCGGATGAAAAATACGGGCTTGCCGGCGGGTGCAAAAGGTCGCTCGGCGTGCTCGACCAAACGGGCGCGCTCGGCTGCGTATTCCCTGCGGTTGCGGCGCTCGGCCAGAACGCAGTCGCGCGCGCCGTCGCCGCTGCAGGGCGCGCGCCCGCGGGGCTGAGGCTGCACGCCTTTCTCTACGCCCTCGGCGGGCAGAAGGCGGAGGAGGCGCTCGAAGTCTATCCTTTGCCAAAACAGTTCCGCATTCACCTGTCCCGCCTGATAGATGCCGCCCGCTTTGCAGGCAGGGGGACAAAGGTGCGCGCGTTCGTGCGGGAAAACAACGACGTGTTCGGCGATGTATGCGCCATCCGCCGCGAGATGAAGGAGGAGGGCGTGCCGATGAACGCCGCCGACCTCGCGGTGCGCGGCGAGGATCTTATAAATGCGGGCGTTCCGCAGGCAAAAACCGGTCAGGCGATAGCTTTTCTTCTCGACAAATGCCTCAAAGACGGCTCTCTCAACAATAAAACTGCGCTTATAGCGCTCGCAAAGCAACATTATCGCGTAAAATGACGCCTTTTTTTGCGCGGACAGTTGATTTTAATCGCAATATGCGTTATAATGAAAACGTACTATAATATTTTAGAGCGGGCGCGCGCCCGCGTCGGGGAGGGTATATGTCAAAGACAGCCACCAAAACCAGAAAGAGCGGAAAATTCCTTACCGGGCTGATAGCCTTTCTTCTCGGTTTTCTCTTTGCCATAATCGTCGAAGTCGGCGTCATTGTCGGCGCAGGATTCTACATAGCCAATTCCAACATCGACGACGTTTTCGGTATGTTCGGACAGCAGAACGACGACGGCAAAGGCAATCAGTTGATCGACACTACGGGCGATATAAAGACGGTAATGGATCTTATAAACGAAATTACCGCCATATCGACCAACTGGAACGACATGGCGATAGGCGAAATCATAAGCCTTTCCCCCGCGCTCGAAGCGGCGTTGCAGGATTTGTACGCCGACGCGCAGAACTACGGCATTTATGTCGACCATGACGAACTCATGTCGCAGACTGTTGACAGCCTCGCCGAATATTTCAGCCAAACCGTTCTTATGTCGATACGCCCCTACGAACTTATAACTTCGTTCGGCAAGGACGGACAGTCGAGCATATTTGAAGAAAACGCCTTTTTGCAGACCATTCTGCTCGGCTCCGAGGCGAGCACGGTGTCAAACGGGTCGGATGAATATATTGTGTATTACGACGAATATGTTCTGACGGACGAAGGGTACGCGCGTTATGAGATGGACGGTCAGCTTTCGGGCGATTATCCCTCCGGTCTCGACCCCGAAGCGTGGTTGCAGCCCACTAAGGGCATGGTCGACGGCGACTATATTTACAGACAATACTTCTATTACGACGCCTCTGCCGACCGCTACACTGTCACGACCGAGCAGGAGGACGGCACGTTTGCATATAACGCTCCCGACGCGGCAAACCAATATCCCGAAGAATACGGCTCGGCGCCTGTCCGCTATACGGGCAATTACATAACCGACGAGGACGGACAGCTCGAGTACCTGACCGATTCGGAGGGCAACAGCCTTGCGGTTACGATCGGAACATTCTACGACAGCACGATAGCGTCCCGCACGTTCTATTATGTGGACGCGGCAGAGCTTTTCGGCGACATGCTCGCCGAGGACAGTCAGATCCTCAACGAAATGTTCGACGGCGTAACTCTCGGCGATATTATCGATGAAAGAATCGACGTCGACGCAAACGTTGACGGGCTTGAAGTTTCAACGGTTCTGAACGTCGCTCCCGACAACAGGACGCTCGTTTATATCGCTTACGGGCTGACAAACGTGACGGCAGCGCCCGCGGGAAGCGATTACGCATATATCGGCACATATACATATACCGATGAGCAGGGTATTCTCCGCGCGGGACAGGCGCAGGTCTATGTCACCGAAGGCATCGTGGACAGAGTCGTCGGCGAGGACGGCGAAGAGATTGCTTCCTCCAAGGTCGGCGATATCGGCGGGCTCATCGAAGACATACAGGTAAGCGCGGTAATCGATATTTCCGTCGATAATGAAATCATGGCTTATATCGGCTACGGCCTCACCGATATCGTTGAAAATGACGGCGTTTACACGGCGACATACCATGCGGAAGACGGTTCAATCCAACCCTGCACGATAACTGTCGGTGAAAACGGCATAATAACGGGCGTCGAGCTTGCGGACGGTCAAATTGTTCCCGCGTCGACGGTCGACATGCTCAACGACAGGGTTTCCAAAATGACGTCTACTCTTACGATAGGCGAAATCACAAGCTATGAAGGCGGAAACAAGATCCTCGACCTCATCAAGGATTCGACGATAGACGGCATTGCCGATACGGTAGACGACCTTACCGTCCAGAATGTATATTCCGATGCCATTTACGGCATAGGGGAAGGGGAAGAAGAGTGGACTGCTGCGACGGAGGATAATTTCGATTCGGCTTACCTTTATTATACAAAGACTGCCGAGGGCGATTATGTGCTCGTCAACTCCGATAACGACGATGTGAGCGACGACGGCAGACTTGAAAGTTTCGACGGCGGCGAATATTATACCCGCGGCGCGGCTGTGGGCGTTTGGAAACTTCTTCTCTATACCGACGGTCAGGAAATTTCTTATAAACTCAACGATCTCGATGCAATGGTCGAAGCGGCGGTAAACAACATCGGCACGGCGACTATGAATGATCTGTATGAAGCGGGTGTGCTCAATAACGCTCCCAGCGAAAATAAAGTGCCGGTCGCCGTATATGAAGATGGTATGCAGCCGGGTGACGAAGAAACTATCGTCGAAATCGGCGGGATCGAATACGTCATGCGCCCCATAGCGCATTGTTCCGTAAACGATCTTCTGTACGCCGTAGACGTCATGGCGGGACTTCTTCCGCAGGGCAACTGAAATACTCTGCAAAAAATAAGTTGACAATTTAAAAACTTTAATGTATTATATTTAGGTATTTTGCGGGATGCCGCATAAAATACGGCGCAGGCAATCCTTGCGCACACCTTGCGTGCCGCTTCGTCGGTACGCCGAATAAGTCCGGGAGGTGAATTCAATGAAAACTTACGAGATGCTCTATGTGTTGGACAGCGCGCTCGCAGACGAAGCAAAAGATGCTTTTGAAGCGAAGTTCTCCGCTATCGTCGCAGACTTCAACGGTAAGGTCGTTTCCACTGACAAGTGGGGCGTAAAAAAGCTGGCGTATCCTATCAACTATAAGACCGACGGCTATTATGTTCTTATGACCTTTGAAGCAGAAGGCGGCGTAGTTAAAGAGCTTGACCGCGTAGCAGGTCTTTCTTCCGAAGTTTTAAGAAGAGTTATTACCGTAAAAGCGTAAAACAAAAGGAAAGTAAAATGAACAAAGTATTTTTGATAGGCAACTTAACCCGCGACCCCGAACTTACCGAAACATCGTCGGGCGTGGCAATCTGCCGCTTTGCAATCGCCGTAAACCGCAACTACACGTCGGGCGGCGAACGCCAGACCGATTTCTTTAACTGCACGGCATGGCGCGGCTTGGGTGAAAATGTTGCCAGGTACGCAAAAAAAGGCAATAAAGTCGCGGTAGTCGGCTCGGTAGAACTTCGCAATTACGAGGACAGCCAGGGCGTAAGGCGCACGGCGGTTGACATTAACTGCAACGACGTCGAATTTTTAACTCCCCGTTCGCAGAGCGGCGACAGCGGTTACGAAGCGGATATTCCTTCTTCGGCCTCTCAGTCGCACGGCGAAAGGCGCAGCAGCAAGCCCGCTTTGCAGTCCTTTGACGACGACGGCGATATTCCTTTTTAATGCGTGAATTTGGCGGGCTGCCGCACGGACAGCCTTTGCCGGATCTGACTTAATAAAAGGAGAAAAATAAAATGGAAGATAAACCCGTAAAGAAGAGCTATAAAAAATTGCCCCGCAGAAAGGTTTGCGTTTTCTGCCAGGAAAAGGTAGAGGTTATCGACTATAAGGACGTAAACCGTTTAAAGAAGTTCGTAACCGAATCGGGCAAAATGCTCCCCCGCCGCATGAGCGGAACGTGCGCAAAGCATCAAAGGGAACTTTCAAAGGCAATCAAGCGCGCAAGAATAGCCGCTCTTTTGCCTTTCAAAGGTGAATAATTAAGTTTCAAAAGCCAACCTTGCAGGTTGGCTTTTTTGTAATGCGGTCGCATGTATGTGCGGTCAGGCGAAATAATCACGAAATCTCTGCATTGCGGTAAAAAAGACGTCGGCGGACTGTAAAGTCCGCCGACGTCTTTTTTATTATTGCTTTGTTTATTCGCTCTTTTTGTCCGTGCCGTCGGTCGTCGGGGCTTGTGCTGGGGCGGAGTCGCCTGTCATCATCGCCGTGCTGCCGTTGGCTTTTTCGTAGTTTTTAATTTGGATATACGCAATGATGAACACTATAAGTCCCACGCCGATCAGGCAGGAGATGGGTATTACGCCGTAGTTTGCGTTGTCGGTCGCCGCCGTGACTATCGCCACCAGCATGGTGCCTATAAACGAGGCGCCCTTGCCGAATATATCCATTATTCCGAAGAATTCGCCGCTCTTGTCGACGGGTATAATCTTTGCAAAGTACGAGCGCGAAAGCGCCTGTACGCCGCCCTGGAACAGACCTACGCATACTGCCAGCAGCCAGAACTGCCATATCTGTGACAGCCATATCGCAAATATCGCAATGCCCAGGTAGCCCGCAATGAATACCATAATAAGTTTGCCGTTGTCGCATCTCTTTGCGAGCATGCCCGAAATTATCGCGCAGGGGAAGGCTATTATCTGTGTAAGAAGCAGGGCAAGCACAAGGTTAATGTTTACCATCATATCGTCCATGCCTGCGCCCGAAAAGATTGTGGTGCCGTATGTAGTGGCAAGGTCTATAATTGTGTAAACGCCGTCGATGTACAGGAAGAAGGCTATCAGGAATATAAGTACGCCCTTTTTGTTGGGTATCTTTTCCTTGAATACCGAAAACAGTCTTTTAAACGAGTTTCTGATAGCGTTTGGCTGCCTCTTTACGAAGTGAATCTGTTTAAAGCTCTTGGTGAGGGGAAGGGTAAAGCACAGCCACCATATAGCATTGAGTATGAACATTATTATATACGCAACCGTGTAACTTATAAAGCCAAACGTGGCAAGAATATATATACCTACGCTTATTATAAATGGTATACAACTGCCTATATACCCCCAGGCATAGCCGTTGGAAGAAATTTTATCCACGCGCTCCATATCGGTTACGTCGGTCAACATCGAATCGTAAAATACAAGGCTTACGTTGTAAGACATGCGCGTGATGACATATACGGCGACGAAAGCCGCCAGCGGAATGGGAATTCCGAGCAATACGCACCCGACAATTCCTATCAGCGCCGAGCCTAAGAACAACGGCTTTTTCATGCCTTCGCTGTCGGCAAAAGTTCCCACAATGGGACTAATCACCGCCACCGCGAGCGTGACGACAGACGTAACAATCGACCAAAAAGTCTGGTACGCCTCGTCGACTATACCGTTAGCCTCGCACAGATCCTTAACAATAAACGGAATAAACACCGAACACAGTAGTGTGAATGCCGAGTTGCCTACGTCGTACATTATCCATTTCTTTTCGATTGGCGTAAATGAACTCTTTTTCTTAACTTTGGTGCTTTGCATATACAAACATCCTTTCCCGCCGCAATTGTTCTTTGGCGGTTAAATTTATTCGTAATCGGCGTTGAAACGCTCGCTTAACTCATTTGAGTTAATATTTTCAGCAAAATTGAGTGCAAGCTCTCCTGCAACCGCCTTGGCAGAATCAAACAGTTCAAGCATCTTTTTATTGCTTTCGGCGCAAACGGGGTCGGGCTCAACGCCCATAACCTGGTCGGGCAGTTCGGCGCTCACCATTTTAAGTACGCCCTTTATTATGCCGCGCTTAATCTTCCCGGGGCAGACAAAAAGGTTGCATATGCGCTTCATGTCTTTAAGCGATCTTTTTATCTCTTCGGGGGTCAGCGAAAAGAAGGGGGCGATAACCTCCGCGCAGCGTTCGTCTGGGGATATGTGCCCGGCAAGCTTTTGGCTTACGGGGTTTTTGCCGTCGGCACAAAGCAGGCTGCGGTCGAACTCAACTTCAAGTTTGGTGTGCGTTATTCCCAGTTTTTTGCGCTCGCTCTCAACGTAGCCGTGGCAGGTGGAATCCAGCGCAAAGTGGGTTATAAACCCCATAGTATATGCCAGATAAGGCGCGCCGCCCTCTTTAACAAGTCCTTTTGCCCTCTCAAAAAAGGGCGCGGCGGGCTGGGAATGCATGCCGTAGCCCAGCTTATTCACGTCGTTGCTCTTTATGGCTTTGTAATAAAAGAGTATGTCGGGGCCGTGACAACCCGTAAGATAAAGGGTAATGTTTTCTTTCACGGCTCTCTGCGCCCCGTCGGGGAGGAGAGTAATTACCTCGTTTGCAAATTTATAATGTGCGTATGTAGAAGGCATAATAAAAACTCCATATCTTATTATACATAAAAAATGTAACAAAGTCCGCACAAAAGCGTAATAATATTGTAAAATAATTTGGTTGATTAGTCAAGGGTTGAAAGGTAAAAAAATCAAAAAGCGCGTG
>DVHK01000114.1 GCA_018712135.1 Candidatus Coproplasma avicola | reverse complement strand
CTGCGGTCAGCAGCCTCAGCACAGTGAATTGCCGCGACTATATTATATGTGGGCTATTTAAGGTCGCGGCAAGAGCGCGTGGCGCTAAAAATAACGGCAAATCGCAAGCCGCCACAAGGCGAGATTTGCGTTAAAAATTTTCCCCCATCTGCGCCTTGTAAATCAGCGCATATTCTTCGCACGTGCGCAACAGCTGTTCGTGCGTGCCCAGACCTATCTGCCTGCCATCGTCGAGGACGAGGATGGCGTCGGCAGAGCGCACCGAACTGACGCGCTGGGCGATTATAATTTTGGTGGTCGAGGGATAGTTGCCCGCCAACGCGCGGCGAAGGGCGGCGTCGGTTTCGTAATCGAGCGCAGACGAACTGTCGTCGAGGATTAAAATTTCGGGCTTGCCAGCGAGCGCGCGGGCTATGGTGAGGCGCTGTTTTTGCCCGCCCGAAAGGTTTGCCGCCTTTTGCGCAAGATCGTAATTTAATCCGCCGTCGAGTTCGGATATGAACGCGCCCGCCTGCGCGCTGTCCGCCGCAGACAAGATGTCGGCTTCGGGCAGGTTTCTGCCATAGTCGATGTTGGCGCGCACCGAATCTGCCATTAAAAAGTCGTTCTGGAACGCCACCCCGAAGCGCGAGCGGAGAGTTTCAACGGGCACAGAGCGCACGTCGTCGCCCCCGACATATACCGCACCCGACGACACGTCGTAAAAGCGCATGAGCAAATTGACTATCGTCGACTTTCCGCTGCCCGTGGCGCCTATTATACCCAGCGTTCCGCCCTTTCTGAGGGTGAAATTTATGTTTTCAAGGTTATTTTCGCCGCCGTTATACGAAAAATTGACATCTTTGAATTCGACCATATAATCGGCGTTTCCCGCGGGATATTGCCCGACGAACTGCCTTTCGTCCATTTCGAGCACCTGTTCTATGCGGTCGGCGGAGGCTATGCCCTGCGACAGCACGACGAAGATTTTGGAAAGCCCGAGCATGCCGTTTAAAATCATGGTGAAATAGGTTAAAACGGCGAGCACGCTGCCCGCGCCGTCGGACATGAGCGCGCCGACTATTATGACGACGACCAGTCCGAGGTTTAAAATGAGCGTAGCCAGCGGGTTGGTGAGCGACATTACTTTCTTTGCCGAAAAATCGGTGTTGCCCAGCCTGTCGGACACGCCGCCGAACTTGCGCTTTTCGCGCTCGCCCGCGGACAGAGCCTTGATTATGCGCACGCCCGATATGTTTTCCTGCATTGCCCGCACCATATCGTCGCTGCAAGCCTGTTTTTTTGCATAGTACGGAATGGATTTTTTTGTTATTATTACCACCGCGACGATGACGAAGGGCACGCACGCCAGGAGCACGAGCGCCAGCCACACATCTACAATGAAGGTCATGAGCATACCGCCTATCAGGAGTATGGGCGCGCGCACTCCGAGGCGGAGGGTGCGCGCCACCATCTGATTGACGTAATAGCTGTCCGACGTCAGGCGGGAGACGAGCGAGGGAACGGTAACCTCGTCGACCTGCCCGCTCTTTAAATATGAAATCTTTTTAAACAGGTCGTAGCGCAAATCGTGAGTCATTTTTGCAGCCGCCGAAACCGAAAGGCGGTTGGCGAAGATGTTGCCGAACATCGCCGCCAGCGAGCAGACGAGCATTAAAAGCCCCAGCCAGAGCACCATGGATATGTCTTTGAGCGGCACTATGTCGTCGATAATGTAATCGAGCAGCAGCGGCAGAAACAGTTCGGCGATAGAGCCGACGAACTTCATGACCACCGCCCACGCCGCCGTCGGGGCATATGGCTTTATGTATTTTAAAGTTTTAGTCACTGCCCTTCCTCCCCGCGGATGTTGGCGACCATCTTTTCGAGCACGGCGGACAGCCGCTCCGTATCCTCGTCCGTCAGACCGCGGCACAGAACCAACTTCCACTCGTCATTCACGGCGCGGATTACGGGCATGAGGTCGAGCGCCTTGCGCGTAGGGTAAACCTTATAGACGCGCTTATCCTCCGCCGACTGCTCGCGGCGAACAAAGCCGCCCTCCTCCAAAGCCGACATCTGCCGCGCGACGTTGGATTTGTTGACGAACATCGACTTTGCAAGTTCGTCCTGCGAAACGCCCCCGCGGTTGCACACAGCAAAAAGATACTTGACCTGCCCGCCCGTCAATCCGTATTCTTTGAGTTTTTCCTCGCGGAAGAGCGTCGTCCCCCGCGAAATGGCGTTTAAATTTTTTAAAAACGGAGTCATACCCCCTCCTCTGTCCCATTAATTTGCGCCTGTAAATATCGGTATAATATTTTGCAGGGCGCGCCGCGCGCCTTTACCCCGCTTATTTTCGCCGCGGGATAATCCGCAAAAAGATTTGTGGAATACTTTGCATAGTAGCCTGCGCAACAGTTTGCGCAAAATTAGTTGCGACCGCAACCAATTTTATTATATGCGCGTTTTTTTAATTTGTCAAGCGTACACACAAAAATAGTTGCGTACGCAACGATACGGTACGTCGGGTTGCGAAAGCGTTGCCGCGTCCTTGCCCCTCGTACAACATCGGTTCGCCGCACCATATCCCGCAGCAAGGCAGCGGAGCATTGCCAAATTGACAGCGGCGCGCGGACTATTGTCCGCGCGCCGCCGCATTACAGCTCTTCGGCTTCCTCCGATTGGTCTGTCCCGGAAGAACCCTGCATGTCTTCAAGCTTCTTGTCAATATATTGCTCAGCCTTCTGCATCAGGTCTTCCTGATTTTTCTTGACAAGGTTGCGCAGCTTGCAGTTGTTTGCAACGAGCAGCGCGCCGCCCGCCATACCCAAAGCTACGCCCAAAATAAATTTTTCCATAATACTCCTTCGGGCATATCCGCCCGAAAACAGTATGTGAAAGCCCCGCCGCATTTATTAATGTAAAATTCTGCCTGCAAAAGCTCCGCGGGGCGCACCTCGCGCCCCGCGGAGATAAGAGGTCTTTATGATTAATCAAGATTTGGATTTTGAGTGTTGATGTATGAGAACGATTCAGCAATTACCGCAAGCTTTGTGTGTGGAAGATATAAAAAAGAATATCTGCAATACTTATGCACTTTTCTTTGTACATCTGTATTCATAACATCCAGTTTAACTTCTTCGCCAGTCACTTCATCTTTTATTATAGGGTAATATTTAGTAGTCGGAGGGTCTCCGCCTTGTTCTTTTTCTTTAATGCCTATTACTGTGCCCGTTATTTTTTTGTATGCTCCTTTTTTTATGGTTATCATGTCTAAAATTAATAACCGAATTTCTTTTATCCACATAATTAAAGCAACAACAAGAATAATAGAAATTACAATAGCTAACCATAGGTATTTTCCGGTTTGCCCATAGTCAATAAATAATCCGACTGCGCAAACCACAAGCGTAATTATTCCTATTAAACCTACAATTAACGTAAAATAGAATTGTATATAAAATTTTTTCTTTAACGTCTCATACATCTATAACCCCTTTTAAAAAATAATTTGCCATAGCGCGGAAGAAAATCCCCTGGCTAAAGTTTTGCCGAAAACAATTGTAAAATAAGGAGCACCTTGTTTCAACAGATTTGCATTTTCTCCAAATAAAGAGATTTTTCCTCTATTTAATCCAAATGTCAATGCCCTACTTGCAATATTATATCCTAATTTTGCTAAATCAAGCTCTGCACCTTGAGTTCCTGATTTTGCCACCTGGCTTGCCATAGGATTGACAACAGCATCAACAAAAAACCTCATTACAGAATTATTACTTAATCTACTATTCAATCCTCCAAAGATAAACGCAACAGAATAATCCTCCCAACTGCCAAAACAATTAGTGCCGGAAGCTATACTTGCAACTGCATCAGATATGAGCTTGCTCGCAATGGACGACATCCCTCCCATCAGATAGGCACCACCTAGACCAGCAATCGCCCCAACAGCTCCGCCGAGAAGAACACCGGTAAAAATGCCCTGTAAAATATCGGAACCATTTTGTGCGGCTGTAACTCCACCAGCTACACCACCAGCTATCGCACCTACACTTAAGCATATAAGAAATACTGAAAGTATAAACGTTCCGTCGGGGTCGACATATTCAACGGGGTTGTTCAGGCAGTAGGCGTAAAGATCGAGCCCGCCGAGGGTTTGAGGGTCAGCATACTGCACGCTGTCGCGGTTGAGGAAACGACCGACTTCAGGGTCGTAATAGCGCGTTTGCAGGAAGTATAAGCCCGTTTCGGCGTCGTAGTAATACCCGCGGTATCTGAACGGGTTTACATTGCCGATATGCGCGGAACTTGTTATCGCTGTTCCGTTTGCACTCACAACCTTGTGGTTGCCCCATGCATCGTACCAGTATTGTACCACTACATTGCCGTTTCTGTCAACTATGCCTATTACATTTCCCTGCGCGTCAGTCATGTAATAGTACATT
>DVHK01000113.1 GCA_018712135.1 Candidatus Coproplasma avicola | reverse complement strand
GTAAGGACGAGGTCACCGGTTCAAATCCGGTTAGCAGCTCCATGATCAAATAAAAATCTCGCACTTCAAGTGCGGGATTTTTATATTGCAAGTGAACTTAAAAATACAACAATGCTACAATAATTTTTATGACAGTTATTGTAGTCAATCCTCATTTCGCTGTCTGAAAAAATACGACCGAAGAAGAATTAACGAAACGGCTGCCGAAATAATTTCAGTAACCCAGAAGGCGTTCCAAACGCCGATTGCTCCGCACACCAGAGACAAGAAAAGAGCAATGGGGATAATTGCCACGTACCGCAGGAGCGAAATGACGAGGGACGGCATACCCTTTCCAAGCCCTTCAAAGAGACCGCTTATTACGACCGACAGGGCGGAAACTATAAACCCCGCGCTTATTATGCGCAGCGCCATGGCTCCCGCTTCGGTAGTCTGCCCGCTTTGCGTAAATAATCCCATCAGTTGCGACGGAATGGCGAGACAGAGCAGAGTGCCTACCGCCATGACGACAAGGCTGAGCACAAGCGTAACCTTAAAAATTTTAATTACTCTGTCCCGTCGCCCGGCTCCCATGTTGTAGCCCGCCAGCGGGCGGATGCCCTGGACAATTCCGCTTACGGTAAAGTAAATAAAAGTCTGCAATTTATAATACGCGCCGAGGATGAGGACGTTGGCTTCCGCATAGGCGGAGAGAATGGCATTGAGCGCGGTTATCATAAAAGAGGGCAGCGCGAGATTGAGAGACGCGGGGATGCCCACAAAATACAATCTGCGGCAAATTTTTTCCCCACAATTACGTTCAAGCCTGAATCTTACCGGAATCTTTATTTTAATGAAAACGACTACATAACTTAAAAGCGAAATTGTCTGACCTATGCCCGTTGCAAGCGCCGCCCCGAAGACGCCCATTGCAGGAATAAATCCCGCGCCAGATATAAAGAGTGGGTCGAGAATGATGTTTACTATCGCGCCGATTGCCATGCAGAACATGGTTGTTTTCATTTTTCCGGTAGCCTGCAATATTTTTTCAAGCGCCATGCTCGCCGTAAGTACGGGTGAAAAGGCTATAACGGTGTAAAAGTATTCCAATCCATAATCAATAACAGGTTGGCTCTGCGTAAACAGCGATAAAAACGGCTGAATGAGCGCGGCGCAGAGCGCAGCTAAAATTACTCCGTGGACGAGCGATAAAATCAAACCGACGGTCGCCGAGCGGTTCGCAGCTCTTTCATTGCCCGCGCCGAGGTAGTACGCCACGGCTGCGTTTATTCCCACGCCGAATCCTATCCCGACGGCGTTTGCCAGGTTCTGCAAAGGAAATACGAGTGAAAGTGCGGTCATCGCATTCTCGCTGACTTGCGCAACAAAAATACTGTCGACGATGTTATAGAGCGAATTTACGAGCATGGATATTACCATGGGCAAAGACATTCTGAGCACAAGCGACAATATGGGTTTTTCTTTCATGAACGACTGATCCATTTAAACCTCCGTGAGCACAAAAAATGCCGCACAGCGTTGCTGTGTGGCGAAAAGAAGACTAATCCCGGAAAAATCCACAAAAATTTTCGTAATTTATGATAACAGTTAAATGCTCATATGTCAACCTATATTGCCATAAAATTTATCTTCCGTCTATTATAAAAGCAAGTATTAACATTAAATAATGTGGCGGGTGTTCGGCTATGCCGTACACCCGCCACATTATTTAATATAATGATTATAGCTTATTAACCTTGATAAACCTTTTAAGACATTCGCATTGCTTTCCGTTTTTATCATAACCCGTATCGTTGCAGATTGAGCACTTATATTTCGGCTCAAAATCTCGCTTTGTCAGCCCCATGGCTTTAAGGCGTTCGTCGCCCTGCTTTTCGAGCTGTGAAATCTCTTCCGAAATGCGCTTCGCCTGCTCCGCGTCGCTCACCTCGGCGAAAGCCAGTTTAATGGAAAGCGAGTTGAGTTTTTTCCTGATATTTGAATAAACCTCGTCCTTCACGGCTCTTGCCAGCGCCTTTTCGGCTCGTTCCTTCGCCTGGGCGCGCAGATCGAAATAATGCTGCTCTATTATTGCCTTGCTGCTCTCTCCTGCCAAAGGGCGGACGGGAAGTTCGTCGGGCGTATGCAGACCTTCGGCTTTCCATGAAGACAAAACGGCGTTCATGTAGGCGACGGGATTATTTTTGCCCTGAGCTTCGCGCGCGGCGGCAAAAAGCATTTCGTCGCTGAAATTCCATTCCCGCCAACGTTTCAGGCACTGCCTGTCATATTCGATTATTTTGCGCGACAGCCCGCATTCTGTCAGAATATGTTTAATGAGCTTGTCATCCGAGGCGAGTTTTTCAAGCCTTTCGGTCACGGCGCTCTGCGTGATAATGCCCTCGCCGTACAGCGACAACACGCAGTCGTTCATACGCTCGAAAGAATTTTTTCCCTGAATAAAACAATAATCGGCGATAAGCGAAAGTGCATCGGGTTCAAACCCGTAGTCGCGCCATACGCTGACGTAGTTTTCTACATAAGGCGTGGCGTTCTGTATATAAACGCCCAAAGATTTGGCTATTTCCGCCGCACATGAATACAGCGAGTTGCGCGATTTGCAGTAATCTTCAATCTCCTTGGGATCAAACTTGCGGTTTTTATAAAGCTCGTTCATCGCATCGTCGAGGCGCTGCATGTTGCGCGCTTTGAAATGCCTTGCGGCGCAGATTATCGCATCGTCGCCAAAACCCAACTCACCGCTCCACTTTTCGTACATGGCGTTGTCCTCCACGTCTGGTCGGCGGTTTATGGACATAGCGCCGAAGATTTTCAAAAGTGCGGGGGTGGAAGAGGTGTATGCCGAAAGCTTTTCTTCAACCTTTTTCGCCGTAGTTGCACCTTCGTCGGCAAAACTTTTCGCCACTTTTTTTATATAGGCAAACCTTATATCGTCGCCTTTCAAGTTCACGCAATAGTTAATTATCATTATCAGGGCGTTCTGCTCGAAGGAATACTCGTCCAAAAGATAGTAGTATTCCATAAATTCGTTAGTCGAAATCATTCTGCCCGTGATAATCGATTGCACGGCAGAGGAGAAAGCCGAATATTTTTCGGGCTTCATCTTTTTCGGCGTGCCGTAAACATTCTCCGCATCGAGAATTTTTACCTCGAAGGGCGAACGCGAAGTCACGGAAACCAATTCAAACTCTTCAAGGTAATCGAAACAACTTTTAACGTCGTCAAAAGTCATTTCAAGCTTTTGCGCGAAATCCTCTGCGGAATAATTTATCAACCCGCTTCGGCTGACAAAAAGTGCATAAATGTACACTTTAACAGCCTGCGCGTCGAGCACGGGCAAATATTTTGTTATAAATTTATTTTCAACCTGAGTATATCCCTTCGATGCAAGTTCTTCCGCAGCCGATATAAAAGCCATGTATGTAAAACTCCCGCTCAACGCTTGATTTATTGAATGAAAAGGGCTATAATACTAAAAGAGTAATTATCGCCCGCAGATATTATTATATCTGTAAGGTCGATAAAATGCAATTGTATTCGCAACATAAAATTGCGGAAAATGTACGGCGGTGGTTTTACGCCGCATTACAGGAGAGAATTTTGCCAACAATTTTAACACCCATATCCCTTTGGAAAAATTTTGACGACAGTCTGCCCCTCATGGAACTGACTACCGATGTAAAAAATTGCGACGGAATAACTTACGAAACAGTCAAATTCCTCGGCAGAGAAACGGGAGAGGGCAGGGTAGTAATTCACAGCGTGTTCGCCTGCTCACAGGAAAACCCGTCACGCGACGGAGTACTCATCATCCCCGACAGCCGAAGCACAATAGATGAAAACCTGCTGGCGCTCTTTGTCAACAGCGGTTACTCGGCGCTCATGGTCGATATACGCGGGGAGTGGGAGAATGAAAAAAATTACACGATTTACCCATCGGCAATTTCCTATGCCAACCGTTCGATGGCAGGCAGACATCTCGATTATGTTGATGAAAGCGCAGACAAAACTTGTTGGTACGAATGGGTTGCCGTCGGCATCTATGCCCGCAAATATCTCGACAGGCGCCTCGAAGGCGGGCGTGTGGGCGTAGTAGGTATACGCGACGGCGGCGAGGTTGCATGGAAACTCGCTTATGCAGGTGATTTCGCCTGCGCGGTTCCCGTTTGTGCGGGCGGATGGCGCGCTTATTACGGGTACAACAAATTCGGCGGGGAAGAGCCTGCTTTCGACGAGGAAAGACATCGTTTTATAGCGGCGATCGACTCTCAGTCTTACGCTCCCTACGTAAAATGTCCCATTCTCATGCTGTGTTCGACCAACGATCCCGCTTTCGATTATGACCGCGCTTACGACACATTTTCGCGCATCAATCCCGAATTCATAGGCGACAGCGTCATTGCTTACGCAATAAAAAGCAACGCCTGCATAGGGGTTAAATGCGTAAAAGATATGTTTATGTTCCTCGATAAATTTGTCAAGGAACGCCAGGTTTTTATATCAAAACCCGCGGAACTTGCAATAGGAGTGGACGACGAATCCAATCTGACCGCAAAAGTCGTTCTCGACGGTGCGGGCGATGTTGACGAAATAGGCGTTTATATGGCAGAGGATTGCAAAAATCCCGTGTTGCGCGACTGGATGCGCGCCCGCCCCAAAAATCAGGGCGATGAAAACCGCGAATTTTATTTGGATATTTACGAAAAAACTTCCGTTCTCTTTGCCATATGCTATGTCACTTACTCCAACGGTTTTACCGTATGGTCTAAAATAACCGTAAAAAAATTGAGCGGTGCATTCAGAAACAGTCGCCCTATTAGCAGAGTAATATATTCCTCGCGCAACGGCGAAGATTGTTTTTCGCTTGCAGATTGCTCGGCGCGCGCCCTTTCGGGAATATTCTTCGTCACCGACGAATTTTTTCCCCGCGTTATAGAGCGTGAAGGGCTGAAAGGTATTTACTCTCCGTGCGGACTTTCTACTTACCGTCCCAACAGTTCCCGTTTTGCTCCCGACAGCCGCAGTATGCTGAGGTTTGACGCTTACGCCGCAGTTGACAGCTCAATGGAACTCATTATGCGCAGCGTATACGACGGCGAAGAATTCGCAACAAGAATTAATCTCGTCGGCGGCATCTGGCAGAATATTGTGTTGGAGAGCAAACTTTTTAAAACTTCCGGAGGAAAAACGCTTTCAGATTTTACCGCAGGGCTTATGTTCACAATTAAATGCCCTGCGGAATACGCTGTTAATAACGTAATGTGGCTATAAGGATGGAACAATTTCCCATTTCTATCGGTAAACGCAGACAGGGCAGCCGCGCGGCTTCCGTCGCTTTAAATGTAATACTCATTTTACTCGTTCTGATTATCGTCTTCGAGCTGACTTTTTTTTCGCGGTTCAAAAGGTTCTACGTCGTGGGGCAATCGATGTACCCCACCCTGACGGGCGCCGATTACACGTATAATTCTGTCGGCGAAAGGATAATCGAGGCGGGCGGCGACTATGTTTATGCCGACACCGCGGCAACGCCGCAGCGCGGCGACATCGTTGTGATTACAACTTCAAACTCGGGAAGCCTCACCACCATAATCAAGCGTGCCATAGCTTTCGGCGGCGAAAAGGTAGAGCTTGTAGACGGTGCGTTGTATATTGACGGCGCTCTTATAGAAGAGCCTTACGTTTCACCCGAAAACAATCAGTCGGAAAGGAACACCTACCCCGAAACGCTCGTGCCGGAGGGTTATGTTTTTGTTCTCGGCGACAACCGCGACAACAGCAACGACAGCCGCGGCGATTACGGAATGATTGCCCTTTCAGATATCGTGGGCGTAGTGCCCGAATGGTCTATGAACATGCGCGGCTTTATCACACCCATAAGCACTTTTTTTGATTTTACGTTGCCGTCCGTATTTTCGGGTTGCAATTGACATTAATACTTGATTGATTTAAATTAGGAGATTTGACTATGCGCGCAGTCGTAACCGTGGTCGGTAAAGATAAAACCGGCATCATTTCAAAAGTTTCAACATTTCTTGCCGAAAAAGACGTAAATATCCTCGATATAAGCCAGACAATCATGGATGAATACTTCGCCATGATAATGATGGTAGACCTGTCCAATTCGCAAACAGAACTTTCGCAACTCGCCGAAGAGTGCTCTGCCATGGGGCGCAAAATAGGCATGTCTATCCACATTCAGCACGAAGATATATTCAACGCCATGCACAGCGTATAAGGAGAGGGCTGTATGTTCAATTATAAAGACGTACTTGAAACCATAGAGATGGTTGAAAGGGAACACCTCGATATACGTACGGTGACAATGGGCATTTCCCTTTTGCCCTGTATGCGGGCGACAGCCGAAGAAACTGCGCGCTGCGTTTACGACACCGTTTGCAAAAAGGCTGAAAACATAGTAAAAGTGGCGGGCGACCTGTCTGCCGAGTACGGCATTCCCATAGTAAACAAGCGTGTCTCTGTCACCCCTGCAAGCCTGATATGCGCACCTTTTGCACACAAGTCTGCACTCATCGGCAAAGCGCTCGACGATGCGGCAAAACAGCTCGGCATAGATTTTTTGGGCGGCTATTCCGCCCTCGTCCACAAGGGCATGGCTGACTATGAACGCACCTTTATAGAGAGCATTCCAGAAGTACTCGCATCTACGGACAGGTTGTGCTCTTCCGTAAATGTCGGCTCATCTAAATCGGGCATTAATATGGACGCCGTAAAGCTCATGGGCGAAATAATAAAGCAGACCGCCTCGGCGACCGCAGAGCGGGACGGTTTCGGCTGCGCTAAGCTCGTCGTATTCTGCAACGCGGTGGAGGACAACCCCTTTATGGCGGGCGCGTTCCACGGAGTGGGCGAAAGCGACACCGTGATAAACGTCGGCGTTTCAGGCCCCGGCGTCGTCCAGCACGCAATCGAAGCAATACCGGAAGCCGACCTTTCGGAACTCGCCGAAATGATAAAACGCACGGCGTTCAAAATAACGAGGGCGGGGCAACTCATCGCAAAAGAGGCGGCAAAACGCTTGAACGCAGCCTTCGGCATAGTCGATTTGTCTCTCGCTCCCACGCCTGCGCGCGGCGATTCTGTTGCGCAGATTCTTGAAGAAATGGGTTTGGAGTGTGTTGGCACCCACGGCACGACCGCCTGCCTCGCAATGCTCAACGACGCCGTCAAAAAGGGCGGAGTGATGGCGAGCTCGCGCGTCGGCGGGCTCTCGGGCGCGTTCATTCCCGTATCGGAGGATATCGGCATGATCGAAGCCGCCGAAAAGGGCGTGCTTTGCTTAGATAAACTTGAAGCCATGACGGCGGTATGCTCCGTGGGCTTAGATATGATAGCCGTCCCCGGCGACACATCCGCCGACACGATAAGCGCCATAATCGCCGACGAAGCGGCGATAGGTATGATTAACAACAAGACTACTGCCGTCAGAATTATTCCCGCACCCGGCAAGGGCGTCGGCGACCAGGTAAACTTCGGCGGACTTTTAGGAAGGGCGCCTGTAATACCGGTTCACAACCAGTCGGCAAACAAATTCATAAGAAGGGGCGGACTCATTCCCGCGCCCATTCACTCAAATAAAAATTAAGAGGTGTCAAATTGCAGAGAAGCGACGTTAAAGAACAGTATAAGTGGGCGATTGAAGATATTTATCCCTCCGATGAGGCGTGGGAGAGCGATTACGACCGCGCCATGAACTCCATCAATTTTTCGCAGTACGCAGGCAAACTGAGCGATAAAGTTCAGCTTTTATCTTTTTTGAAGTGCGACGATGATTTTATGAAGCTCGCCGAAAGGCTCGCCGTATACGCATACATGAAGCACGACGAAGACGCGCGCATTTCAAAGTATACGTCATACAACAGCAAAATGGGCATGCTCTTTTCAAAATATTCGGGTGAAGTTGCCTTTTACGAGCCGGAAATGGCTAAACAGAGCCAGGAATACCTCAATTCGCTGCTTTCGGACAAAGATTTTTCGGACTATGACTATAAATTAAAGCAGCTCATAAAGCGCAAGACGCATGTGCTCTCCGAAAATGAGGAAAAACTCATCGCACTTGCAGGCGAAACCTTTTCAACATTCCGCGAAGCCTTCGGCATGATCGACAACGCCGATCTGCCCCTCCCCGAAATAGAGCTCGACGCAAAGAAAGTAAAACTTTCCCACGGTCTCTACGGTCTCGTCATGCATTCCGCCGACAGGGACAAGAGGAAGGAAGTCTACGAAAAATATTACGGCGCTTATACCAGCCTGCTCAACACGATTACTTCCATCTATTACGGCAACGTAAAAAAGGACGTGTTTTACAGCAAGGCGTACAAATTCAATTCCTGCTTGGAGCGCGCGCTCTTTGAAGAGGACGTCGACAGAGCCGTTTACGACAATCTGCTTTCATCCGTCGAAAAGAGCTTCCCCGCTATGCACCGCTACATTGCCGACAGAAAGCGCCTTCTCGGCTACGATAAACTGTATTTTTACGATATCTACGCGCCCCTCGTCGCCGACGTCGATTTCAAAATGTCGTACGACGACGCTTACGACTATGTAATTAAGGGGCTTGCTCCCCTCGGTAAGGATTATCAGGCTCTGCTAAAAAAAGGTTACGACGAGCGCTGGATAGACGTCGAAGAGACCGAAGGCAAGCGCAGCGGCGCATATTCTACGGGCGTCACCGGTGTGCATCCCTTTGTTCTCCTGAACTATCAGCCCACGCTCAGCGACGTGTTTACTATCGCGCATGAAATGGGACATTCGCTCCATACCTATTTTTCGGCTGAAAACCAGCCCTATGCCAAAGCTGACTACCGCATTTTTGTCGCCGAAGTCGCCAGCACGGTAAACGAAGTTCTTCTTCTCAAATATATGTACGCAAACGCGCAGGACGACAATTTAAAGAAATATCTTTTGAATTACTATCTCGATACGATCCGCGCCACATTGCACAGGCAGACCATGTTTGCCGAATTCGAGTTCAGGGCGCACGACATGGTCGAAAAGGGAGAACCTCTCACCAAGGAAAATCTCTGCGCTATGTATGCCGAACTCGGAAAAAGATATTATGGCGACGCTATCGAGCACGATTATAATATATCCTGCGAGTGGTGCAGAATCCCCCATTTCTACAATGCGTTCTATGTGTACAAATACTCCACCGGCATAATTACGGCGATGAATATAGCGCACAGAATTTTAACAGAAGGGGAGAAGGCCGTCAAAGATTACTTCAAATTCCTTTCGGGCGGCTCGTCAACTGATCCCGTGTCGCTACTTAAATATGCGGGCGTCGACCTCACTACGAGCGCACCCTTTGAATTTGCAATGACAGAATTTGACGAAACTTTGCGCGAATTTGAGAAATTAATGAGTTTATAAAGTACTATGTCAGACAGAACTAATGTAATGCCCAACCATCTGGATGCCGAACAGGCGCTTTTGGGCTGCATGATTATCGATAACGAAATTTTGCCCGACGTCCTTGAAAAGCTGACGGAGGACGATTTTTATCAGGAGTCGCACCAGTATATTCTGTCTGCGATGAAGATAAATTATAACAGTCACCGCCCTATCGACCTCGTTACTTTAATCGACAGACTGGAAACCGACGGCAACCTCGAAAAAGCGGGAGGCGTTTCTTATCTCACCGAGCTGACGCAGATAACGCCTTCTTCGGCAAACTACAACACATATTTCGACATTGTCAGGCGCGATTCAGTCAACCGCAGGCTGATACGCGCCTCGCGCGAAATAATCAAGTATGCGCAGACGAGCGACGACAGCCTGCAAAGCGTACAGTATGCCGAAAGTCTGATTTACGACATTTCGCGCACCAACGATTCGTCTTCCGTAAAGGATATCAGGGAGAGCGACGCCATCGACCAGGTTATAAATAAATTTCAACTGCTCGCCGATGATAAGGACGCTTACCGCGGCGTAATGACGGGCTTTACCCGCCTCGACAAGCTGACAAACGGTCTGCAAAAGACCGACCTCATCGTCATTGCCGCCCGCCCAGGCATGGGCAAAACCTCGATTGCGATGAACATTATCGAAAACGCCGCACTCAACAACGACAAGGTATGCGCCGTGTTCTCGCTCGAAATGCCCGAAACGCAGATCGTGCAGAGGCTGCTGTGCGGCTATGCGGGAGTTTCAATGTCTGACGCGCTCTCCGGCAATCTTTCGCCCAATGACTGGAAAAAAATTGCCAAAGCCAGCGAAAAAATGCGCAAGTGCCGCATTAATATCGACGATTCCTCGCGCGTGACTCCCGCTGAGATTCTTTCAAAATGCCGCCGCATCAAAGCTAAAAATAACGGACAGCTCGACCTTATAATGATAGACTACATACAGCTCATGTCGAGCGGCAAAAAGAGCGGCGAAGTCAACCGCACCCAGGAAGTCGCCGAAATTACGCGCGAGCTCAAAATCATGGCTAAGGAACTCAACGTTCCTGTAATCGCCCTTTCGCAGCTCAGGCGTATGCAGACAAAGGAGCCTCAGCTTTCAGACCTGCGCGAATCGGGCGCGATAGAGCAGGATGCCGACATAGTCATGTTCATCAACCGCCCCGACGTAACCGCCACGGACGAAGAAATCAAAAAGAACAATATCGTTAAAGGCATGGCAGACCTTATTATTGCCAAGCACCGAAACGGCGGGCTTGACAGAATAAAGCTGCGCTTCAAGGGTGAACTTACAAAGTTTGTCAACCCCGAACCCGACGACGAAATTCAAGAGCCGGTATATGACAATGCAGAAGAAAACGTGCCTTACGGTCAGCCCCCCGAAGAATTTTCGGACGAGCCGCCCTTCGATTGATTTCTGCGGCGTTTGATTAATTTATTTTTACCGATTGAAATCCCCGCCGCGCAACGCGCGACATAAAGAGGGAAAATTATGAAAACTCTTATACTCCCCATCGACGGACAGTCGCTGGAAATGGCAAAAAATATTATAATCTCCGGGGGACTCGTAGCATTCCCGACGGAAACCGTCTACGGCTTGGGCGCCAACGCGCTGAGCGGCGAGGCTGTGCGCGCCGTCTACGCGGCAAAGGGGCGCCCCTCGGACAATCCGCTCATCGCCCACGTCCACAAGGACTTCGATATTACGACCCTCGTGACCGACATACCAGATTACGCCGCTTTGCTCGCAGAGGCGTTTCTGCCCGGGCCTCTTACAATGGTTTACAGAAGTAAGGGTGTGGTCTGTCCCGAGGTTTCGTGCGGGCTGGATACGCTTGCCATACGCGTTCCTTCGCATGAGGGCGCGCAGCGTTTTTTAAAGGCAGTAAATTTGCCCATCGCCGCGCCGAGCGCGAATGTCTCAAAGCACGTCAGCCCCGTGACCGCCGAACACGTATTCGACGATTTAAACGGCAAAATTCCCCTCATTCTTGACGGGGGAAAGTGTACGGGCGGCATTGAAAGCACCGTTCTCGACTGCACGGGAGCCGTTCCCTGCGTGCTGCGCAGCGGACTTGTAACACGCGATATGGTCGCGCAGGTTGCGGGAGAGTGCGATGAATATCACATGGTGGAAGGCGAGCGCGTCCGCTCGCCGGGCATGAAGTACAAACATTATTCGCCGCGCTGCAAAACTGCGCTTTTCAGCTATAACGACAGGTTTAATGCGCTCGATGAGTACAAAACATGCATTGCGCAAGGGTTGAGGGCGTACATCATGTGCGATGCTGCCGTCGCCGCAGATATGGGCGACGCCGCCGTTCTCAATCTCGGCGTCGACGAAAATCAGGTTGCCGCCAACCTTTACGACAAACTGCGCGAGGGCGAACGCGTCGCCGACATTCTCATCGCCATCGCCCCCCAAAAGCAGGACGGAGTTATGGTTGGCGTAATGAACAGACTTACAAAGGCGTGTGGCTGACATGAAGAGAAAAAAGATACTTTTCGTCTGCACGGGCAACACCTGTCGCAGCCCCATGGCTGAAATGTTGTTACGCTTTAAAATTAAATCGCGCAAAATAAAGTGGTGGGATGTGATGTCGTGCGGCGTTCACGCGCAAAAGGGCGCGCCAATCAATTCCAACGCCCGCACAGCCCTCGAAGAGCGCGGCGCGGCAGTTAAGGACAATTTTGCCGCGAAGCAACTGACGCAGAACCTCATTGAAAAGAGCGTGCTCGTCGTCACCATGACCGAGGCGCACAGGCAGATGCTTGAAGACTGCGGCAACGTGGTATGCATAAGCAAATTCTGCAACCGCGAAGTGCCGGATCCATACGGCGCTGACCTTGACACATACAGACTGACTTTGCAGATAATCTCGGAAGCCTGCGACAATATTATCGATAATTATATTTTAAAATACGAGGATGAATAATATGAAAATTGCTCTTGCGTGCGACCACGGCGCGCTCAATCTCAAAAGGGAGATAATAAGATATCTCTCCGAACACGGCTACGAATATATCGATTTCGGCACGAACAGCTTTGACAGCTGCGATTATCCCGATTTTGCCCTCCCCGCGGCGGAAGCCGTTGCGGGCGGTCAATGCGACAGGGGCATCGTCGTCTGTTCAACGGGCATAGGCGTTTCGATAGTCGCCAACAAAGTGCCCGGCGTAAGATGCGCGCACTGTCACGACACATACTGCGCAAAATATACGCGCCTACACAACGACGCCAACATGCTCGCCATGGGCGAAAAAGTAGTGGGCGTGGGCTATGCGCTTGAAATTGTCGAAACGTTTCTGACGACAGAATTCGAGGGCGGTCGCCATCAGCGCAGGGTGGATAAAATTACTGCAATCGAAAAGAAATACTGCAAATAAAAACCGTATTTTAATGCTAAATTTTAAATGCGTGCGGCGCGGCAAAGTTACTTTGCCGCGCCGCACGCGCACAATTTAATTTATATATATTTTTTTGATAAAATCGCTTTACTTCTTTACTGTAATAAAGTATAATATAATGGAAACAACAAAGGCGGTAAAACATGAAAGAGAGCAACACACAGATAAACCAGTTATACGACCTGTTCATAAAGTTACAGACGAGGGAGGACTGCAAGGCGCTTTTGGATGACCTTTGCACCTTTAAAGAGATTGAACAGATGGCGCAGAGGGCGTATGCGGCAAAACTTTTCCTCGAAGGAAAAACCTACAACGAAATTATTGCCGAAACCGACATTTCAAGCACGACCCTTTCGCGCATTTCGCGCTCAATTTCGCACGGCAGCGGCGGTTATAAAAAATTTATAGACTACGAGGGTAAGCAATAATGAAATGTTTCAAGGGCGAGGACGGCGTATTGTCCGAACTTGCAACCCTGTACGAAAGGCGGGGTTACAGGCGCTACAAGCCTGGGTTCTACGAAGATTATTCGCTGTACCTCGAAAACATCGACTTTTTAATAAGCAAAAACGTTATAACATTCAGCGGCGCCGAAGGAAGACTTTTGGCTTTGCGCCCCGACGTCACCCTTTCGGTCATAAACCACTCGCGGGAAGACGAAGGCACGCAAAAACTTTTTTATTCCGAAAAGGTTTACCGCAGGGCGGACGGCGGGGGAGAATTCCGCGAAATAAATCAGACGGGCGTAGAGGTAATCGGTGAAATAGACGCCGCCTGCCAGGCTGAAGTCGGGTGTCTTGTTTGCGATACACTTGCGACCGTAAGCAATGATTATATAGTAGATTTATCACATATGGGCTATACCGAAGGACTGATGTCCCGCTTTAATATTCCTGCTGTCGAACGCGATCATGCATATGCCTGTCTGCACAGCAAAAACGTGCATGATTTTTCGGTGCTTGCACATCGTTGTTCTCTGGACGACAGCACCATAAAGCTTTTTTCGCAGGTAGCTTCAATAGGCGGAAATGCGCAGTCTGCAATAACCCTCGCAAAGGAATGCGCCTCCAATGCGCAGATGGTAAAGGCGGCGGAAGAGCTTGAAAAACTAATCGCGACCCTCACAGAGCTCGGCTACGGCGATAAAATAAGCGTCAATTTTTCGATAGAGGGCAATGCCGATTACTATAACGGCATTGTATTTAACGGATATTTAAACGGCGTGCCGCGCAGAGTGCTGTCGGGCGGAAGGTACGACAAACTTTTGCTCAAACTCGGAAAAAAAGGCGGGGCGATTGGTTTCGCGCTCTACCTCGGCGAACTTGAAAGATATTTCAAAGCAGACGGAAATTTTGTCGACGCAATCATAATTTACGACGATAAAAGCCAGCTTACCGCCCTTAAAGAGAGCGAAAAATTACTTAAAAAAGGCAAATCTGTACGTATTTCGTGCGAAGTACCGCAGGGTTTGCGCTTTGGAACGACAATCGATTTAACGGAGGGAAAAAATGATTAACATAGCGTTGCCCAAGGGCAGGCTTGGCGAAAAAGTTTATTCTCTCCTTGCAAATGTCGGCTACAAATGCTCTGCATACGACAGTTCGAGCCGCAAGCTCATCTTCCGCGACGAGCAGAACGGCGTAAGTTACTTCTGGGTCAAGCCGACGGACGTCGCCGTCTATGTCGAGCGCGGAGCGGCTGACGTGGGAGTAGTGGGAAAGGATATAATCGAGGACGTCTCACCCGACGTGTACGAGCTTGCAGACCTGAATATGGGAAAATGCGCCATGTGCGTCGCCGCCAAGTCGGACTGGTACGACGACACTTCCCGCCCGCTACGCGTCGCCACGAAATTTGTAAATGTCGCCAAAAAATATTATGCAGAACTTGGAAGGGATATCGAAGTCATAAAGCTCAACGGCTCCATAGAGCTCGCGCCCATCCTCGACATGTCGGACGTAATTGTCGATATAGTCGAAACGGGCACCACGCTTAAAGAAAACAATTTAAAGGTGTTTGCGCGCATATTTGACATCAGCGCGCGGCTCGTCGCAAACAAAGCGGCATACAAGTTCAAGAATGACGAAATTTTACAGCTTGCAGATAAACTCTCTGCGGAGGTTGAAAGATGATAAAACCTGTCAGATACAGCGAAAACAATAAAAATGACATTTTAAAGCGCACTTCGGGCAGCACAGCAGACTACGAAGAGGGCGTAAAAAAGATAATTTCCGACGTGCGTTCGCGCGGCGACGAAGCGCTTAAAGAATATACTATTAAGTTCGATGGCGTAAAATTAGATGATTTGCGCGTCAGCCCGCAGGAATTTGACGAGGCGGAGGGTATTGTCGGAAGCGATTACAAAGCCATGCTGCAACGCGCGACGGAGAATATTGCTACCTTTCACCGCGCCCAGCTCAGACAGGGCTTTGAAATAAAAGGAAACGGCTTCATCCTCGGGCAAAAGGTCACCCCGCTTGAAAGCGCGGGGCTGTATGTCCCGGGTGGCAAAGCGGCATACCCTTCGACCGTGCTTATGAACGCCGTGCCCGCAAAAATAGCCGGCGTAAACCGCATAGTCATGGTCACACCGCCCCTTCAAAACGGCAAGATAAAGCCCGAAGTGCTTGTCGCCGCTAAAATCGCGGGCGTTTCCGAAGTCTACAAAGTCGGCGGCGCGCAGGCGATTGCCGCGCTCGCCTACGGCACGGAGAGCATAAAAAAGGTCAATAAAATCACGGGACCGGGAAACATATACGTCGCCGCGGCAAAAAAACTCGTGTACGGCGACTGTGGAATAGACATGATTGCTGGCCCCTCCGAAATACTCATAATCGCCGACGGGGACGCCGACGCCGAAAACGTCGCCGCCGATCTGCTCTCGCAGGCAGAGCACGACGAACTTGCAACCGCTGTGCTCATAACGAACAGTATGGATTTAGCCCAAAATGTCTGCGCGGCGCTCGAAAACAGGCTTAAAAACCTTGCACGCAGGGCGATTGCGCAAGCATCCATTAAAAATAACTGTAAAGTAATCGTCACCGACGATCTTGAAAGAGCGGTTCAACTTTCCGACGAACTGGCGCCCGAGCACCTTGAACTTGCGGTAAAGGAACCCTTTGAACTGCTCAAAAAGGTGCGCAATGCCGGCTCTGTGTTCCTCGGCTACAACACTCCCGAGCCCGTCGGAGACTACTACGCGGGCCCCAACCACACGCTGCCTACTGGCGGCACGGCAAAATTTTCTTCGCCGCTCGGCGTGGAGGACTTTATCAAGACCACCCAATATATATATTACACGCGCGAAAAGCTGCGCGAAAGCGCAGACGATATAGTAATGTTTGCCAATTCAGAGGGGCTGACGGCTCACGCGCAGAGCGTGTCCGTAAGGATTGAAAAATGAGCAGGTTTGTAAGCGACAAGCTGAACGAAATATCGCCGTATATCCCCGGCGAACAGCCGCAGGACAAAAAATATATCAAGCTCAACACCAACGAAAACCCGTATTTTACGTCGGAGCGCGCGGTCGGGGCTATAACAAAAGAGGATCTTTTGGGATTGAAGCGTTATTCCGACCCCGAATGCACCCCGCTTAAAAAGACGATCGCCAATTATTATGGCGTCGGGCAGAACAATGTTTTGATAACGAACGGTTCCGACGAGGCCCTCGCGTTCTGCTTTCAGGCTTACGGGCGGTGCGGCGCTTGCTATGCAGATATAACTTACGGCTTTTACGACGTGTTTGCGCATATGTACGACTGCCCCGCCGAGCATATCCCGCTCGAAGACGACTTCACGATAGACATAACAAAGTACTTTGCAAAGGGCAAAACTGTCGTCATCGCAAATCCCAACGCGCAGACGGGCATTGCACTCGACGTCGGCGACATAGAAAAAATTGTCCAGCATAATGCAGATAATATTGTCATTATCGACCAGGCATATGTCGATTTTTTCGGGCAGAACGCCATTCCGCTCATCAAAAAATATAATAATCTCGTCGTCGTCAACACCTTTTCAAAGTCGCGTTCGCTTGCCGGTGCGAGGGTAGGCTATATTGTAGCCGACGAACATCTCATAGTCGACCTGAACAAGGTCAAATACTCGTTTCACCCTTACAACGTCAATACGATCTCCATGTTGCTCGCCAAAAACGCCATGGAGGACGAAGATTATTTTACTCAATGCGTAAGCAAAATAATTGCGGCGCGGGAGGAGATGAGTGAGGAATTAAAAAAATTGGGCTTTACCGTCCTGCCTTCTTCGGCAAATTTTGTGCTCGCACGCACCGATAAGATGGGCGGAAAACAGCTATACGAAAAGCTCAAAGAAAACGGCATCCTCGTCAGGCATTTTTCCGACAGGCGCATTGATGACTTTGTCAGAATTACCGTCGGCACCGACGAAGAGACTAAAATACTTATTAAAACTATTAAAAATATATTGGAGAGCAAATGAGAAGAGCTGAAATTACGCGAAAAACGCGCGAAACGGATATAAAACTGAGCCTCGACCTCGACGGCGGGTCCTATTCCATAAACACAAACTGCGGGTTTCTCAACCACATGCTCGAACTTTTTTCGTGCCATTCGGGTTTCGGGCTCAATATAGAGTGCGTGGGCGACGTTGAAGTTGACTTTCACCACACCGTCGAGGACGTGGGGATCGCACTCGGTCAGGCGTTTTTACAGGCGATAGGCGATAAAAAGGGCATCGCGCGCTACGCGCACATAATTCTGCCAATGGATGAAGCGCTCATTTTATGCGCCACAGATATAAGCGGCAGGGGCACTTTGAATTACGACGTGCCCATCTACAGCGCGAAGGTTACCGACGAAAGCGATGTCGTAAAGCAAAAATCTGTCGGGCTGTTTGATACAGAGCTCGTCGAAGAATTCTTTTTATCCTTCGTGCGCGAAGCGAAAATTACTCTGCATTTGGTCAAAATGTACGGTAAAAACACTCACCATATTATAGAGGGGACATTTAAAGCGTTCGCCCGCTCGCTATCGGCGGCTGTAAAAATAGTGGGCGGCGGAGTGCCATCCAGCAAAGGTGTATTATGATAGCTATAATAGACTACGGGGTGGGCAATCTTTTTTCTCTCGATTGCTCTCTCAAAAGAATAGGCGTGCGTAGCGTCGTATCGGGCGATAAAGATGTAATCGGGCGCGCCGACGGGGTGATTCTTCCCGGCGTCGGGGCGTTCGGCGACGCCGCCGATAAACTGCGCGAAAGCAACCTCGATATCCTCGTAAAACAGCTCGCCGCGCAGGGCAAACCGCTGCTCGGAATTTGTCTCGGCATGCAGCTGTTGTTCGATAAGTCATATGAATACGGCGAACATGAGGGGTTAGGGCTGATAGGCGGCGCAGTAGAGCCGCTTTCAAAGCACATTACGGGTTTAAAAATACCCCATATGGGCTGGAACAGTCTGGAAATCACCCGCAGAGACTGCCCGATTTTTAAATACACCGACGACGGCGACTACGTTTACTTTGTCCATTCCTATTGTGGGGTGTGTAAAAATACGGCAGACCTCGCGGCTGTCGCCGATTACGGCACGAAAGTTACCGCGGCGGTCTGGTCGGGCAATGTCTTCGGAACACAGTTCCACCCCGAAAAGAGCGGCGACGTCGGGTTGAAAATTTTAAAGGCTTTTGCCGAACTTACGAGGTAATTTTATGCAAATTTTTCCTGCAATAGATATAATAGGGGGGCAGGTCGTAAGGCTGACCCGCGGAAATTACGGCGACGTAAAAAAATACTCGCTAACGCCCCTTGCGGCGACGGAAGAGTTTATATCGCTGGGCGCGCGCAATCTGCACATCGTCGACCTCGACGGCGCAAAGAGCGGAAATGCCGACAACGCCGCGACGATAGAGGCAATTTGCTCGCGGTACGACATTTTTATCGAAGTCGGCGGAGGAATACGGAGCGAAGAGCAGATAAAAAAATATCTCGGCCGCGGGGCCGGTCGTGTAATCCTCGGCACCGTTGCCTTAAAACAGCCGCAATTTTTAAAAAAGATGATTGAAAAATACGGCGATAAAA
>DVHK01000112.1 GCA_018712135.1 Candidatus Coproplasma avicola | reverse complement strand
ATCGGGTTGCGCTGCGTGAAGGCGCGACTTCACTTGCGCCGTTATTTTTCTTAAAATAATGCTCGTTAATGCAATTTTGCAAAAAGTTGCAATTCATTTTCCCGTATGTATACCGACATTCATTGCCATTTAAATTTCAAAGATTACGGGTCGGTCGAAGAGCTCGTAAACAACTGCCTTAAAGACGGCGTCGACAAAATCGTCACCGTTGGGTTCGACGCGCCCTCGTCCGAAGAGTGCAAAAAAATTGCCGAGTGGTACGACAGCGTATATTTCACCGTCGGTCTGCACCCCACCGAGCTTTCGCATTGCTCCTTTTCCGATCTGCACGCAATCGAACAGCTCTGTTCGCACCCTAAGTGCATAGGCATAGGCGAAATAGGGCTGGACTATCACTATCCCGACACGGACAAGGAGCGCCAGCGTCACTTTTTCAAGGCGCAGTTAGAGCTCGCCGACAAGTTAAAGATGCCCGTGCAGATACACTCGCGCGACTGCGCCGAGGACACCCTCAATTTTTTGAAGCAAAATAAATCCCTTTTAAAGTGCGGGTTCCTTCTGCATTGCTATTCGTATTCGCCCGAGATGGTCGACGACTTTCTCGCCCTCGGCGCGTACTTTTCCTTCGGCGGCACGTCAACGTTCAGGCGCAGCAAAAAGCCCCGCCGCGCGATAGCAAAAATCCCCGTCGAAAGGCTGCTCACCGAAACCGACAGTCCATATCTTTCGCCCTCGTCGATGTTCGGGCAATTCCCCAATACACCCCTCAGTATCCCCGAAATAACGCGCAATATGGCGGAGATAAAGGGGGTGGGCGAAAAGGAGCTGTGCTACGCCGTACGCGACAACGCCCTGCGCCTCTTCCCCAAGCTCGCGGGCGGGGGCAAATCGCCCGATTAAGCGGGCGGCAGCCTGTCGCGGCGGTGCAAATAACCCGTCGCGGCGCAAAAAGTTTGGCTCGGCGCGAAATGTGCGGAAAAAAGATTGAATAAAAAAAGAGATTGCAAATAAATTGCAATCTCCCGTCTTTTGTGAGGCGAAGTCGGGGGAAGTCCCCGCGTTCACGATAATAGTATAAGCTTTCGCGCGGCGGATATCCGCCGCGCGCATTGACAATTTATGGAAGATAAAAACATCAAAAAAGTCCTCGCACAGGCGGGGTTCAGCTTCAAAAAACAATACGGTCAGAACTTTCTTACCGACGAAGGTCTGCTTGCAGAAATCGTCGGCCTTTCGGGTGCGGACAAAGACTGCCACGTCGTCGAAATAGGTTGCGGCGCGGGCACCTTGACGCGCGCGCTCGCCCAAAAAGCGGCGTTCGTGCACGCCTACGAAATAGATAAAAGCCTTCAACCCGTCCTCGCGCGCACCCTTTCGGGGCTTGATAACGTCGAGGTGACGTTCAGGGACTTTTTAAAGATGAGGCTGGACGTAATCGAACGCGACCTGCCGCCCTACCGCGTGGTGGCAAACCTGCCCTATTACATCACGACGCCTCTCATAATGATGATTTTGGAGCATTCGCAAAAGTGCCTTTCGCTCGCCGTCATGGTGCAGGAGGAGGTCGCAGACCGTTTATGCGCTCTGCCAAACACCCCGCAATATGGCGCAATCACCGCCAATATCGCGCTTTACGCCACATGCCAAAAGGTGCTGCGCGTCGGGCGTCAGATGTTCTATCCCTCGCCAAATGTCGACAGCGCCGTCGTGCGCATAGACATCGCCCGCGGCAGGCTGGGCGACGTCGACGGGGACATGTATAAAAAGGCGGTTCAGGCGGCTTTCGGCGCGCGTCGCAAGACGCTTGAAAACAACCTCTGCCGCGCATTTTCGCTCACCCGTGAACAGGCGGAGGGGGTTTTGAATGAGTGCGGCATAGATTTAAAGGCGCGCGGCGAAACTCTTTCGCCCGAAGATTTTGTAAAACTGAGCGGTGAGGTCGCGCGTTATATTAATAAGGCATAGTCAATTTGATAAGGCATAGCGTATACGTTTTTGAGGCGCGGCGGGGACTGAAAGAAATTGCAGTCCCCGCCGCGCCCGTTTTTTTCGGTTTCTCATTTACGACTGTCCCGCCGCACCCGTTTTGCGACTATTATTTATATGGTTATTTATATGGCGCGTCCGCACCGCCTTGATATCAGCCTCAATGTTTCGCAATAATAAAAAAGCTTGTCCCGCAAATTCATAATATGCTGTTCTATTCGCCTAAGTTAAAGCGTATAATGGAATATAACTCAACCGGAGGCAGATTATGGATAATTTAGAATACGCCGAAATGCTCGAAATACCCGTCAACACCGTCAACGTGGTAAAAAAGAAGAGCCTTTTTTCGCGGCGCAAGCCCGATAAAAATCAGGATTTGAAGGACGACGTCCTCGCCAGCGTAAACAGCCGCGCCGATTCGGATGAATTTTCCGCGCGCGCCGACTTTATTCAGACCGAGGACTTAACCGAGCCGCCCATGGCGCGCACCAAGTCGCGCGACGGCATAAACGGCATTCTCATTGCCGAGGCGGTGGCGGCCTGCCTTATCGCGGGCGGCATCTTTATAACCAACGCCCTCGTCGACAACACCGCCATCAACAACCTCGTCGCGGGGCTGTCACAGCCCGCCGAACAGGAAGTCAGCTATACCGACTTGGAGCTTTCGTCCGTCGTCAGCCAGCTTTCGGACACCGAAGTAAGCCAAACGAGCGGCGTGATAAGCTTCACGGGGCAGACCGCCGTGTATCCCGTGTGTGAGGGAACTATTTCTTCCGTCACGCAGACAGACGGGCTTTACACCGTCGAAATCGCCCACACTTCAACATTTTCAAGCGTGTTCACGGGGCTTACCACCGTTTATTCCGCCGTCGGCGACGAGGTAAAGGCAAACATACCCTTCGCCTATTCCGACGGGCAGAACGAAGTGCGCGTCAGCATGTACGACGGTCAAACGCTGATTAGCGGCTATACGCTCGAAGGAGCCGTTCCCGTCTGGAATTCGTGAAGATCACCATTCACCCGCTATTCTTCGCGGTAATAATTTTCTGCGCCTTTTTCGGCGGGTTTTTTGTGAGCATAATATTTGCGTTGACCGCCCTCCTTCACGAGTGCGGTCACGTTTTTTGTGCGGCAAAACTCGGCTATGAGTGCAAACAGATAAAGCTGATGCCCTACGGCGCCGCCGCCGTGTGCGATATCGACGGCATAAAGTGGAGGGACGAAGTGGCCCTCGCCCTGGCAGGGCCCGCCGTTAACGCCGCCATATGCGTGGGTGTGGCGGCGCTCTGGTGGTTTTTCCCCGAAACTTACGCCTTTACCGACACGATAATGCAGGCTTCGCTCGCAATGCTCGTCGTCAATCTTTTGCCCGCATACCCGCTTGACGGCGGCAGGGTGGCAAAATGCGTGCTTTCAAAGCTATTTTCCCCCAAAGCTGCGCACATAATTTTAAGGGTGACAAATCTCTTGAGCGCGGCGGGCATGGTAGCGTTGTTTATAATAAGCAAATTCAACATAACATTTCTGTTTTTTGCGCTCTTTCTCGTCTGTTCCGCACTCGAAAAAAGTCCGCCCGCCGTACGCATCAACTTTGCCTCGCGCGCGGCTTTAAGGCGCGGGGTAGAGGTTAAAACGGTCATAGTGGGGGACGAACTGACGGTAAAGGACGCAGTGCGCCTTCTGGACGACAAGCGCTATTTAATCGTGCGGCGCGAAAGCGACGGTAAAGAAATTACGCAGGACGAACTCTGCGACATAATGGCGCAAAAGTCCATTTATGACAATGTGTTCGATTGACTGCGATATATACAGCCGTTAAGGGGGGGATGTTGCCGCCGTCGTAGGACGGCGGTGGCTTTCAGACATTGGCAATAAAAGATGGCGCGCCGCTTGCGGCGCGCCATCTTTTATTAAAAGCCTATTTCTGTAAGAAGATTTAATGCTGTAAAAAACTTTCGGAAAAGAGTTTTTCGTCGATATTCTGTTCAATGACGCAGCGCACGCACTGCACCGCCTTGTCGATCGATTTTTCAATGAGGGGCGAAAGGGAGGAATAGTCGTAGTCGAATTTATAAGTCTGCTTTTTGCGCGCATATATGGTGCGGGTGTAGATGAAATATCTTTTAAGGCACCTTTCAACGCCCGTAAGCGTTATGCTATCGTCAAGTTTTTTTACGCAGTCGTAAATGGCAAACGTCGCCCCGCACACGTCGTCTTTGGGCATGATTTTGCGGGGAGTGGAAAATTTGCGCGAAACATACAGCCCTATGTCCTTTTCAAAGGCGAGGTGTGCAAACGGCGCGCGGCAGGTGGCTTCAAAGGCATATACTGCGGTGTGTATCGTGCTGTCGAGGGCGTAGTGCGTGGCATAGCCAGCCGCATACGATGGGTTGTCGCGGCAAAGATTTTCAAACACAAACTGCGCGTCGAGCGCGTGCAGTCTCCTTCCGAGGTTTGCCGATTTGTTTAAGTTGTACATAAAAAACACGTCGCCGCCCTGCGCGCCCAAAAGGTAAAGTTTTCTGTCGGCAATGCAGTCGCGCACGTTCTTTTCAAGCCGCTCAAATGCGACCTGCGAAAGTATGGAATGTGTAAAATAATCGGGCATATTATAAGTTTGAACGTTTTGCGTAAAATAAATACTGCTGCACATACCCCGAATACTCGCCGAAAAGCGAGGTAAAGTATGTGTTTATCTTTTTTCTGTCGGTAAGTTCGCCGCCGAAATCTTCGCGATACAGCTTTTCTATCCACGTATCCACGGGAAACGCGTCCCGCTTTCCGAATCCGAAAAGGCATATGCAGTCGGCAACCTTCGGCCCTATCCCGCGATAGGTCAGAAGCTGTTTTTTCAGCTCGTCATAGCTCAGATTTTCAAGCTGCGAAATGCCCTCGGCGCGTATCCTCTTCGCCGTATCTGAGATAAAGCTGTCGCGATAGCCCGCGCCCAGAGCCTTGTAATATTCCGGCTCCTCCGAGGCGAGCGCGGCGGAGGTGGGAAAGGCGTAAAACTCGCCGAAGGGCGACGGCATTTTTTGTCCCAGACCCGTACATATGCGTGAAATAATACCCTTTATCCTCGGAATGTTGTTGTTCTGCGAGATGATAAAGGAGTATATCATTTCCTCGCGGTTCTGGTTTAAAAGGCGCACGCCCTTGGCTTTTTCGCAGGCGTCGTTCAGGGCGGCAACGTTAAAACTGCGCGCATGGCTAATAATTTCCGAATAGTCGCGGGCGAGGTCGAAATAATTATAAAAATAATCGGAATCGCCGCTTTCTACAACCGTCTTTGCTCCGTCGGTGTAAACGTAGCAGTCCTTGTCGGCAGAGTAAACGCGGTAGCCCTCGCGAAAGGGTTCAAATCGGAAAATCTGCCCGCATTCGAGCACGTCTGTCGGGTTGAAATATGTAGCGTCGTAATCGAATTTCATGTGTAATCTCCGCGCATATGCTCATATGCGCATTTTTAATTTTATCACCGCGTTCCCGTCAAGTCAACTTTATGGCGGGCGCAAAAAAGTGCGGGCTGAAAATAAATTGCCGTAAATTAAAATGCGCGCGGGGAGGCGCAAAGTTTGCGTCTCCCCGCGCGCATATGTTTGTGCGTCGGGGTATCGTATGCGCCGCGTCTGCGGCGCATTTTAAAATTATTTGCTGAAATACACTTTGAGGGAACCCAGCGAAACGTTGCCCGTAACCGCCCTGTCGCAGCCGAGGTTGCGACATTCAAGGTTGCACGAGCCGAGCGCGTTTTTAATGTCGGCGTCGTAATCTTCCTTTGCGCCCGCAAGCGTTATCTTAGCCGCGCCCATGCTGACGTTTACGCGTGTGCGCTTGCAGTCGATGTTTTTAAATTCAGCCGCGCCCGCGTTGACGTCAATTTCCGACTGGCTTCCGCACGCGCTGTCCACGGTCATCTTTCCTGCGTTTATGCGCGCGGTCAGCCTGTGGCAGATTACGCTTTGGGCTTCAATTTTGCCCGCGTCGGTGGTGACCTGCGCGTCAGAACATTCAATATTTCCCGCTTTGAATGCGCCGCCTTCGACGTAAACGTTTAAATTTCCGAAAGAGCCGTCGCCAAGCGCCAACGTGCCTGCCGCAAGGTTTATTGTACAGTCGGGCGTTATGGCGCGCGGTATAAGCACCGTCATGTCGGGAATGAGCGACTTCCTGAACGCCGCCGGCCGCCATTTAAGATTTTTGTGCGTAATAATTATCTTTCCGCCGCGCTGTTTTACCCTGTAATCGATGAGCGTGGTGGTGGGGTAATCGACGGTTACGTTTTCGTCGTCGTAAAATTTAATTATCGTGTTTCCAAGCGCACCGTTGACCTCTATCGCGTCAACGCTGCCGCGGCTGTAAAACTGCGCGCGCTCCTCGGGCGGGCTGCTTTGCTCCTGTCCGTCCTCTTCGCCGCGCGTGGGAATTCCCTCGCCGTCAAGTATCTTTTTCGCCGCTTCCTGCGGTTCACCGAACGACTGCACCGCCTGTTCTTCGGTCATGCCGCCGTCGCGCATGTCGGCGTACATTTCGCCGTAGTAAGCGAGTACGCGCTCGCGCTCGTCCTTGTCGAGGTCGCCAAGATTTTTTTCAAATTCGTCCCGCCATTTGCCAAATTTCATTGCCGTTCTCCAAAAATTTTTTTATAGATGCGTATAACTTCTTCAAAGTCGCTTTCATACTCTTTAAACTTTGTTCGCCCGCCGTCGGTGAGGTAGTAATACCTCCTCAGCCGCCCGTTGTGTTCGCGGCTGTATGTGCCGAGCGCGCCCGAGGCTTCCAGCCTTTTGAGTATGGGGTAGAGAGTGCTCTCCGATATATCTATTATGCCCCGTAATCTGTTAATTATCTCATACCCGTAACTTTCGCCGTCTTTCAGCGCAAAAAGCACGCAGGCGTCAAGCACGCCCTTTTTTATCTGTATGTCCACAATCTATACCTCGTTACAGATAATACTATATATTACATAGTATGCGCTGTCAAGTATTTTTTATAAATTTCTGCAAAAAATATCTTTACCGATAAAAGGAGAGGCTATGAGTCAAAGCAAAGACGGCGCGCCCGCGTTGCAGGCGCGCATACAAAAAATAAAGGAAATCCTTACTTCGCCCGATATTCTTACATTCGAGTTCAGTTCGCTTTCGGGCAAAAAATTCGCCGCCGTCTATCTTGACGGGCTGGCGGACAAAAATCTGCTGGGCGAACTCGTCGTAAAGCCGCTGCGGGCGGCGCAGGTGAGCGACGACGGCAAGGAGGTTGCGCAACTACTCGCCTCGCCCGAGATAAAGGAGGGTAAGGACTTACAGGACGCGATTTCAGGTATTCTCGACGGCAATGCCGCGCTCTATATCGACGGCTGTAAAGAGTTCTACATCATAGGACTGAAAAATCCCCCGGGCAGGGCGGTTATGGAGCCGCCCACGCAGATTACGGTCAAGGGCCCGAGGGAGGGGTTTACCGAGGATATAAAAACCAACCTGGGGTTGGTCAGAAAGCGGCTCAAAAGTCAGCGTTTGCAGGTCAAAATGCTGTCTTCGGGCAGACAGAGCGCGACAGCCGTGGCGCTCTGCTATCTCGAAGGCATTTGCAGGGATGAAGTTGTGGCGCAGATAGAGGAGCAGATCAAAGGCAACAAAATCGACCTCGTGCCCGACTCTTCGTATATTTCCTCGTTTATATCCAAGCATCCGCGCTCGCTCTTCAAACACTGCGCCTCGTGCGAAAAGCCGGACATCTTCGCGGCAAAGCTGTGCGAAGGCAGGGCGGGCTTAATCGTCGACGGTTCGCCCATAGCTCTCACCGCGCCGTATATGATAGTCGAGGACTTTCAGTCGGCGGAAGATTACTATATAACCAGCTACCGCGCCACGATAATAAGGTTTCTGCGCGTCGCCGCCGTGCTCGTCGGCGTGCTGCTTCCCGCGCTCTACATTTGCGCGCAGCTCTTTAAAATTCAGCTCATTCCCGTAAAGCTGCTCTTCAAAATTGCAAGTTCGGTTTCGGGCATACCTTTTTCGCCCAGCGTAGAAATGTTTTTAACGCTCATGGTGTTGGAGGTCTTAAACGAGGCGTCCATACGAATGCCAAAATATGTCGGGCTGGCGCTTTCGGTAGTCGGGGCGCTCGTTCTGGGCGACACGGCGGTAAAAGCGGGCATAATTTCAACCCCCGCAATCATCATCGTGGCGTTTTCGGCTATATGTCTTTACACCGTGCCCGACCTCGTCGAAACGACCACCACTTTAAGGCTGCTTTTTTTAATCGTTGCGGGTTCGGTCGGGTTATACGGCATAGTGCTGCTTTCGGCGTACATTCTGTGCTACCTGTGTTCCGAGCAGTCTTACGGGGTGCCGCTGCTTGCGCCATTTTCGCCCCTCGTCGAGGGCGACCTCAAAGACGCGTTCTATAAAAGCAATCTTTATTCCATGAAAAATCGCCCGCGCACTCTCCGTCCGAAAAATAAAGTGAGGCTTAAAAATGATAAAGAATAATTTAAGCGTCAGGCAGATATGCGTTATAATGTGCGTGTTCAACGCGGCGATAAAGCTCATGCTCTATCCCACTACGATGGCGGCGGCGTGCGGCAACGCGCTTTGGCTGCCCGTAGTTGTCGACACCGCCCTGCAAACAGCGTGCGTATGGGCTGTGTGTATGCTCTGCTCAAAGACGGACAAAACATTTTTCGAGCTTTTAAGCGCCGCCGCGGGCAAGTGGACTGCAAGAATAGTTTTCGTGCTCTTCGCCATATATTTTGTGCTCTGCACCGTCGTCCCCATGACCGAACAACAGGCTATGGTTCATGAGGTGTTCTACGATACCATACCTTCGCTTTTGGTCTTTTTGCCCTTCTTTTTCTTTGCCGTTTACGCCGGGGGAAGGGGGCTGACCAATGCGGGCAGGACAGCCGAAGTCTGTTTGCCCATCTTTATTGTTACGGCCGCCACGCTCGTCATAATGGGGCTCGTCGAGTGCGATTTTTCGGCGCTCCTTCCCTTTTTAAGGCAGCCTTTTTCGCAGCTCGTTTCGGGCTGCGCCGGCGGTTTTTTCAGGTTCAACGAGGGCGCGCTCATGCTGCTTTTCATGGGCAATTTCAAATATAAAAAGGGGGATGCGGCAAAGATTTCACTGTCCTGCGCCATAGGCGGGCTTATAGTCGCGGCGGTGTGCGCCGTTTTTTACGCTGTGTATTCCGACCTCGCTTCGCAGCAGTATTTCGCCATAACCAAAATTTCGATATTCTTTTCGGCGATAAGCCTCATAGGGCGCACCGACCTTATCGCCGTGTACGCGCTCGACATAGCGATGCTGTTTGCCATAGTTTTAAACGTTCAGCTCGCGGTATATTGCCTGGTCAAAGCCACGGGCAGGCAGTGGCACCCCGCGTTTACCGTGGGCGTAAATGCCGTGCTCATTGCCATAACATTTGTCCTTAACAACAAGTTTGCGCTCGCGCAGGTCATGGGTTCGCGATATATGGGCTGGATAACGCTGGCGTTCGCGTATGTCATGCCCGCCGTCGGCTGGATAGTTTACGCCGCGGGAGGAAAAAAGCGTGAAAAAAATTAATTTCAAACGCATTGCCGCGGTAATATATGCCGTCGTAATCATCGCAATGGCGTTTTTGTTCTTTACAAACGATTTCGGGTTGGTCGACATACGCAAAACCGCCGTCATAATCGGCGCGGGCATCGACTTAACCCAAGATGGCATAAGCGTAACGGCGCAGGTCGCCATTCCCCAGCCGTCGGAAAACGGCGAAAGCACGCAGTATATCGAGGTGGAGGGCGAGGGCGTAACCGTCGCCGACGCGCTCAACGAAATAAACAAAAAGACGGGTTTCTACCCGAAACTCGTGTTCTGCAAGCTTTTAATCCTCGGCGAAAGTTGTCGGGAGGGGGAAATATTTGAAATTCTCGACTATTTTTACCGCGACGACTACACCCAGCTCACTCCGGTGATCGCCATGTGCAAGGGTAGCGCGGGTAAGCTGCTCGCCTCGAAAATGCGCTTCGGCAACACCGCCACGGTGTCGATAGAGCGGCTTTTGTCGGACGAAGCCAAAAAGAGCGGCAACGTCTCTACCGTCAACTTGAAGATAATCGGCATAGACGACAACTCGCCCTCGCAGGCGTGTTACATGCCGTTCATACGCGCCCAGTCGCAGTCGGCGGAAGATGGTTCGTCGGGCGATAGTTCGGGGTCAGGCTCGCAGAGCGGCTCTTCGGGCGGTGGTTCCGGCTCTTCGGGCAGTTCTTCGGGTAGTTCGTCGGGCGGCGGTCAGCAGGGCGGTCAGGATTCCCCGCAGGAATTTTTGTGCGACAGAACGGCAATTTTTTCGGGCGGGAAGTTCGCGGGCGTGCTCGACGAGGAGCAGACTTTCGCGCTCAACCTTTTAAAAAATCAGGTGCGCCATATTTTCGTCCCGTGCGAAGCCGACGGCGCCCTCTACACCCTCGGCATGCGCAATTGCAACGGCGGCGTCAGCGTGCGCGTAGAAAACGGCGCGCCCAAGGTTTCGGTTTCTTTTTCTGCCGTAGTGCAGATAAGCGACGTTGACCGCGCCGAGGATCCGCAGTCGATTTCTGAGGGGGTCGTGCCCGACGTCGTTCTCGCGGGCGGGGAAGAGGCGCTGCGCAAAGCGTTTGCTTCGCTCATATCTGCCCTCCAATCGTCGGAGTGCGACGCCCTCGGGCTCAGAACTCTATTATACCGCTTTCATTATCCCTACTATGAACAGTTTAAAAATTCCCTCCTCACCGACGCGGTGACGGAGTTCGATATGTCTCTCCGCTCGGCGGGGTAAGCGGCTGTCCGGCAGGGTTGGCGGTTCGGCGGCGATAATTGTGCGACGCATGAGGGGATGGGTAGATGTTGAAGTGCGCACGCGTGCATTGTGTTGCAAATATGCGCCCGCCGACGCAAAGAGGGGGACGGGCTTTTCAGCCCGTCCCCCTCCCGCGGGGCAATCTTTATCCTTCGCCGCCCTCAATGCGTTCAAGCGCGCCCGCAATCAGCGCGGCAACCGCCTGCGCGCCGCTTTCGCTCAGCCCGCCATCCTCATAGCCGCACAAAACTTCAACCGTGCGTGCCTCGGGCTTCTCGTCGCTTTCAAAGGCTTCGGCTATGAGTTTCGCGGCGTTTTCCGCCTCTTCGGTCGGCACATATGCCGCAATCAGTGCGTAAACAACGCTCTCCCTTGCGGTCAGCCCGCCGCCCTTGCCCGCAAGCTGTTCATACCATACGTAAATGGCCGTTGAAAGCGACCCTACGGTAAAGCCGCGCTCGCAAATGTAATAAATTTCGTGCGCGACGTAATCAAGACCAACGTTGCTTACCGCGGCATAAAGCGCGTAAATTGCAATGCCGAGCACAAAGGGCATAAAGGTCATCAGCTTTTTGGGGCACTTTTTTAAAAGAGTGCGTTTAAGCACGGCAAAGGCGATGCAGGTCGCCGCCGAAAGCAGTGCAATGTCCGCGCCGTATAGGCTGAGAGTGTCGATAAAGTTTGCAATTTCCATATTTCTCCTCCTTAAAAGTTCCGTCACTCCCGACGCGCGAAAGGTAGTTTCTTTCAGAAACGGAGAATTTTACCCGACACTTACTTTTAATACTGCCGCGTGCGTTTCAAACACGGTGTGAAAAAATAAAAATAAAATAAAAATGTGTCGGGTGCGAACGCATAAACAGTTGCGGAAGTGCCGCCGCGTATGGTAAAATTTATCTATGAGAATGCACAAGAAAAGCCACCTCGAAGAACGCCTCGCCGCATGCGGCGACATTCTTACCGTGGCAGACCTTTCCCAAAAAAACATGAAGCTCGCCGCGGAAGAGCGCGTCCTTTTAAATTTTGAAAGCGTTTTTCCGCACCCGGCCCCCGTCCACCTCGAAGTGGGCTGCGGCAAGGGCGGCTTCGTCAACGCAATGGCGCGGCTTCATCCCGACATAAATTTTATCGCCGTCGAAAAAATTTCTAACGTAATGATAGAGGGGTGCGAAAGCGCCCTCGCCCTCGGCATAAAAAACGTGCATTTTCTCATCTGCGCGGCGGAAGTGCTGCCCAAATATATCCCCGAGGGCAGCATATCGCGGCTTTATCTCAATTTTTCAAACCCGCTTCCCAAACTCGGCTATGCAAAACAGCGCCTTACAAATCCCCGCTTTCTCAAAATTTATAAAAGCCTTCTTTCAGACGGCGGCGAAATATGGCAAAAGACCGACGACGAGGCTTTCTTCGATTATTCCCTGCAAAGCTATGAGGAGGAGGGATTGCACATCCTTTCGGTTTGCCGCGACCTCGCGGCTCAGCCATTTGAAGGCAACGTGATAACCGAGCACGAACGCCTCTTCATGGATCAGGGCAAAAAAATTTACAGGGCGGTGGTCAGGGTATGAACGCCGTTCAGATAACAGTAACTGTATTGATAAGTGTGGGCGCGGTGTGTGTGCTCTGTCTGTTGTGTTGGTTTTCAAACAGCTGTCTGACCGTCACCCGCCACGAAATTTACAGCGGCAAACTTGCGCGCGATCTGCGCATAGTCCATCTTTCCGACCTCCACGCCAAGCGTTTCGGCAAAAAAAATCGCCGTCTCGTAAAGGCGGTAAAAAAACAGAACCCCGATATTATAGTGTTTACGGGCGACATAATCCACCTTTATAAAAAACCGGGCGAGGAAGCGGCTCTCGAACTCGTCGAACAGCTGGCAAAAATCGCGCCCTTTTACTACGTTTCGGGCAATCACGAAATGCGCTACCGCGACTACCGCTTTTTTTCGCGCAGACTTGCCGATGCAGGCGCGGTCGTCCTCGAAAACGAATATATAGTCAAGTTCGGCGTCGCAATCGTCGGCCTGGGTTGCGCTCACCTCAAAAACAACAAGATTTTTGAAATTACTCCCGATTTCGGCACCTATAAAATTCTGCTCGCGCACGAGCCGCAGTTTTTAAGGCGGTATGCCCGCGCGGGGTACGACCTCGTTTTAAGCGGTCACGCACACGGCGGGCAATGGCGCTTTTTGGGTCAGGGCGTGTATGCACCCGGTCAGGGCTTGTTGCCCGAACTCACTTCGGGCGAGCATATATTGGGGTCTACGCATATGATAATATCGCGCGGCCTGGGTAATTCCGAATTCCCCCTGCGCATAAACAACCGCCCTGAGGTCGTCGTGATAGACCTTAAAAAGGCGTAAATTTCTTATAATTTATAGCGCAATAAAACGATGAAATAATCGGCGGGCG
>DVHK01000111.1 GCA_018712135.1 Candidatus Coproplasma avicola | reverse complement strand
ACAAAATGTCCGCGCGGCGCGCTTTCGCGTATTTGAGTATTAAAGCGGCTTTGCCGCACTCTATTCGTTTTCGTCGTTTTCGTCATCCCGTTCATCTGTTGCGGCAGCTTCGCCCTGAGCGGCAGATTGCCCCGCATATATGCGGCGTGCAAGCCACTTTGCGCGCACGGCGAGGAACGCGTAGTACGCTCCCGTGAAGGCAAAGAACAGCGCCACATATACGGCATATAAGCCGAGTATGTACAGCATGTTCAAATCGTAATTCCATATTTTAAGAGTCCACACGGGAGGGATCTCGAAGGGCAGGGGATTTATTTGCGTAAACGCATAGTTGGGGTATATCAGCTCGCTTTCGGTCAGATAATAGCCGTCCTCCGTGTGCCATGTCATGGAGGCGGAGGTCACCAGCGCGCTGCAAACCGAGGCAAGTATTATGACGATAAAGTAGTAAACGAGGGGGGCGGCGCAGTCGCGCATTTTAAACTTGTATTGCCCCAATGCCGAGGGCAGAACGCTGAGCGCAAACAGCAGGGCGTGGGTGAGCGTGAAAAACAGAATGGAGTAACTGCAAAAAATTCCGTAGTTGCTCATCTCGTCTTTTCCGAAGTAAACAAACACGCTCAGCGCGCCCGCGGCATGCACGAAGAACGCCGTTTCGTACAAAAACTTTTTGCGCGCAAATACCGAAAGCGAGGCTATGTATACGCCTATGTTGCAAATAAACAGCGGCACGCAGGCGAGCACGGTGTGGTAAACGTTGTAGCCGTCGCCCATTATAACGCTGTCCTTCGAGTGGTACTGTATGAGCAGTGTGACAGCCATTGCGCCGAGCCATGCGTTGCGGTCGCGCCCGCTTTTGTTTTTAAGAAAGTAATATCCGCATATTGTAAACGCGGCTAATATTATTATCGCTAATGCGTGCCATATGGTGAAGTTTTTAAACCGCAAAAAGCTGTCGGCGGGAATGGTGTTTATGTCGAAAAAATTTTCAAAGAAGTTGAGGGGCATACATGCGAGCAAAGCGGGCAATAAATATATGAAACTCTTTGCTCTTATTTTCGCGCCGTCGCGCACAAATAGCAGTGCACATATGGCGAGCATAAAGGCGTTCTGCGCAAAAAACAGCGTCATGTTCAGCCATTTCGGCAAGAACAGGTTGACCTGGCTGTATATTACCTGCGCCGGCGTGTCGGCGGGTTTGGTTATGTCAAAAAAGTCGCCGAACAGCGCGCAGCTTAAAATTACGAATACGGGCAGTATGTACTTTACGATGTCGGCGCAGCTCCGCCTGCCGTAAAATACGGCTAATGGGATGAGCAGCAACGCGCCCTTTTTAACCCATTGGCTTATGCAAAATACAACGCCGTACTCCGTAATGCGGTTGAATATGTAATAATCCGATATGGTAAAGGTAAGCGCAAGCGCGCACGCAAGTACGGCTGCGGCAAGCGCGCCCAGCGCCCTTCTTATGTAAATTTGTTTCATGCATTAATTATATTATATATCGTCGTTCAAGTCAACTCCCGGCGCGTTTTACTTCACCCTGTTGATTTTTGGGAATTTATGTGTTATAATGGCTTTGATCACAATATTTACAAAATTTTTACATGCATTTTATAAAGCCTTAATATATTAAATGTAAAATGTATTTTTGCGGGGTATGAAAAGATTGCTCTTATATTTCAAACGCCTCTGGCAAAGGGTGCTCAACCCGTCCGTCGTCCAGGCTGCGATAGCTTTCGTGGTCGGCTGCATTTTTATTGCGGCCGCAATTGTGCTGTCGCTCAACGGAATAAACGACGTCGGGGCATACTTCTGTTACTTTTTTGCCCTGCTTTCGCTCGTATACATCGGCTATATCTGCGTTTACGGATTTCCCAAGGTAAAGCAGCGCACGCTCGAGTTTGCCGCAAGGTACGAATTTACTTCCAATCTCGTAAAAAATTACGGCTACCGCACGGTGGTTATCGCCTGTGCGTCCGTCGCGCTCAACGCCGCATATGCCGTGTATAACAGCGCCGTCGCCCTGCATTATTCGGCGCTTTGGAATGGGCTTTTTGCCGTCTATTACATTCTTCTGTGCGCGTTGCGCGGCACTTTTTTAATGGATAAGCGCAAAAAAGCGCGCGCCCTTACAAAAGACGAGCGCGCCGAGCTTTCTGCAAAAAAATACGTTCGCTGCGGCATATGGCTCATCATGCTCACTCTTCTCATAGTCGCCAACATTGTAAGCATGTCGGTTGCGGGCGCCGGCAGAAGGCAGTCGGGTTATCTCGTCATCGCCGCCGCGCTCTACACTTTCGTGCGCTTCGGGCTGGCGGTGCGCAACATACGCAAGGCAAAAAAGCAGGATGATTTTTCAATAAAAGCCCTGCGCAATATCGGCTTTGCCGACGCGCTCGTCGCGCTCTTTGTTTTGCAGACGTCCATGCTCGTGTCGTTCGGCGAAAATCACGCCGGCTATGCGGCTTTCAGCCGCACGATGGGCATCGCGACTGGTACGGCGGTGTGCGCAATTATGGTTTTCATGGGCATATATATGATAGTTTCGGGCAGGCGCGCCCTTAAAGATGAGGTAAAAAATGTCTAAGGATTACAACAACTACGATTATCTTTCCGTGTCGGTAAAAAGCGACCAGCTCAGCCGCATACTGCAATGCTACCGCGCGCTCGGCTGGACGGAAATCACCACCGAGGACGATAAACAGTATTACGACATGAAGTATGTGCGCCTGCGCCGCCCGCACAAAATTCCCAACAAGGACAGGCTTCAATACTTGCAGGTGCGCATGGAGCGCGCCATAAATTCTCTCGTCGAAATCACGGGCAACGCCCACGTAAAGAGCACGGCGGTAGCCGTATTCATCGTATTCGTCGCCGTATGTTTTGCTGTTCTGGGGCTTTGGCTCGTCATGTCGTTTTCTGATGTTTTGAATTTTATCGGCTGGATATGTGTGGGGCTTTCGCTCGCGGGCGCGGTTTTGTCCGTGATACTGTGCTTTGTCCTGCGCCGTCGCGAATGCAAAATCGCCACGGGTAAAATAATCGAAAAACTGCGCCTCACGCAGGCGCTCATTGAGGAGGCGATCGAACTCGTTCCCGCCGATACAGAAAAATCCGAGGGGTTCGACGACCCCGCCCCGCAGGAGGTTAATGGTCAGGAGGCTGTAAATGGATAGACCTAATCTTCCTACTTTTCCCACGCGCTCGTTGGAGGACAGGTCGCGCCGCCGCAGACAGCGCTTCACCGAAGATAAGCTCGTAAAAATCCGCACCGAACACAACAACGTCGGTGCGTTCAAAACCATGCTCGCCGCGCTGGTAATACTCATTCAGCTCGGCATAATAATTGCGCTCAGTTTTCTTCCCGCCACAATTGCGTTGGTGTGGTATCTCGCCGTCATGTTCGTAATCAGTGTGTTCACCGCTATTTCGGTCATGTCGTCCCACCGCAACACGCAGGCTAAGGCGGTGTGGGTGCTCTTCATTCTGCTTTTTTTCTTCTGCGGATTCATAATATACTTTATGTCCAACGATAAGTATATGTACGCCCGCGCACGCCGCCGCCACAGGGAAATTTTTGCCCGCAGCGAACATTTCCTCCCCGAACATACTGCGGTGAACGCCTCCGACGAGATGGCGCATATGTGCGCATATTTAAACAGCGCCGGTAATTTCCGCTCGTACAACAACACCCGCCTTAACTATTTTTCTTCGGGCGCGCAGCTCTTCGACGACGTTATCGAAAGCTTAAAGGGCGCGCAGTCCTTCGTGTTCATAGAGTACTATGCCGTTTCCGACGGCGTTTTAATAAGCAGAATATGGGACGTGCTCGAAGAAAAGATAAAACAGGGCGTAGATGTGCGCATGATTTACGACGACGTCGGCAGCCGCGCCTTTTCGCACGCAATGCGCAAAAAAATGCGGGCGGCGGGGGCGCAGGTGCGCGTTTTCAACCGCCTGCTTTCGCGCTTTACCTTTGCGATGAATTATCGCGATCACCGCAAAATAATTGTGATCGACGGCAAAATTGCCTATACGGGCGGCAGCAACGTCGCCGACGAGTACATCAACGAAAAGCATATGCACGGCTACTGGAAGGACACGGGGCTGAGAATAGAGGGGGAGGCGGTCGATTCGTTCACGCTGTTTTTCCTCAGACAGTGGGAGTTCATAACTAATAAAAAGTGCGAATATACACCGTATATGGGGCATTATGAAAGGTTTTCATCGTCATATGTCGCCGCGCCCTACGTCGACGGCCCCGAGTATGAGCTGACCATCTGCAAGAGCGTATTTGAACATGTAATCTCTTCCGCCCGCGAAAGACTTTACATCATGACGCCCTATTTTATACCCGACGACAGCGTGACCCAGTGCATAATAAACAAGGCTCTTTCGGGCGTCGACGTGCGCATTATCCTGCCATCCGTGCCTGATAAGTACTATGTATATCTCGTCACGTGCGATAATGCCGAAAAGCTCATAAAACACGGCGTAAAAATATATTACCTTCGCGATTCGTTCGTGCACAGCAAGCTGGCAATAAACGAAACCTGCGCCGTCGTGGGTACCGTAAATTTCGATATGCGTTCTTTTTATCAGCAGTTCGAGGATGCTCTTTTAACCGACGATCAGAACGTCCTTGCGCAGATAAACGCCGACTTTGAAAATACCTTCCCCGACTGCGACAATCCTCAAAAGCCCGCCAAAAACGGACTTGTAAAGACGGTTGCAATCGCGCTTTTACGCCTCGTTTCGCCGCTCATGTAGCAAAGAGAGCATGAAAGGAGATAAAGCTTATGAACAAGAAAACAATCATGACGTGGGCGCCGCTGGCGTTCAGCCTTATTTTCGGCATACTCGCCGTTTCGCTGCACCATATTGCCTGCCCTGAGGTCATTCCATCGGTCTACATTCAGGCGCCGCTGTACGCGATAGTGCCGGTAATTTTTCCGCTGCTCGAAAAATTTGCAAAGATAAAAATCCCCTATTTCCTCGTCGTCATAGTCACCGTCCAGATAATAATCTCTGTCGACCTCGGCACGGCGCTCAATTTTTATGCCTTTATCCCCAATTACGATAAATTTCTGCACACCTACTTCGGCGTGTGGTGCGCCCAGCTCGTATACTATTTTATAAATCTCTGGGGCGGTCAAGGCATGAAAATGTGGGGCAGACTGCTTCTCGTAATGTTGTCCGTGCTCGGCGTGGCGGCAATATGGGAAATTTCCGAATACGCCATGTCGCTCTTATTCGGCACCGACCCCCAGCTGTGGAAGGCTGCGCTCGCCTCGGGCGGGCACCCGCTCGCAGACACCATCTGGGACATGATAGTCGCGGCGATTGGCGTTGCGATCTTTTATATAACGCTGCTCATCGACGTCCGCACGGGCGGAAAAATTTACCGCGGCACGCTCTCTGCCGAGCGGGCCGGGGAGGAAGAAGGAGTTTAGCGCGCAGGCGCCGATAGCGCCGCATAATCGCTTGCCTTTTTTTACGGTTTGGATTACAATATTTAAAAACGAGGTAATATATGGAAGAAACAAATACCCGACCCAAACAGAGCGGGCAGGAGGATAAAGAGGAACTTTCGCTCGCCTATGCCGACAAAAAGGAAGTGGCAAAGGGCGGCGTCCTCGGGCTTTTTATTGGGCTCGCCATAATCGTCCCCGGCGTCAGCGGTTCGGCGGTGGCAATCATTTTCAGGCTATACGAAAAGCTTTTATATGCCTTCGGCAATCTGCTTAAATCTTTTAAAAAGTGCGTGCGCTTTCTTCTGCCCATCGCGATAGGCGCGGTAATAGGGCTCGTCGTTGGATTTATAGCCGTCGAACAGCTCATAAATCTCGTCATGTTTGCCGTGGTTGCGCTGTTTGCGGGGCTTATGCTCGGCGCGTTCCCCGCCGTTACAGACCAGATTAAGGGCGAAAAAATCACCGCGCCCCGCGCGGCGCTTTTCCTTATCGGGCTGGCTGTTCCCATAGCTTTTTCGGCAATATCATGTAACATCGCCACGGGCAATGCCGTCCTCGAAAACGCGCAATGGTATCATTACATTCTGTTCCTCGTGCTCGGATATGTCATTGCCATAACCCAGCTCGTCCCCGGACTTTCAGCTACGGCAATATTAATGATGCTCGGCTACTTCACACCCCTGATAAATTCCATAAGCATAACATATTGGGGTGAAAATCCTGCTGTATTCATCGTTTACGCCTGCCTTATCGTCGGCTTTGTCGCGGGGCTGTTGACGGTCTCCAAAGGCATGTCAAAGCTGATCGAAAAATGGCGCGCGACCACGTTCTTCACAGTCGCAGGAATGTCGCTCGGCTCGGTTATAACAATGTTTTATAATACCGATATGCTTGACTATTATGCAAAGTGGGGAGGCGCTTTCCAACTGTGGGAACTCATACTCGGCATAGTGCTGTTTGTCGGCGGCATCGCCGCGGCGTATTTCTTCGTCCGCTACGAGCGCAAACATTCAAAATAAATTTCGTCATATGTCCGCATATATGCGGTATTAAACGCACATTTCGGCGGGCGGCGCGGCTTTTTAAAGCCGCGCCGCCCGCAATTTTTTTGTGACAACTTTCGCAAAATGTACGCGTAGCAGTATCGGGTACGCGTATGCATTTCCGATTTCAACGCAGCAAGTTGCGACTATGGGTAGAGAAAAACAATAAACCAAGGTTAATTTTTATGTTGAAACAGTTGACAAATGCCTGCGGATTTCATATAATATGTCATGTAGTTCGCATATGCGAACTTTATAAAAAGCAAAGGCAGGTATTTTATGAGCGAAACCGAATACGCCCTCGGCGCGCATTGCGGCATAACTTTTGCGGGCATCAAGGCGGCAAGCCTCGTAAGACTCAAAAAGGAGTGCGGCGATTGCATAAAAAAATACGCGCGTCACTTCGGCGAGCGCGGCTTTGTGTTTGTCGTCCTCAAAGAGTACGCCCGCCATATTCTGCTATATATTTATAACCGCGAAAAAATTCAGGAAATTTTGTCCGACCACGAGGTAAAGTCTTTTCTCAACGGCGAGGGGTATGTCTATACAAACGCCTGTCAGGCGGTTGAAATTCTCAAAAGCCGCATGAGCGGGTCGTTTTTCCCGCACGAGATAGGCGTTTTCCTCAATTACCCTGTCGAAGACGTCCGCGCCTTTATCGCGCACCCCAACGAGGGCGTAAAGCTTACGGGCTACTGGAAGGTTTACGAGGGCGAGGATGAGAAGAGGCGGCTGTTTGAAAGATACGAGCGCTGCACCCGCAAAATTCTGCAAAGAATGTCGGTCGGGTGTTCGCTCGAAAGTATTTTCTGCAAAAATACAGGTGCAAACGCCTGATTGCATGTCAATGACAAGTCGCGCGGCAACGCGCAAATATAATTTATAAAGGAGATTTTATGAAAGTAAATATTATATATTGGTCAGGCACGGGAAATACGCAGTTGATGGCGGAAGCCGTGGCGGATGGCGCCCAAAGTGCGGGCGCCCGGGTAAATTTAATCCCTGTGGCTGCAGCCGACAGCAGTTCGGTCGATGCCGACGTCGTTCTGATGGGTTGCCCCGCCATGGGAGCAGAAAACCTTGAAGAGAGCGAGTTCGAGCCTTGGTATGCCTCGGTCAAGGATAAGCTTTCGGGTAAAAAGGTCGGGCTGTTCGGCTCGTACGACTGGGGCGACGGCGAATGGATGCGCACTTGGCAGAGCGATATCTCATCTGTCGGCGGGGTGCTCATCGCCGAAGGTTTAATCTGCAATAACACGCCCGACGAAGCCGCCTTGGCTGAATGCCGCGCGCTCGGCGTTAAAGCCGCGTCATAAACAAGTTCATCACGCCGCGCAGCTCGCTGCGCGGAACCAAACCTCCATAATGTTTTGTAGCGGCGCGGGCAAATTCATTTGCCCGCGCCGCTTTCGGAAAAGGTGAAGGCGTTAAAAGCAGAACTTATAATATAGATTATGTGCGGCGCAGTCCGCGCATTGAGAAGAATTTCAGTAAGGCAAAATTTTTCATGCGCCGCCGCGATTTTTATCGCGGCGGCTTAATCGTAATAATAAATAAAGGCAATATTATTTTTACCACGTGCTTTTGGGCAACTCTCATGCATAAAAATAAGTTGACAACGGCGCGCGGCTCTGCTAAAATAATAAAGTATTTTGCAGAGATGGCAGAGCGGTCGAACGCGTCGGTCTTGAAAAGCACTTGAAATCAAGCGGTTAAAACTTGGAAAACGTAAAACTGAATAAAATTGCCGATTTTTGGTAATTTCAACATGGAAGGATGGCAGAGCGGTCGAATGCGGCGGTCTTGAAAACCGTTGAAGTGAAAGCTTCCGGGGGTTCGAATCCCTCTCCTTCCGCCACAAAACCAGTGTTAGCCATGGCGATACACTGGTTTTTATTAAGTAATACTATTGTAATATTAAGAATACGAAATTGTTTTAAAGAGATTTTAATTTGTAAAATGAAGTGCAAGAGATAAATTCAGCTTATGAAACAGATAGACAGTTCGTTGCTCAAACAAATTTTTGCGCGCATCGTCGGGGCGAGGCTCGAAAGCCTTTCCTGCGCGTGTAAAATGATGATGTTCACCTTCGGCGACTGCGCAATTCACGTGCAAAGCCTTGCGCGCATAATAAAGGACGGCGAAATTCTGGTGACGACGCGCGATTACCGGTTGTGTGACGACGGGGACGAAAATAACAACGACGAATTTTTCAATATCGAAAAGTTCAAAAACCAAATTGTCGGCGGCAAAATTCTCTCCGTCGATATCGGCGTTGCAAACGATCTCAAAATTTCGCTTGACAACGGTATATTAATCGAAATTTTCAACCAAAACGGCTATGTGCATTTTGCGGACGAGCAGGAGCAATACAGAATTTTCAGCGTAACGGGCGGCGATCATATCGTCGTGTATAATAAGCATATAGAGGCGGTATAATTTCAGGGCAGGCGGCACGCGCAAAAATGCGCGTGCCGCCGCCCGTTTTTTGTCGTATTTTGTAATACAGTATATACAAACAGTACAGATAATACAATACAAATTTGGCTGAAATAAGTAATAATATGTCAAACTATACTATAAAATGCCCTTTTCGGGCACATATGGACGAAGGGTCGTTTGCCTATTTTATTCTGTCTGGCGGCGTTTAAACTGCATTCTTGTACATGCGGTCATGCGCATAAGTGCGCATGTGTTATATAATACACAAGTTACAGTTAATACAGATAATACATATTTATGATGGCGGCGTTCGGATGTGCGGGTATATTCCTTAAATGTTTTCACATACTTATTTCAACTTAACTTTCAAGGAGAAATTATGAAAGCAACAGGAATTGTCAGAAGAATAGATGAACTCGGCAGGGTGGTCATCCCTAAGGAGATTCGTTCGACCCTTCGTTTGAAGTCGGGCGACCCCTTGGAAATTTTCACCGATCGCGACGAGCTCATGCTCAAAAAATATTCGCCCATCGCCTCTTTGGGTCAGTTTTCTTGCGGCACGGCAAAAAGTTTAAGTGACCTTTCGGGACACCTCGCGGTCATCTGCGACACGGACGAGGTCATCTGTGCATCGGGCAGCGGAAAAAGAGATGTTGCGGGCAAGACTATCTCTAAACAGCTCGACGAAATTTTGAAAAACCGCAAAAGTTATGTGGCTAACCTGTCGGATGGCGGCGACGTTGTGCCCGTTACCGACGGCGAGGATAAATCTGTTACGGCTCAGGTCATTGTTCCCATAGTCAGCGGCGGCGACTGTCTGGGCGCCGTCGCGCTTCTGTCGTTCGAGCAGGGCGCCAAAATCGAACAGGGCGCCTGCAAGCTCGCCCAGCTTTCGGCTACTATTTTAGCCAACCAGTTTGAATGAAGCAGAGCTATTTAAAGGGAGCAATGACGATATCCGCGGGCGGTTTCATTTCAAAGCTGCTCGGCGCGGTATACCGCATCCCGCTCATCGCCTTTCTCGGCGGAGGGGGTATGGGTATCTATCAGATGGTCTACCCGCTGTATTGCATACTTTTAACCATCTCGGCGAGCGGAATTCCCACGGGCATAGCGCGCATTATATCCTCGCGCCAGTGTCCTTTTGCCGAGCGCCCCGCCATGAGGCTGTACGGCGCAATAGGCGTGGCGGGCTCGCTTTTAATGTTTATTCTCGCCGCACCCCTCGCCCGCGCACAGGGTGAACCCGCGGTTGAGTTGTGCTGCAAACTACTCGCTCCGTCGGTGTTTTTCGTGTCGGTAATATCGGTTGTGCGCGGCTATTTTCAGGGCAGGGGTAACATGTTCCCTACGGCTGCGACGGAGGTAGCCGAACAGGTCATAAAAGTCGCCCTCGGCTCGCTGCTATGTTACATTTTCCGCGGCGACGCCGTGCGCGGCGTCGCCGCGGCCATCATAGCCGTCACAATTTCTGAACTGCTTTCGGCGTGCTATGCCGCAGTTCTTTACGCTCGCTCAAAAAAGTGTCCCGTTCCGCTCTTTTATCGCCCCGCCGACTACTTCGGTATTATATTAAAGTACACCGTCCCCTTAACTTTCACTGCAATCGCCATGCCGCTGAGCCAGCTTATAGAGAGTATTGTCGTCGTCGCACTTCTTCGCTCAGCGGCAGATAACGCAACGGCGCTGTGGGGCGTCTTTTCGGGCTGCGCAATTACGCTCGTAAATCTTCCCGTGTCGCTCACTTACGGACTCGCGGCGGCGGGCGTGCCAAAAATTTCGCCCCTCGCCGAAAGCGGAAACATGCCCGCGGCAAAGGCCCAGGTTGCCCGCGCAATGCTCATAACGCTCGCCATCTCCCTGCCCTGCGCAATAGTTTTATATGTGTTCTGCCCGCTCGCCGCGGACATGTTCTTTTCGTCGCTCAGTAAGTTTGAGCGCGACCTTTTAATTTCGCTCGTGCGCGTGATGAGCATAAACGCCGTAACTTCGTCGCTCGTGCAGACGTCGTCGGCGTGCATAACTGCCCTCGGCAAGCCGCTGTACGGCACCATAACTCAGTGGATAACTGCCGCGCTGCGCGTCGCGCTGTCCGCCGCGCTCGTGGCAATGGCAAACCTTTCGGTAACGGGTGCGGCAATCTCCTCAAACGTGTGCTTTTTGGTTGCGGTTTTGCTCAATGTTTGGTATATTATAGGCATAAGAGGTAGCAAAAATGAAAATCACACTCATAGGATTGGGAACAAAGGACGGCGATTTAACGCTGTCGGCTAAAAGTGCGCTCGACGGCGCGGGCAAAATCATGGCGCGCACCTCGCGCGGCGGGGCTTATGCCCAGCTTTCGGGGTACGAGGTAGAGTACCTCGACGAGGTGTACGAGCGTTCGAGAAATTTCGACACTCTCAACAAAAATCTTGCGCGCAGGGTAATGGCGCAGTCCAAGATTGCCCCCGTAGTATATTGCGTCGACGGCGCCGTCAGCGAGGACGAGGGCTGCAAAATCATCCTCGAAAAATCGCGTCAGACCGAGGTTTTTGAAGGCGTTTCAAAAATCTCGTACATAAAAAATGTCGCACGCCTCAAAAGCGGGTGCGTGACGGCGCTTTCTGCTTACGACATTTCGTCTTTAAAGAGCTGCCCCGCGGCGGTCATATACGACCTCGACGATTTTTACCTCGCCGACCTCGTCAAAACAAAGCTTTCGCAGCTCTTCGGCGAGGAGACGCCCTGCACGTTTATAAATAAGGACGGCGCGCATAAGATTAAAATTTACGAGATAGACCGCTTCAAGGAATACACCGCCGACTGCGCAGTCGCGGTCGAAGAGGGCGAATTTCTCGTAAAGGACAGGTACGACTACGCCGACCTCGAACACATAATAAAGCTCCTGCGCGCCCCCGGCGGCTGCCCGTGGGACAGGGTGCAGACCAACGAGTCGATAAAGCAGAACATGATAGAGGAGGCGTACGAGCTCGTCGACGCCATAAACCGCGCCGACGACGACGGAATGGAGGAGGAGTGCGGCGACGTAATGTTGCAGGCGGCTTTCCACGCCGTAATCAAGGAAGAGCAGGGCGCGTTTACCGGCTCCGACGCGCTCACGCGCGTAGTCAAAAAACTTATATTCAGACATTCGCACATATTCGGTGCAGACAAGGCGGCGGACGAAAGTTCGGCGCTCAGCGTGTGGGAAAAGAACAAGATGAAGGAAAAACATCAAACCACTTACTCTCAAAGTCTGTACGCCGTGCCTACGAATTTTCCCGCGTGCATGCGCGCGCAGAAGGTGGGCAAGCGCGCCGCAAAGTGCGGAATGGACTTTATCTCGCCCATATCTGCCTCCGAAAAGCTGGGTGAGGAGGTCATTGAGCTTTTAAAAGCCCTGCAGGACGGCGACAAAGCCGCAGTTCTGGAAGAGGCGGGCGACCTTCTTTTCTCTGCCGTCAACACCTGCCGCCTCGCAGGGGTAGACAGCGAGCAGGCTCTCGGCGAAGCCACCGACAAGTTTATAAAGCGGTTCGAAGTTTTCGAAAAACTTGCAACCGACGACGGCAAAAATTTAAACGACCTCTGCGACGAGGAATACGACTGGTATTGGTTACAGGCAAAAAATGCAACTAAAACAAATTAAAATAGGCAACCTCGTCACAAAAAACAACGTCTTTCTGGCGCCCCTCGCGGGATACACCAACTGCGTGTTTAGGCGCATGTGCTTCTATTTAGGCGCAGGGTTGACTTTTTCGGAGATGGTCAGCGCCAAAGGACTGTGCTACGACAGCAAAAACACGCGCGAACTTCTGCTGTTGACCCCCGACTATGGCGCGATCAACGCCGTTCAGATATTCGGCGCCGACCCCTATTTCATGCGTAAGGCGGCCGAAAGCGATGAGCTTGCCTCCTTTGACCTGATAGACATAAACATGGGCTGCCCCGTCCCCAAAATTTTTAAAAACGGCGAGGGCAGCGCGCTAATGAACAATATTCCGCTCGCCTCCGAAATCGTGAGGGAAGTGGCAAAATCGGGCAAACCCGTTTCGGTCAAATTCCGTACGGGTGTCGACGGCGAGCACATTGTCGCGCGCGATTTCGCGCGCGCAGTGGAGGACGCGGGCGCAAGCCTTATAACCATCCACGGCAGAACGCGCGACAAAATGTATTCGGGGCCCGTAAATTTCGACGCGATCGCCGCGGCAAAGAGCGCCGTTTCAATCCCCGTAATCGCCAACGGCGGCGTGTTTTCGTTAAATGATGCCGAAGAGCTCATGGATAAAACGGGCGCCGACGGCGTCGCCGTCGCCCGCGCGGCGATGTATAATCCCTTCGTGTTCTGTCAGCTCACTGGCACCCCGGTTCCCGATAAAAAGTCGGTCATCCGCGCCCAGCTCGACGATACATATAAATATTTCGGTCAGCGCTTCGCCACCGTGTACATGCGCAAGATGATTGCTTTTTACGTCAAAGGCATGCCGGACAGTTCCGCCGTCAGGCAGAATCTGTTCAGGTGCTCCTGTAAAGAGCAGATAGAAGAAATTTTAAATAACCTTGAATTTTAAAAAATGCGACGCTTTTATTCAAAAAGCGTCGTATTTTTACATTTTTGGACATACATTATAGATATATAATACCTCTCGCAATGGAGGTGTACATCGAATACGCCCTCGCCGAAAATTTCTGCATGGATTTTTTTCTGCTCTATGCGGCAAAGGCGGTCACAAAAAACCGCGCGGGAGCGTGGCGCATAAGCATGTCGGCGGCGCTGGGTGCGTGCTTCGCCGTCGTCTTTCCGCTGTTCAGCCTGTCGGGCTGGGCGGCGATAGCTGTAAAACTTGTCGCGGGCGCGCTCATGTGCCTCGCCGCGGGTAAATTTTCGGGGGTAAGGGGCTATTTAAAGTTCGCGGGGGTATTCGCCGCGCTTACGTTCGTCCTCGGCGGGGCGCTCATCGCGCTCTTTTCGCTGGCAGACATCTCGTTCGAGCAGGGCGGAGGGGTGATAATATCATCTGTACCCGTGGGCATTCCGCTCTTCGGCGCGCTTTGTGTGGCGGTGGTGGCAAAAAAAATTACACGAAAATTCGTCCATTCGCGCAGCAAAACAGCCGTTGAATGCCGCATATATGCGGGGCAATCGCGTATTTCCCTGCCCGCGTTTTTCGACAGCGGCAACAAGGTTTACCGCCGCGGCGTGCCTGTAAGCGTGCTGCCCGAAAGCTATGCAAAGAAGCTTGCAGACCTTTCGCGCATAAAAACATATGTAACCGTACATACTGTTGCAGGCGACAAAAACCTGCCCGTTTTCACAGCCGACAAAGTAGAGATTGACTATGGAGAAAGAGTAATTACTCTTCGGGGCGTGCTTTTCTGCGCATCGCGGGAACTTTCCCGCCGCGCCGTGCTCCACCCCGATCTTGCGGAGGCTGAATGATGTTGAACTTTTTAAAGAAAATTTTCCGCTCGCTGTTCGGCGAAAACACCCTCGACTATATCTGCGGCAGCGAGGCTCTGCCCCTGCCTTTATCGGGCGAGGAGGAGAGGGAGGCGATCGAGTTGTTGGAGGGCGGCGACAGCAACGCCCGCAACGAACTCGTCGAGCACAACCTGCGCCTCGTCGTTTACATAGCCAAAAAGTTTGAAGGCTCGGGCGTGGACGGCGACGACCTTGTTTCCGTCGGCACGATAGGGCTCATAAAGGCTATAAATTCGTTCAGGTCGGAAAAAAACATCAAGCTCGCAACCTATGCCTCGCGCTGCATCGAAAACGAAATTTTAATGTATCTGCGCCGCATGTCCCGCCTTCGCCAGGAAATATCCTTCGACGAACCGCTCAACACCGACTGGGAGGGCAACGAACTTCTGCTCTCCGACGTGATGGGCACCGATGCCGACGCCGTATATTCGGATATCGAGGGCGGCGTCGAAAGGGAGCTTTTAAAGGCGTCGCTCTCCCGCCTGTCCCCGCGCGAACAAAAGATTATGCGTATGCGCTTCGGGCTGGACGGCGGCGACGAAATGACCCAGAAGGACGTAGCCGACGTGCTCGGCATTTCGCAGAGTTACATATCCCGCCTCGAAAAAAAGATAATAGGAAAATTAAAAAAGGACATATCTAAAAAAATATAGCCCATTGCATGGGCGGTGAAATGCGCGGCTTGATGCCGCGCGTTATGGTCAAAGAATAATTAATATTGTCTGCCGCAACGCAACCGGCAGGTTGCATTTCACGCGCCATTGAAGGGGCTGTAATAATTAAACCTGCCTTATGGCGCATTTCACGCGCTTTATAAACGCCGACCTTTGATTACATACATTTCGGAGGTGTATTATGTTATCAAAGGTTGTCATCTGCGGGGTGGATACGTCCGGTCTGCCCAAACTCTCTTCAAAGGAGCAGGACGAGCTCATGCGCCGCATAAAGGCGGGCGACGAAGAGGCGCGCGATCAGTTTATCGTCGGCAATATGCGCCTCGTTCTGTCCCTCGTGCGCAGGTTCTGGTCTAAAAACGCCAATGCGGACGACGTCTTTCAGGCGGGCTGTGTGGGGCTTATAAAGGCGATAGACAATTTCGATTTGTCCGTCGGCGTAAGGTTTTCAACCTACGCCGTACCCCTCATCATGGGCGAAATAAAGCGGTACCTTCGCGACGGCAATTCGCTGCGCGTTTCGCGTTCGATAAGGGATACTGCCTACCGTATCTTAAAGGTGCGCGAGCAGTTGGAGACCGAGGACGACAACGTCACCTACGATAAAATAGCCGATAAAATGAACATCGCCGTGTCGGAGGTCGCCTACGCCCTCGACGCCATTTCCGACCCCGTCTCTCTATACGACCCCGTATATAACAAATCGGGCGACGAACTTCTTCTTGTCGATCAGATTTTCGATAAAAAGAACAACGACGAGGTGTGGACGGAGCGCGCCGCGCTTTACGAAGCCATTTCAAAGCTCGACGAGCGCGAAAAGAGCATAGTCCTTCTGCGCTATTTCGAGGGCAAGACCCAGACGGAAATTTCCTCCGAGGTCGGCATTTCGCAGGCGCAGGTCTCCCGCCTCGAAAAGTCCGCCTTGAAGCGTATAAAGCAGGAAATAGGTTAAATTATTATTAAAACATCAATTCCCCGCCGACGGAATTTTCCGTCGGCGGGGAATATATTATTGTATATATTGACATTGCGCCCGTAATATGCTATGATAAATCAAAGGTGCAGGTATGGTCGATATAAGCTACAATCAGACTGCCGCAAGTTTTAAATACGGCATAAAAAATCCTAAAATTTTGTATATAATTATAATTGTTTGCGCCATAGTATGGGTGCTTTGTTTTGCCGCCGCAAGCATCGGGCCATTTTACACGATGCCCTACGGCGAGTTTATAGGGCAATTTAAAATTTATGCCATAGCTACGGCAATTTTTCTCGCGGCATTGTCGCCCGCACTTGCAGCGTACCTGCGTGAACGCATAGTCATAAAAAAGGGCATCATGCGCTGCCTTTGTGCCGACGACGCGAAGCTCATGATGGTCGTCCCTTTCGAAACTTCGTCCATTCCGAGGAGCATGTATAAAATAGGCGTAAAGTTCAGCTATGGCGACTCAAAGGTGACAATGATAAGCAAGCATTACGGCTATTCAAAAAACTACATCGGCTGCAAAGTGCGCATTGTATATTCGCCGTCGTGCGATGATGTGGTCGTTTTAAAAAAGGAAAAATAAAGCCGACGGGCGCCCGCAAAAATTTGCGGGCGCCAAACATTGTATAAATTTATTTAACTACACCTTAATTATCGTGCAGTCGTAAATATCCTTTGCGCACGCGGCGCACCATATGTCGTCGGCAAGGCGGCTCGCCGCGTAAATGCGGGCGTTAAGACCTTCCAGCTTTTCAACGTCGCTGCCTGTAATCGCAAGGGGATAGGGGGAGGAGGAAAGCGTCTTTAACATTTCGTCCGCCCGCGCGGCGTTTACTGCGAGCGGCTTTATATATCCCGCGCCCTTTAAAAAATTTTCAGTCTCCGCGGCGGTCAGTTTAAGTGCGTTGGCTGTCAGCGCGCGGCGTATGCGCGCGGCAGGATACCGCCTGCCCGTCGCCTGCAATATTATTTGTTCAAGCGGCAGCCGCTGCAAGCTTTTAAGCCTGTTAGCCAGCCCCTCGCCGCAGCCGTAGACGGCGTTCAGCCCGTCTGCGGTTGTAGTGGCTAAGGCGTATCTGACTATGCTCTCCCATCGCCCGTCGTCCATGTTGCTCTGCGGCAGGTCGCGCGCGACGAAGGGGGGCACGCTGTTGTATACACCGTGTTCGCCGAGGTGCGCGCGTATTGCGCTCGCCGAGGCATAGTTGCCGTCCAACTTCGTGTCGTTATAGCCGCTCCCCACGCGCCGCACGGTCATAATTTCAAGATCGGGGCGGTATTTCAGAATGGCTTTGGCGTATTCCAGCCCGAGTATGTTGTTGGGCGAATCTATCTTTTCGCCGCACGCATCTTCAACCGCCCGCGCATAGCTCTTTGCATAGCTTTCGCCTCTTTCAAGCCCGCGCATAAGCCTTTCTTTAAAGTCTGCGCTCTCGTCCGAGAGGGTGCGGGCGAGCGCCTTGAAGTCAAGCTGCTCTTCACAGCCGAAAGCCAGCGCGCACACGTCGGGTATTGACGAGGCGAGCTTTACCGCGCCCTGCGCAAAAATTTCGGCGGGTGCGACGGCGAAGGGTGCGGGCAGTTCGATTACGCAGTCGGCTACGCCCATAACGGCGTGCCTCGCGCGGGTAAATTTGTCGAGTATCGCCCTGTCGCCGCGCTGGGTAAAGTGTCCGCTCATGACGCATAAAACGCCGTCGTACTTCCCCGAAGCTTTTACATTTTCAATCAGGTATTTGTGACCGTTGTGGAATGGATTGAATTCACAAATAATCGCGCAAATTTTCATTATTGCCTTTACAATTGCAAAATTTTATTATATAATAATGGCGTTAAGTTATGTCGCCGCTATAATTATATCACGACTGCGGCGCTAAATAAAGTGTTTTAAGGAGAATTTGATATGTCGTTACTTGATGAAATCAAGGCGAAAGCCGCAAAGCTCGGCAAGACCATCGTCCTCTGCGAAGGTGAGGACAGGCGCGTCGTGCAGGCAGCGGCGGAAATCACAAAGCAGGGTATTGCAAAAATAGTGCTTATCGGCAACGAGGAAGAGTGCAAAAAGGTCGCCCCCGACGTAGACCTCACGGGGATTACGCTCGTCGATCCTCTGACTTCCGAAAAGACCGCCGAATACGCAAAGATATTATACGAAGCGAGAAAAGCCAAGGGCATGACCGAAGAGGAAGCGGCAAAGCAGGCTAAGGACAGAACAATGTTCGGCGCGCTCATGCTCAAAGCGGGCGATGTCGACGGTTACGTTTCGGGCGCATGTCACTCGACCGCCAACACTCTCCGCCCCGGCTTGCAGGTGGTAAAAACGGCTCCCGGCATCAAAACCGTTTCAAGCTGCTTTATCATGATTGCCCCCGAGGGTGCAAAAAATCCCTACAATCCCGACGGCGTGGCAGTATTTGCAGACTGCGCGATAAATATCGAACCTACGGCGGAACAGCTCGCAGATATCGCCATATCCTCGGCTAAAACGGCGCAGGTCATTGCCGGCATAGAGCCCAGGGTAGCAATGCTTTCGTTCTCCACAAAGGGCAGCGGCAACGACGATAAATTCTTCAAGTCGGTTCCCAAGATGCAGGAGGCGACCCGCCTTGCAAAGGAGGCTGCTCCCGAGCTCGCCCTCGACGGCGAATTCCAGTTCGACGCCGCCGTCGCGCCCGAAGTCGGTCAGCTCAAAGCCCCCGGTTCAACCGTGGCGGGTCATGCGAACGTATTCGTGTTCCCCAACATCAACGCAGGCAACATCGGCTATAAAATCGCCCAGCGCTTCGGCGGATACATGGCGATAGGCCCCGTATGCCAGGGCTTTGCAAAGCCCCTCAACGACCTTTCGCGCGGCTGCACTGTTGAAGATATTGTGGCGACGGTGGCGGTTACCGCTCTTCAAGCCGAATAAGAACGAATATAAGCTTTGCAATACTTTGTTGGGTTTACGTTTGCCCTCGGTCACATACGTCTTTGTATGCTCCCGTCGGGACAAGCCGCACCCGCCTCGTCTTGCTCGCTTCTCTTCGTCCTTTCCAGCCACTGCATGAATTCAATGCGTTAGAAATTAGTTTTAATAGCGTTTCAATAAAAATAATTTAATGGTGCAAGCGAAACCACGCTTTCGCGCAGCACAACCCAATTTGCGCATACCTGCGGCTCACCGTGGGGAATTTGCGCGATTATATAAATATGAGTGCCCATAGGTATCGCGCAAAGGGGAGCTGGCTCCCCAAATCACGAAAAATTGTTGCGCGTCGCCAGCGCACAATTTTTGTGAGGAGATAATTATGAAAATTTTGGTTGTCAATGCCGGCAGTTCGTCCTTAAAATATCAGCTCATCGACATGCAGACCGAGGGCGTAATTGCAAAGGGCAATGTAGAGAGAATAGGTATAAAAGGTTCGGTTCTCAAAGCCAAGGGCAACGGGCACGAAAAAGTGTTTGAGCAGGACATGCCCGACCATAAAGTGGCGATAGAGCTCGTTCTTCACGCCTTGACCGACAGTGAAATAGGCGTAATCAAGTCCATGGAAGAAATAGGCGCCGTAGGTCACCGCGTCGTCGCCTCGGGCGAATATTTCAAAAAGCCGACGCTCGTCGACGACGAGGTCCTCAAAACGCTCGAAAAAACTTTCGAGCTCGGCCCCCTTCACAATCCCGCGGCGGCAACGGGCGTAAAGGCTTGTATAGAGGTCATGCCCCACACCCCCATGGTGCTCGTGTTCGACACGTCCTTCCACCAGACCATGCCCCCCAAGGCTTATATGTTCGGCATAAAGTACGAAGATTATAAAGAATACAGCGTGCGCAAATACGGCGCGCACGGCACTTCGCACAAATACGTCTCGCAGGAGGCGGCAAAGTACCTCGGCAAAAAGCCCGAACAGCTTAAAATCGTCACCTGCCACCTCGGCAACGGATCGTCCATAACGGCGGTAGACGGCGGCAAGTGCGTCGATACCTCCATGGGCTTTACCCCGCTCGACGGCGTTCTCATGGGCACGCGTTCGGGCTGCATAGACGCGTCCGCTGTCGAATTCCTTGCCCGCAAAAAGGGTCTCAACGCCGCCGATATGGTCAAGTACCTCAATAAAGAGTGCGGTGTTCTGGGCATCTCGGGCGTTTCGAGCGACTTCCGCGACCTCATCGCGGGCGCCGAGGGCGGCAATGAAAGGTGCCGGCTCGCGCTCGACATGTTCAATTACCAGACTAAAAAGTTTGTCGGTTCCTACGCCGCGGCTATGGGCGGGCTCGACTGCATCGTGTTCACCGCGGGCATAGGCGAAAATACTCCCCAGGTGCGCGAAGGCGTGTGCGAAGGGCTCGAATTCCTCGGCGTCAAGCTCGATAAAGATGCCAATGCCGGCAAAAACACGGGCGCCATCCGCGATATTTCCGCCAAGGATTCCAAGGTTAAAATTCTCGTCGTTCCCACAAACGAAGAACTCGCCATTGCAAGGGAAACTCTGGCTCTCGTTTAACGCGGCGGGCGGCTCTGCCGCCTGAATAAATGCAAATAATTTTCTGTCTGCTTTATTTTGTCAGCCTGTAAAAAATGAGTTGACAAAGTTGCGCGCTTATAATATAATTGTTTGGTCAAATCGGGTATGATTATAGACGTAAAAAGGCTGATTGCTTTAAAAAAATTTGTCGGTGAGTTTGAGGAAAGTTATCCCGCCCCCGCCGATAAACTCATTCTCCCGCTCGCCTCGGTCGAAGGCGACATAAACGTAAAGGGGGAGTACGAAATTTACGACGACGACAGCGTGGGTATAACCCTCAAAATTTCGTATTTGCTTAAAGGTCAGTGCTCGTATTGTCTTGAAGAGGCAGAGCGCAACGTCGAATACGTTTATGATGCGCTCTTCGTACCCGAAAAGGACGACGCGGACAATTACTGTTATAACGGTATAAGGCTGGATACCCGACCCGCGGCGGACGACGCATTTGTTTTCAGCCAGCCCGAAGTGCTTTTATGTAAAAAATGTGCGGCGTCGCAACAATAAATACGCAAAAATAAGAGAGGTAATATAAAAATGGCAGTACCCAAGGGAAAACAGTCTAAAAGCAGAACCAACAAAAGATTTGCAAATTACAAGGCAACGGCTCCTACGCTTGTAGAGTGCCCTCATTGCCACGAAATGATGCAGGCGCACAGGGTTTGCGCAAACTGCGGCTATTATGACAAGGAAGAAGTCATAAAGCAGGAAACAAAGTAATTTCAAACCAACCGTAACTTATGCGGGCGGCGCTTTTTCGCGCCGCCTGTTTTGCGTGCAATAAATTTTTGTGCTGCATATACCCTATGAGCAGTAATATGCGCTCGCCATTACGGCGGGCGCATATTATTGCCTTTTAAATTCCTACTAAATTTATAGGATATTGCTTGACATAAATTGTCCGCGCGGTTATAATAAAACCATAACAATTCAAGGATGTGTCTATGACTGAAAATTATGTTGTCACCGGCATGACGTGCTCGGCGTGTTCGTCGGGCATTGAGCGCGCTGTGGGGAAGATGGAGGGGGTCAACTCGGTAGAGGTCTCCCTCATGGGCAAGACCATGAAAGTCGACTTCGACGAAAGCAAGGTCACGGAGGAGCAGATTTTTTCTGCCGTCCGCGAACTCGGCTACGGCGTGTATGCCGAAGGCGATGCTCCTGCCCCCAAGGAGGTGCGCATCGACAAGTTGCTGTTCATAAGGTTTATAATCTCGGTCGTCATTCTTGTGCCCTTGATGTACGTTTCGATGGGGCATATGTGGGATGCGCCCATACCGCCCTTTTTAAATCCCGAATACGGCAACGAGCGCTGGTTCGCGCTCTACCAGCTCATTCTCGCGGCGGCGGTTATAGGCGTCAACTATCAATATTTCACAAAGGGCTTTATGGCGCTCATTCGCCGCGTTCCCAATATGGATACGCTTGTCGCGCTCGGCTCGGGCGTGTCGTTCGCCTACTCGCTGGCGCTCACCGTAATGATATTCATGGGCATCGACGCGCACCACAACGCCATGAACCTGCACTTTGAAAGCGCCGCCATGATTCTGGCGCTCGTCGACGTCGGCAAGTGGTTAGAGGAAAAGGCAAAGCGCAAGACGGGCGACGAAATCGAAAAACTTTTAAAGCTCGCGCCCGATATCGTCACCGTAGAAAGGGGAGGCGAACTTATAACAATGCCCGTCGGCAAAGTAAAGGTGGGCGACATCGTCGTCGTCCGTCAGGGCGACTACGTGCCCGTCGACGGCAAAGTGGTTTCGGGCAGTTCGTTCATCGATAAATCGGCTATCACGGGCGAAAGCCTGCCCGTCGAGGTTGCGGAGGGCGACTATGTGACCACCGCCGCGCTCAACAAAAGCGGCGTAATAAAGGTGGAGGCGGGCAAGGTCGGCAGCGACACCACACTTTCAAAAATAGTTAAAATGGTGCGCGAGGCGGGCGCTTCAAAGGCTCCCATTCAGAAGCTCGCCGACAAAATCGCCGGCATTTTTGTGCCCGCTGTCGTGGCAATCGCCCTGCTCACGTTTATAATCTGGCTGCTTATCGACCGCGCGTTCGTCCCCGAACACTGCGTAACTTATGCAATATCCGTGCTCGTAATCTCCTGCCCGTGCGCTTTGGGACTCGCGACCCCCGTCGCTATAATGACGGCAACGGGCAAGGGCGCATCCCTCGGCGTGCTCTACAAGGACGCCGAAAATCTGCAAAGGCTGAGCGACATCAACTGCGTTCTGCTCGACAAAACTGCGACCATAACCGTCGGCAAGCCCTCGGTTTGCGCCGTCGTGACCTTCGGCGGCGACGAGGAAAAATTGCTTTCAGTCGCCTCGGGCATAGAAAAACATTCAAACCATCCCCTCGCAAAGTGCGTCGTCGACTATCATCCGCACAGCGCCGAAGTGAGCGGCTTCGAATACATCGTCGGTCAGGGCGCCATGGCGCAGAGCGGCGGCAAAAATTACCGCCTCGGCAATGCCCGTCTGCTCTCGGGCATAAAAATCCCTTCGTCGGTCTCGGACAGGGCGGAACAGCTCGCCTCGCAGGGCAAAACCGTGCTTTACCTTTCGGAAGATAACAAGGTCGCCGCACTCATCGCCGTCTCCGACAGCCTAAAAGAGGGCGCAAAGCAAACGGTTTCCCTCCTCAAAAAGCGCAAAATGCGCGTGGCTATGCTCACGGGCGACAACCAGACGTGCGCGAAAGCCGTCGCCGACAGCGTCGGCATAGACCAATTCGTCGCCGAGGTCATGCCCGAAGATAAACTCAAAGCCGTTACAAACGTTCAGTCCGTGGGCGGTTGCGTCGCCATGGTGGGCGATGGTATAAACGATTCCCCCGCGCTCAAACAGGCGGACGTCGGCATAGCCATAGGCTCGGGTACCGACGTAGCGATAGATTCCGCGGGCGTCGTGCTCGTCTCCGACGACATACGCACCCTCGACACGGCTTTCGATTTAAGCCGCGCAACCGTGCGCAACATAAAGGAAAATCTCTTCTGGGCATTCATATACAACGTCGTCATGATCCCCGTCGCGGCGGGCGCCTTCTCGACGCTCGGCTTCACGTTTAACCCCATGATAGCCGCCGCGTGCATGTCGCTTTCATCGCTGTTCGTCGTCGGCAATGCGCTCAGACTGCTGCTCTATAAAAATAAAAACCTCGCATCGCCCGCGGGCGAAAACCCGCCTTCGCAGGGCAATATGTCGGGGGATAGCAATATAAATAATGACATAAAGGAAGATGAATCTATGAAAAAAATTGTCTCAATCGAAGGTATGTGCTGCGAACATTGCGCCGGCCGCGTAGAAAAGGCACTGTCCGCCGTCCACAACGTGGTATCGTGCGACGTGAAACTCAAAAAGAATATCGCCGTCATCCGCAGCCGCGAGGCCGTCTCCGACGACGAAATTAAAAAGGTGGTAGAGGACGCCGGCTACAAAGTTACTGCCATAGAAGATAAATAAGACAATATAAGTTATATTTCGTCATAACCGCTTATAATATCATATTGACGGATACACACATGTTCGTGTATACTTTCATTGTAAAGCGCAGATGTAATTTTTGCGCGTTCAAGGGGTGATATTATGCAGGATATGATGTTGTTGGACAAAAGAACGGCAGACCTCGTGCGCGAATACGTGCCCGAAGGCGACGTGCTCGAAAGCGTTGTGTTATTTTTCTCTATTTTCGCCGACCCGACGCGCGTCCGCATGCTGTCGGCGCTGGCAATTTCAGAAATGTGTGTAACCGATCTTTCGCGCGTGCTCGGCATAAACCAGACCACCGTTTCGCACCAGTTGCGGCTGCTCAAAAACCTCGGCATAGTCAAATGTGAGCGGCACGGAAAAATTATATTTTACTCGCTCGTAAACGACCTTGTCAACGACGTAATGTTGAAGGGTGTGGAATTTTTGGGTTGCTGATTTATTGTTGTGAGATGTTTTGTGGCATAATATGTTGGAACTATTTGTAATTTAACGGGG